>JADHOK010000075.1 GCA_016779015.1 PS1 clade bacterium | reverse complement strand
TGCATCTCGACAGCTTGAAGGTTGAGGTCGGTCAAAAAGTGCAGCGCGGCGATGTTATCGCCACCGTCGGCTCGACGGGTCGCTCGACCGGCCCGCATCTCGACTGGCGCATGTTCTGGCGCGGCGCGCGCCTTGATCCAGCGCTTCTAGCAGCCGGTCAACCGAATAAGTGATCCGGCGCTGCTAGCAGCCGGTCAAGCTGAATAGGGCAAACGCCTAATAAGATTTGTAAAGCCGATTGGCCTGTCCGCTTTGAATGGCCTGCTCAATGGCGTCGACAAGCGCCGTTTCATTATCGACCGATAACGCAACCGGCAGCACTTGCGCCGTGGCAGCAAGCTGCGCCAGTGGGCTATTGGCGGGCGCATTGTGCAGCCGCGCCATGTCTTTCTCAGTGGTGATGAGCGGCGCGTCGGCGGCCAGAAGCTGCGCCGCCTCGGCATTGGTGAAATTATGGTGGTCAGCAAAGCGCTTAAAACCGCTCAGCCGATAGCCCTGCGCTTCGAGGCTGGCGCGAAATTTCTCCGGCTTGGCGATGCCGCAAAATCCATGCACTGTTTCGCCGCTCTTATTGCCGTCTGTTTGTGCCGCGCCAACGACCCCTTGAAATACCGGCTTGCCGAAAGCTTCCACCGCATCCATCAGAAAATCCACACTGTCATGCGTCGCCTCGCCCAGCACCAAAAGCGCGTCGAGACGCGCCAGCGCCACATCGAGCGGCTGGCGCAACGGGCCGGCGGGCAGCAGGCGTTGATTGCCCAGACCGGTCGCGCCATCGACGACAATCAGGTTGAAATGATGCGCCAGAGAGGGGTTTTGAAAGCCGTCATCTTTTATCAGCACATCGGCCCCGTCTTGCACCGCTTGGCGCAAACCGGCCATGCGATCAGCGCCGATATAGACCGGCAAGTCTTTGGCCAGCATCAGCGGCTCATCGCCAACCTGACGGGCATTATGGGCCGCGGTATCAACTTTGAGCGGGCCTTTTTCGCTGCCGCCATAGCCGCGCGATAATACCGCCGGACGCATGTTGCGGGCCGCTAATTGCGCCGCCAGCCAGCGCACGGTCGGGGTTTTACCGGCCCCGCCCGCCGTCAGATTGCCGACGCAAATCACCGCCTTGCCCGGGTGTTGCGGTTGCGTCAGTTTGCGATTGACCGCCTCAAGCCCGCGATAAACCCAGGCCAGCGGCGTCAATAATAGGCCGGTCGGATGCGTCTTTGATTGCCAAAAGCGCGGTTCACTCATGCCGACCTCCCAGAAACGGCGTCAGCAGCGCCGCCATGCGGGCCCGTGCGCCGCCCATTTCGGCGCTGAAATCTTTTGCGGCGTGGCGCATTTGCTCAATGCTGGCAGGATTATTGAGCAGCGCTTTCACCTGCGCCGCCAGCGTCGCCGTGTCGGTGACCTCGGCGGTCGCGCCTTTGCTCGCCATATCGTCGAACAGGGTCTCGAAATTGGCGATATGGGGGCCGTGCAAAATGGCGCAATCGAGCTGCGCCGCCTCAAACGGATTTTGCCCGCCATGCGGCACCAGTGTACCGCCGATAAAAGCGATATCGGTCAGCCGATAGGCCAGCCCCATCTCGCCCAGCGTATCCATCAGATAAATTTCCGTGTCGCTGGTCGGCATTTCATGGCGCGCGCGTTGCGCCAGCTTAAACCCGTCGCGGCGCAGCTTGTCGGCAATGGCATTTCCGCGCTCAGGGTGGCGTGGCACAATAATCGTCAAGAGCTGCGGCGTCGCCTCGGCGATGAGGCGATGCGCGGCGGCCAATTGTTCTTCCTCGCCGGGATGCGTGCTGGCGGCCAGCCAATGCGGGCGCGCGCCAATCGCCTCTTTGAGCGCCGCCAGACGCGCCGTATCGACGGCTAATGGCGGCGCGTCGAGTTTCAAATTGCCCGGCGTGGCGATATTTTCCAGACCCAAATCCCTAAGCCGCGCGGCGCTGATATCGTCTTGCGCCGTCAGCAGCGCAAATTTGCCAAGCAGAAATTGCGCCGCCCCGTTGAAGCGATGCCAGTTTTTGAAAGAACGCGGCGACATGCGTCCGTTAATCATCACCGGTTTCAAACCCCGTGCGGCGCAAGTGATAATCGCATTGGGCCAAATCTCGCTTTCGACCCAAAAAGTCGCTTGCGGCCGCCAATGGTCGAGAAAGCGATTGACCCAGCGGCGGCGGTCGAGCGGCACATATTGGTGCAGCACGCGCGCGCCGATGGCACTTTCGCGTTTTTGATAGGCGGCGACGGTTTGCGCGGCGGTCACCGTGCCGTTGGTCAAAAGCACGTGCAAACCCTCATGCGCCGCCAGCAGGTCGCCAATCAGCGGCAACACGGAAATGGTCTCGCCAACCGACGCCGCATGCACCCAGACAAGCGGCCCGCTTGGGCGTTGCAGCGAGGCGTAACCGAAACGCTCGGCCAAACGGCCGGCTTCCTCGCGCCCCGCCATGGCGCGGCGGCGTAATTGCAAACGCAGCAAAGGGGCACTCAGAAAAGCGATGACCAGATACAGCCGCAATACGGCCATTAGCTGCCCTCGCTTTCAAATTGTTTGTGGTAGAGGTCGGCGTAAACGCCATTGGCGGCGAGCAATTCATCATGCGTGCCGCTTTCGGCCACTTGCCCTTCGGCCATCACATAAATCCGGTCGGCATGCATGATGGTTGATAGGCGGTGGGCGATGACCAAAGAGGTGCGCCCTTGCATCAGCGTGTTGAGCGCCGCCTGCACTTTTTGTTCCGACGCTGTGTCGAGCGCCGAGGTGGCTTCGTCGAGCAGCAATATGGGAGCGTTTTTCAGCATGGCGCGGGCAATGGCGATGCGCTGTTTCTGCCCGCCCGAAAGCCGCAAACCGCTCTCGCCGACGCGCGTCTCATAGCCCTCGGGCAGCTCGGCAATAAATTCATGCGCCGCCGCTTGCTTGGCCGCTTGCTCAATGGCGGCGGTATCGGCAGCGGGCGAACCATAGGCGATATTATTGGCAATGGTGTCGTCAAACAGGAACGGGTCTTGCGTCACCAAAGCAGTGGCGCGGCGTAGGCTGTCCAGCGTGGCTTTGCGAATATCCTGGCCGTCAATTTCAATCACCCCATTGCTGACATCGAAGAAGCGCAAGGTAAGATTGAGCAGGGTCGATTTGCCCGAACCCGACGCGCCGACCAGCGCCACGGTCTGGCCGGGCCGCACCTCAATGGTGACGCCGTTAAGCGCCGGATGCTCGCGTCCTTCATATTGAAACGACACATTGTCGAAACGCACCGCCCCCTCGCTGACATCGAGCGTGGAGGCATCGGCCGTATCGACGACATGGTCTTTGGCGTCGAGAATGGCGAAGACGCGCGTTCCCGCCGAAACGCCTTCTTGGAGAATGGTCTGCATATTGGCGACGGCGCGCAGCGGTTGATAGACCGCCAGCAGAGCGGTGATGAACCCCATAAATTCGCCGGCTGTCAGATTGCCCTGCATGGATTGATAACCGCCGACAAAAATAATCGCCCCGACGGCGATACCGCCCAATGCCTCAATGGCCGGGCTGGCGGCGGCGCGGGCGCGAATGGCGCGCATGGTAAATTCCAACACCCGGTCAATGGTCGCACCGGCGCGGCCAATCTGGTCGCCCTCTTGGCCATAGGCTTTGACGATGCGAAGGCCGCTCAGCGTCTCGGCAATCAGGGTTGAGAACTCGCTGGTCTCCTGCAAGCCGTCGCGTGAGGCGGTGCGGGTTACTTTGCCGAGGCGGCGCATGGCCGACACCCCCATGGGGATGACAATCACCGTATAAACCAGCGCCAAATGCCAGTTAATGGTGAACATGAAACCGATAAGCGCCACAATGGTCAGCAAATGGCGCACCAGCGAGATGATGATATTCGACACCGTATCGCGCAGTCGCGTCGCATCGTTCATGAAAATCGAAATATAAGCGCCGCTATGCTGTTGCGAGACATAAGCCAGATCGCCATGCACCAGCCGCGCAAACAGGTCGCGCTGCAAATTGGCGGTCGAGCGCTGGCCGACATAATTCATGATTACATTTGAGCCGTAAGTGGCGATGCCTTTGATGAAGGAGACAGCGATAACCCCCAACGGCACCAGCACTAGCATGTTTGGGTTTTTATTGTTGAACACCTCATCGACGGCTTGCTGGATGAACCAGGGCAGGGCGCCGGTGGTGGCGGCGATGACGACATTCAATAAAATCGACGCGCCGAGCAGCCATAAATAGGGCCGCAAATAGCTGCGCAATAAGCGTTCGATAAGCGCCAGCGAGCGCGAGCGCCGCGTCTGATAGCGCGCTTGCACATCGGCGTTTTGTATATGCGTCATAGTCGGTGCTGTGGTGACGCTGTTTTCCTGCACTGCGGTCAACTGACTCAAAATGTTTCGGCGCCTGCGCGCTCCCCATTTCCCCGTGACGATTTAAAATCGTGATTCGAATTTATAGCATATTGTGGCGCATTTACGGCGGCCAATCGCCCTTTACAAAACGGCTCTAAACAGTGGACTTAAACAGTGGGCCTAGACATTGAATCTAAAGTCCGGCAAGCGCCATGCCCTCCACCAAAATGGTCGGCGCATTGACGCCGCGGCGAAATTCGAGGTCATCGGCCGGTGTCATATTCAAAAACATCTCTTTCAGATTGCCGGCAATGGTAATCTCGCTGACCGGATAGGCAATCTCGCCATTCTCGATCCAGAAACCCGACGCGCCGCGCGAATAATCGCCCGTCACCCCATTGACGCCCATACCGATAAGTTCGGTGACGTAAAAACCGGTGCCGATATTCTTGAGCAGCGTCTCGACACTGTCTTTGCCGTTTTGCATATAAAGATTGGTCGCTGAGGGGCCGGGCGGGCCACCAATGCCACGCGCCGCGCGGCCATTGGTTTCAAGCTCCAGCTGGCGCGCCGAGGCGCTGTCCAGCCACCAGCATTGCAGCACACCTTTATCAACCGGTATCAGCTTCTCGGTCGCCACACCTTCGCCGTCAAAACCGGCCGAACGCAGACCCCGCGGGCGCAGCGGGTCGTCCTCAATGGTCACCGCCGCGCTCATGATTTTTTCGCCCATACTATCGCGCAAAAACGATGTGCCGCGGGCAATGGCATTGCCCGAAATGGCGGCCGATAAATGCCCCAGCAACGAGGCGGCGACGCGCGGATGATAAACCACATCGGCTTTGGTGCTTTTAATCTTGCGCGGATTGAGGCGTTTTACCGTGCGCTCCCCGGCGCGTTGGCCGATAAGCTCGGGCGCATCAAGGTCTTCCAAATGGCGCGCCGAATGGCTGGCATAATCGCGCTCCATGGCTTCACCGGCGCCACCGATAACCGCGCAACTTGTCGAAAAACTGGTGCTGGTATAGGCCCCCTCAAAGCCATGGCTGGTGGCCAATGCTGTGGTGGCGCGCCCCCAACCGGCACCGCCGCCTTCTGAATTGGTAATGCCCTCAACGGCGCGCGCCGCGCCTTCGCAAGCAACCGCCATGGCCAGCAATGCGTCGCTATCGGGTTCGTGTGCGTCGGCAATATCGAGCGCCGGAATGGTTTTTGTCAGGCGGTCTTCGGGGGCGAAACCGCAATAGCGATCTTCCGGTGTCGCTTGCGCCATATCGACGGCGCGCTGCGCCAATTGTTTCAATGCTTCGTCATCGACGGCGCTGCCCGAAACAAAAGCTTGCTTCCGGCCGAGCATGGCGCGCAGGCCGATATCGCGGCTTTCGGCGCGTTCGGTATCCTCCAGCTCGCCCATACGGCACGAGACCGAAAGCGAGGCGCTGTCAATGACCAGTACATCGGCGGCATCAGCACCGGCGGCTTGCGTCAACTCGATGAGTTTTTGCGCCAAGGCGATATTGGCGGCTTCATTATCTGAAAGGGACATGAAAAATCCTGAGCAAGAGGGTTAGGCGGTTTCCGAAAAACCTTCGGTGAAATTGCCTTTCACGCGATTGCGGCCATCATGCACGATTTCGCCCGGCGTGTCTTCATCGTCGGGGCGCGAACTGGCGCGGCGCAGCACGTCAATATAGCCGGACGCCATTTCCATTTTGTCACCATAGCCGGTGGCCATCAGGGTTTTGTGCATAAGCGGCAAATGCCAGCACGGCACATGCATAATCAAATGGTGCTCGACGTGATAATTCACCCAATAAGGCGCAATCAGCAGGCGCGACAGCCAGTTGGTTTTGGTGGTGCGGGCATTGCGGAACGGGTCATTATTATCCGGCACAATGGCGTGTTCGGCGATATTGCGCAGCCGCGTAATCGCCATGTGATAGGTCAGAAACGGCAGCAGCCAGAACATCAGATAATAGCTCCAATGAAACAGCGCGCTGCACACGGCCAGCACAGCGAGATTGGCCAGCACGGTTCCGCCCAGCTTGGCCCAAAAATGTTGCAGCCGACCGAAAAAACCCAATTCTTTAGAGCCGAGCGCGTTCAGAATTTGCGCTTTTCTTTGCTGATAGCCGGTCTGTCCGCTGAGGTCGCGCCATAGTTTGCGGCGCAGACTTTTGCGGGTGATGGGAAACGGTTTTGATAGAATGAGGTCAGGGTCGTCATCCTGCTGGGTGCGCATATGGTGATGCAAATGGTAACGCCGATAAGCGTCGGTGCGCGCCATCATCGGATAGCCGCACAGCCAGTCCGACAACCAATTATTCCAATTTGTCGTGCGAAACAGAGCATTGTGCGCCGCATCGTGCATCAGTATGGCGAGACCAAGCTGGCGGGTGCCGATAATCATCACCGCAAGAATGAAA
>JADHOK010000074.1 GCA_016779015.1 PS1 clade bacterium | reverse complement strand
GAAGCCGAAATGAGCTTGCTGTTGCAGCACGATGAAGTGCCGCCAAACGGTTATGAGATTGACCACACGCCGGATGCTCAGGTGCTGGCGGCGTTGGCCGAGCGGTTCAACGTCGAAGAGGTTGCGGCGCTGCGTTTTCAAGCGCTGGTGTCGCCGCTCGATAATGACTGTCTGCAAGCCAGCGGTGAGGTAAGCGGGCGCGTGCGGCAATTATGCGGCGTCACGTTGGAGCCGCTTTGGACCGAGATTAAGCAGGGCTTTGCGGCTGAGTTTCAGCCGCAGGAAATGGTCGCAAAATATATCGTCCCGGAGGATGATTTTGATACTGAGTTGCCCGAGGCAATGCATGACGGGCGCGCCGATATTGGCGAGATGGTGACGCAGGTTTTTGCTATGGAAATTCCGGCCTATCCGCGCGCCGAAGGGGCGCAATTCGCCGGTTATGGCCAATCGGAGGCGGAAATCGAGGCCGAAGACGCCAAACAATCGCCTTTTGCCGCTCTGTCGGCCCTGAAAGAGACGGATAAGGAAACTTGATAAAAGCGTCAAACAAGCGCATATAGGGCGGCGTTTGCATTTGGCAGGCTATCGGGGCGAGGGGATTTGTGAGCAAAACCGTAATTGCGATTGATGCCATGGGCGGCGATTATGGCCCGGCTGTGACCATAGCCGGTTTGGCGCGCACCCATAACGCTCGCCCGCACACCTATTTTCGTCTTTACGGCGATGCGGCAAAAATCAATGCCGAGCTTAAAAAACACCCGAAATTAGCTGCCGCCTCAGAGGTCATTCATTGCGATGTCGAGGTGGAGATGGACGCCAAGCCGAGCCAAGCACTGCGCAAAGGCCGCAAAGTTTCGGGCATGTGGCGCGCCATTCAAGCGGTCAAAGACGGCGAGGCACAAGCTTGCGTATCGGCCGGCAATACCGGCGCGCTGATGGCGATGTCGAAAGTCATTCTGCGCACCCAGCCCGGTATTGAGCGCCCGGCCATTGCCTGTATCTGGCCGACCATTCGCGGCGAAAGCGTGGTGCTGGATGTCGGCGCCAATATTGGCGGCACGGCGGCGCAATATGTTCAATTCGCAGCCATGGGCGCGGCCTATGCGCGGACGGTTTTCGGAATCAAAAAACCCGAAATCGGTATGCTCAATATCGGTGTCGAAGAAATGAAAGGCACTGATGCGGTTAAAGAGGCGGCCGAGTTGCTGAGTGAATCTGAGCTCAATTTCAAAGGTTTTGTCGAGGGCGACGGCATTGGTCGCGGTGAGGTTGATGTGGTGGTCACCGATGGGTTTACCGGCAATATCGCCCTGAAAACGGCCGAAGGCACAGCGCGGCAAATGGCTGAATATTTGCGCCAAGCGATGAGCAGTTCGCTATTGACCAAAATCGGCTATTTGTTTGCCAAAAGCGGCTTTGCCGCTCTGCGCGCGCGCATGGACCCTAATGCTTCTAATGGGGGTATGTTTTTGGGGTTGAACGGTGTGGTGGTAAAAAGCCATGGTGGTACAGACGCCGACGGTTTTGCCACGGCAGTGGAAGTTGCAATTGAAGCAGCCGATGCCGATATGCTGGGTGAGATTTCACAGCGTATCGAAAAAATACAGGCGCTGCTCGACGACGCATTGGCCGCGCCTTTGGATTAACCGGACAAACCCGGGAGGGGAACATGTCCCGTAAAGCGAAGATAATCGGTATTGGCAGCTATCTGCCCGAAAAAACCGTCAGCAATGACGACCTCTCAAAAATTCTCGACACCAGCGACGAATGGATTACCTCGCGCTCGGGCATTAAACAGCGCCACCAAGCAGGCGAGGGGGAGACGACCAGTGACCTCGCCGCGCATGCGGCGCGCCAGGCGCTCGCCGACGCCGCGGTCAGTACCGACGATATCGACATGATAATTGTCGCCACCACCACACCCGATTTGACTTTCCCGGCCACCGCCGCCTTGGTGCAGAAGAAACTTGGCATCAGCCACGGCGCGGCGTTTGATGTGCAGGCCGTGTGCTCGGGTTTTGTCTATGGGCTTAGCGTCGCCTCGGCCATGGTCGAGACCGGACAGGCCATGCGCGTATTGTTCATCGGCGCTGAGACCATGACCCGCCTGCTCGATTGGGACGACCGCGCGACGGCGGTGTTGTTCGGCGATGGCGGCGGCGCGGTGGTGATTGAGGCGACCGATATCGACACCCCGAACGCGCCGCATATTATCGGCTCTTATTTGCGTTCCGACGGCAATCTTACCGATTTGCTTTACGTCGATGGCGGGCCATCAACCACCGGTACAACGGGCAAATTGCGTATGCAGGGGCCGGAGGTTTATCGCCACGCGGTCGGCAATATCGCCGATGCGATTAACAGCCTGCTTGCCGCGCATGATTTGAAGGTCGACGATATTGACTGGTTTGTGCCGCATCAGGCCAATAAACGCATCATTGACGGGGTCGCCAAACGCATCGGCCTGCCGGCTGAAAAAACCGTCATTACGGTGCAAAACCACGCCAACACATCAGCCGCCTCGATACCGCTGGCGCTGCATGATTTGGTCAAAAGCGGGCGCGTGAAATCCGGTGATTTGATTATGCTGGAAGCCATGGGCGGCGGCCTGACCTGGGGTGCCAATCTAGTTCGTTGGGTATAAATCCCTATTTTAATTCAGTTTTAACCTTGCGCGGGCATTTTGCCTTGTGCTTAACTTTCGGCTGAGGAGACCAGTACATGGCGGGTAAGACAGTCACACGTTCGGATTTGAGCGAAATTGTTTACAACACGGTTGGGCTGTCGCGCAGCGAGTCCGCGCAGATAGTGGAGACCGTTCTCGACGAGATTTCGGATGCGCTCATTCGCGGGGAGGATGTTAAACTGTCCTCTTTCGGTTCATTTCTCGTGCGCCATAAAAACGGCCGCATAGGCCGCAATCCGAAAACCGGTGAGGAAGTGCCGATCGAGCCGCGCCGCGTGCTTAGCTTCCGCGCCAGCCATGTGCTGAAAGACAAAGTCAATAAAATGTCAGGGCTCGGTTAGAGCCCCCGCGATCGCTCAATGACGTCGGGAAAATCAGACAGCGCCTTTCGCACCATTAGCGAGGTTGCCGAGGCGCTCGATGTGAAGCCGCATGTGCTGCGTTTCTGGGAAAGCAAGTTTGACGAGATTCAACCGGTGAAGCGCGCCGCGGGGCGGCGCTATTATCGACCCGAGGATGTTGAGCTGATTGCCGGTATCAAATTTTTGCTGCACGCGCAGGGCATGACCATTAAAGGTGCGAAAAAGCATCTGAAGGAAGCGGGTGTTGCAGAGGTGCGGCGGCTGGCCAAGGGTGAGAAACCGACATCGCAGGCGTCGCTCAATGAAGTTGGCATCGACCGCCGCAGTAAGCTGGAAGCGGCGCGACAAAATCTCAAGCTGGCGCGCATTTTGCTGGTTGGTGAAGATAATTAAATTGGCCGTGCGATAAACCGACGGCGCACTTGCGTTTTTTATTGAAACTACCTAGTTAATAGCCGTGTCGGAGCGTAGCGCAGCCCGGTAGCGCACTTGTCTGGGGGACAAGGGGTCGTGGGTTCGAATCCCGCCGCTCCGACCATTTAAAAGCTGGAGAGAAAAATGTCTGCTATTTTGCCAATCGTTGTTTTCATCGTCGCCATTATCGCGCTGAATATTTTTCAGTTTGGGCGTCCGGACTAAGAAAACCGTTCACTCGGCAGGGCAAAAACTTACAGGCGAGCTTACGCTTCAGGCTCGTCGGGGCGCTGCATCCAATAAATAATCGCGGCGGCGGGTACCACCCAAGCGACGCCGGTAATCAGATAATAGAAAAACTCGACAATGCCGTTTTCCGGCACGCTGGTGGTCACCGCCACGGTCATCACCAGCAGCGCGTAGAACACAATCAGCGCCAGCATCAGCACCAGCCCGATGAGCTTGCGGATGCGAATCGGCAGCCACGGCTTGCGAAAAGGTTTGCGATTGGTTTCAGGCGTGTTTGTCATGGCGTTGATGTAACATGTTCCCCGCACGCCCTCTAGCGATGTTTGGTCGCAAGGCGGCGCAGTCGGGAAACGCCTATATAAGACGCATGAATTCGACAGCCATATCGACGCCCCAGCAGGGGATTACAGCGTCTGACCGCCAAATCGCCATTTGGCTGTTTACGCTCGCCGGTTTTGTTATGCTGATTGTGCTGGTCGGCGGCTTGACGCGGCTCACCGATAGCGGCTTGTCGATTACCGAATGGGCACCGATACGCGGCGCGTTGCCGCCATTCAGCCACGCCGATTGGCTGGTCGAGTTCGACAAATACAAAAAGATTCCCGAATACCAATTGGTCAATGCCGGAATGAGCTTGGCCGAGTTTAAAATCATCTATTGGTGGGAATGGGCGCATCGCTTCCTCGGTCGCATTGTCGGTCTGGTGTTCTTTATTCCTTTCGTGATTTTTCTGGTGCAGAAGAAAATCAGCCGCGCCGCCTTGCCGCCGCTCATCGGTTTGTTCGCACTGGGCGGTCTGCAAGGCTTTATGGGGTGGTATATGGTCGCCAGTGGCCTCACCGATAGGGTTGATGTCAGCCAATATCGCCTTGCCATGCATTTGGGCTTGGCGCTGATTATTCTCGCTTCCTCACTATGGCTGGCGCTGAATTATTGGCGCGGCGCGCCGATAAATGGCCGCTTTGGCAAGCAGGGCACAGTGGCGGCGGTAATTGTCGGCTCGGTGTTGTTTCAATCGCTTATGGGCGCGCTGGTGGCGGGTATCGATGCCGGCAAAACCTACACCGACTGGCCGCTTATGGATGGCGATTTCATTCCCGACGGTTTGTTTATGTTGCAGCCTTTCTGGCTCAATTTCTTCGAAAACCATCTGACCGTGCAATTCGATCACCGGATGATTGCCTATGCGCTGACGGGGCTGATTGGCTGGCATGTTTATCGTGTGCTGCAATCGGGCGCGGGCGGCGCGGCGGCGCTTTCAGCAAAATGGCTGGGCGCGGCTCTGCTGCTGCAAGTCGTGCTGGGCATTGTCGCGCTGATGCTGGCGGTGCCGATATATCTGGGGGCGGCGCACCAGCTAGGCGCGGTGGCGCTGCTGGCCATCGCGGTCACGCATCTGCATATTCTTTATAAACAAGCGCTCTAGCATACGGTAAATATTTACCAAATTTACAAGCTGTTGTTTTTAATTGTTTTTTTCGGAAATTAAACTATTGCTTTTAGCGCTGGCGAGCCGTAAAACCCAGCCAGAGTTTGATGAGGCCGCTTTTCGGCCTTTTTTAGGGTGAGACAGATGAAAACATTTTCTGCGAAACCGGCCGATATTGAGAAGAAGTGGATTCTCATCGACGCCGAAAATATGGTGGTCGGGCGTCTGGCCGCGGTTATTGCAACGCGCCTGCGGGGCAAGCACCTGCCGACTTTCACGCCGCATATGGATTGTGGCGACAATGTCATTGTCATCAATGCCGATAAGGTGAAATTTACCGGCAAGAAAATGGCCGACAAAAAATATTACCGCCACACCGGTTATCCGGGCGGATTGAAAGAAACCACTCCGGAAAAAGTGCTGGAAGGCAAGTTTCCCGAGCGCGTCGTAGAAATGGCCGTCAAGCGTATGCTGCCTCGCGGCCCGCTGGCGCGTCAGCAATTGGGCAATTTGAAAGTTTATGCCGGTGCCGAGCATCCGCATGAGGCGCAATCGCCGGAGACGCTCGATGTTGCGGGCATGAACATCAAGAATGTGAGGGCATAATATGTCTGAGACGACTGAAACAACTTTGGAAAACCTCGATACCGCCATTGCCGGCGAAGACGCGGCAAGTGCTGCTGTAGAAACGCCGGTAACGCCGGCCGAGCCGCAAATTGACGCGCAAGGCCGCGCCTATGCGACCGGTAAGCGGAAAAATGCCATTGCGCGCGTATGGATCAAGCCCGGTAGCGGCACCATCACGGTTAATGGCAAGGACGAAGAGAGGTTCTTCGCCCGTCCGGTTCTGCGCATGATTTTGCGCCAGCCTCTGGTCGCCGCTGAACGCAATGGCCAGTTTGACGTCATTGCGACGGTAAGCGGTGGCGGTCTGTCGGGCCAAGCGGGTGCTGTGCGCCACGGCCTGTCCAAGGCGCTGACTTACTACGAGCCGGGCCTGCGTCCGGTGCTGAAAAAAGGCGGCTTCCTGACCCGTGACAGCCGTGTTGTCGAGCGTAAGAAATATGGCCGCGCGAAAGCCCGCCGCAGCTTCCAGTTCTCGAAACGATAAGCCTCTTTCATATGAGAGAAAGAAAAAGGGGCTTTTGGGCCCCTTTTTTGTTATGAATTTGTTGTGAGAAAGAGGAAATTTCATGGGGGATTCGATGTCTGAAAACATTGAAGGTACGAGTGTTACAATAACGGAAATCATGGATTTCCTACCGCACCGCCATCCGTTCTTGTTGGTTGATCGTGTGGTTGAGATGAATGGCGAACAATCGGGCGTCGGCATTAAGAATGTCACCGCGTCCGAGCCTTGGTTTACCGGCCATTTTCCGGATAATCCGGTATTTCCCGGGGTTCTGATTATCGAGGCCATCGCGCAAGTATCGGCGATATTGGTGATGCAGCACGCCAAAGATAGTGGCAACCCGATTGAGACCAAGCTGATTTATTTTATGACGGTCGATAAGGTGCGCTTCCGCCATCCGGTGACGCCGGGCGACCAGATGCGCATTCATGTGACGCAGATTCGCCGCCGCGGCATGGCCTATAAATTTAAAGGCGAGGTGTTTGTCGATGGTAAGTTAATGGCCGAAGGCGAGATTATGGCGGTCAATCACGACCCTGAGGGGTAGGCCCCGCAAAAG
>JADHOK010000004.1 GCA_016779015.1 PS1 clade bacterium | reverse complement strand
CCGCTGGCTTATGCGCTGGGCGGGCTGGCTATGTTGGCGGCGTTGTTCGGCAGCGGCATGTTGCGCAATACGGCGCGCCTTGGCTGGCGTTCGGTGCAATCGGCGCGCCACGTGCCGCAATTGGCGCGGGGCATCGGGGCTTTTATGGCGGTGCTTCATCCGGCGCGGCTGCAGGAAAAATTGACAGGCCGCGTTATGGGTTGGCGCAGCACCGCCGCTGAAACCGAGATGACCGAGCTGGAAGCGACGGGTGAAACGGCGGGCGAAACGGCGGGCAGTGTGCGTGTGGCGGATAAAAAACCGGCCCCGCGCACCGGTCGCCGTGCCGCGCGCGAAGCCCAGCCACGCCTGGCTTTTGATAAATCGACTTATGAATTGCCGCCTTTGCGGCTGCTGACCGAGCACAAAAAACCGCGCCAGACGGTCAATCTCAGCAAGGATGCGCTGGAAGCCAATGCGCGGATGCTGGAAACCGTACTGGCGGATTTTGGCGTGCATGGCACGATTGGCCAAGTGCGCCCGGGTCCTGTGGTAACGCTTTACGAATTGGAACCGGCGGCCGGTGTGCGCTCCTCGCGTGTGGTCGGTCTGGCCGATGATATTGCGCGCTCGATTAGCGCTGTGTCGGCTCGCGTCGCGCCGGTGCCCGGCTCCAATGTTATTGGCATTGAGCTGCCTAACCAGATGCGCGAGCTGGTATCGCTTCGCGAGCTTTTATCCTCAAGCGATTTTGAAAGCGGCAAAGCCAAACTGACCATGGCGCTGGGTAAAGATATTGGCGGCGCGCCGGTGATGTCCGACCTCACCAAAATGCCGCATCTTTTGGTCGCCGGCACCACCGGCTCGGGCAAATCGGTCGGCATTAACACAATGATATTATCTTTGCTTTATCGTCTGACGCCTGACCAATGCCGGCTTATTCTGGTTGACCCGAAAATGCTGGAATTGTCGGTCTATGACGGTATTCCCCATCTCTTGGCACCGGTGGTGACGGAACCGAAAAAAGCTGTGGTGGCGTTGAAATGGGTGGTGCAGGAAATGGAGAACCGTTATCGCAAAATGGCGAAAATCGGTGTCCGCAATATTGACGGTTTTAACGAGCGCATGCGCGAAGCCAAAGCGGCCGGCGAGACGCTGTCGCGGCGCGTGCAAACCGGTTTTGACCCGGAAAGCGGTGAGGCGGTTTATGAAGACGAGATTATCGAGGCCGAGGTGCTGCCCTTTATCGTCGTTGTGATTGATGAGATGGCCGATTTGATGATGGTGGCGGGCAAGGAGATTGAAGCGGCGGTGCAGCGTCTGGCGCAAATGGCGCGGGCCGCCGGTGTGCATCTCATCACGGCGACGCAGCGCCCTTCGGTCGATGTCATTACCGGCACGATTAAAGCCAATTTTCCTAGCCGCATTTCGTTTCAAGTGACCTCGAAGATTGACAGCCGCACGGTGTTGGGCGAGCAGGGCGCGGAGCAATTATTGGGCCAAGGCGATATGCTCTATATGGGCGGCGGCGGGCGCGTGCGGCGTGTACATGGGCCGTTTGTCTCTGATGAAGAGGTCGAAAAAGTGGTGACGTTTTTGAAAAAACAAGGGGCTCCCGATTATATCGAGCAGGTGACGCAAGAGCCTGAGGAGATGTCCGATATGGAGGCGTCGGGCGGCGACAGTCTTTACGACCAAGCGGTAGCGATTGTCACACGCGACGGTCGCGCCTCGACCTCTTATGTGCAGCGGCGTCTGTCGATCGGCTATAATCGCGCCGCCCGCCTTATCGAGCAGATGGAAGAACAAGGCGTCATCTCGCCACCCAATCATGCCGGTAAACGCGAAATACTGGCCGGCAAGCATTAAGCTTCCATTAAAAGAAAACGCATAAATAAAATGAAGAAAAGCAAAAACAAAATCTTAATCGCTCTTCTTGCGGCCGCGCTGGCGGCCCCGCTTGCTATCGCGCCGGTCAAGGCAGCACCAGACGCGGGCGCACCGTTTGCCGATGCAGCAACCCAAGCCGCTTGGATAAAACGCATTAACGGCGCGCTGCAAGACATGCCGCCGGTGAGCGGTAAGTTCCACCAGAACCTGCCAAATGGCGCGCAGGCCACCGGCAGCTATGCCATTGATTGGCCGAACCGCTTGCGCTTTGCTTATGAGAGCGGCGGTGAAACCGTGGTCACGGTGAAAGGAAAATTTGTCGCCGTGCAGGATGCGCCGGGCGGCGAGCCAAACTGGTTTCCGGTAGCGCTGACGCCATTGGCGGTGCTGCGCAAAGCCATTACCGACGGCATTGGCGCGACCATGGTGGCGGGTTTTACCCTGCGCGACAATAATTACTCCATCGCGCTGAAAGACCCGAGCGGCGACCTGCCCGGCCAAGCCGAATTATTTTTCACCCGCCACAGCGACCTGCTCTATGCTTGGCGGCTCACCGATGTACAAAATTTGGTGACATTGGTGCGGCTGTCTGAAATCATCACCCACGAGGCATTAGCGCCGACCTATTTTGAAATCATCGAGTATGAAGAGGATGATGATTAAAGCCGCATGACGCAAAATTCCGATAATGATTGGCAGGCCAGCAATGAAGAATTGCTGGCGTTGGAGGGTGAGATACCGCTGCTCTCGGCGGTGCGCGAGTTTACCGCGCGCGCGACGCGGGCGCGCTGGTTCGCCGAGCTTGGCGAGCCGATTGACGGCGAGACGGCGCATTTGGCGCGCCTTTATCTCGACGCGCTGGGCTTTCCCGATGCCGAACCTTTGCCGGTGATGAATTGGGACGACGCTTTGGACGCCTCTGAAAGCGGCGACCTCAATAGCGAGGCTTGGGAAGCCGAGGAACAATTGCGCGCGGCGCTGACCGACCGCGTATTGGAGGGCGTATCGGAAGAAGGCCTTGGTGTCATGCTGGCCAATTTATCGGCCGCATTGGCCGAACCGGTGGCGGAAATGGCCGATGAGGCGTTGATGATGGCCGATGAGGCTCCCGATGCAATCCGCGATTTGGCGGTCGGCGCGGCGCAACAAGCGGCGTTTGGCGGAGCGCTGGCGCTGGCTGCGGCGGCGCTTGAAATGGCCGAAAATGACGACCAAGCAGCCGGCGAAGAAGCGCTGGGACACCCGCTTTTGCTGCGTTACAGGCTTTTTGAGATGGGTCGTTGGCCCTTGGCCCTGAGCGGCCGTAGCCTCAATTTATTTTGATTTATCGTAATTTGTTTTTTTAAGAAAGGGCGGGGGCTAATGCGGATTGTCTCGTGGAATATCAACTCGGTGCGGTTGCGGGAAAAACTGGTGGTCAAGCTGATGAAAAAGCTCGATCCGGATGTCATTTGTTTGCAGGAAACCAAATGCCCCAATGACCAGTTCCCCGAGAAAGCCTTTGCCAAAGCCGGTTTTGCCCATATCGCCAAGAACGGCATTAAGGGCTATCACGGCGTCGCTACACTTTCGAAACACGAAATTCTCGACAGCCAGATTGTCGATTATTGCAAAAAAGGCGACGGGCGGCATATCGCAGTGACGCTCAAAGGGGCCGGTAAACGCGCCCGACCGGTGACGGTGCATAATTTTTATGTCCCCGCCGGTGGCGACGAGCCGGACCCGCAAGTGAACGAAAAATTCGCCCACAAGCTGGCTTTTCTGGCGGAGATGAAAAAGAACTTCAAAAAGATGAAAAAGACCGGAAAAGCGGCTAGTCAAGTGCTGCTCGGCGACCTCAATATCGCCCCTGGTGAGCACGATGTATGGTCGTCGAAACAGTTGAAAAACGTGGTCAGTCATACGGCGGTGGAAATCGCCGAATTGGCGGAAGTCTTGGGCGCGGCTGATTGGGACGATGTGGCGCGCCGTTTTGTGCCGCCGCAGGAGAAGCTTTATAGCTGGTGGAGCTATCGGGCCCGCGATTGGGCGGCTTCTGATCGCGGCAGACGGCTCGACCATATTTGGGTGACGCCCGACCTGTCTGATGCGGTGCATGATTATGGCGTGTTGCGCGCGGCGCGTGGATGGGAACGCCCCTCCGACCATGCGCCGGTATGGATTGACTTAAAAGACTGACAACGGGCCGGCGGCGGTTCGGTGCCGCCAATTTTTAAAGCTTAAGATTTTAAAGGCTGAAGTCTTTAAAGGTTGAAGATGTTCAAGGTTGCCAATTTTGGCGGCGGCGTTAAAGTTTGCCAGAGTAAAGAGGGCCTTTAAATGACCATTCACGCAGCCATCACTCCCGATATTGAAGCGGTTTGTGCGCGTGCCGCCGCCGAAAGCGATGCCATTGAAGCGGCGCGGCAATTGCCGCCCGAATTGGCGCGCGCCCTTGCTGCGGCCGGATTTTTCAACATGTTCGTGCCGGATAAAATCGGCGGTCAGCAATTAGCGCCGCCCGAGGCGCTGGCGCGCATCGAATATTTGGCGCGCCATGACGCCGCCAGCGGTTGGGTCTGCATGATCGGCGCGACCGCCGCTTTGGGCGCGGCTTATATCGATGCCGACATTGGCGGCGATATGTTCGCCGCTACGGAGCGCATCACATGCGGGATTTTTGCCCCCAATGGGCGCGCGGTTCGCGACGGCGATGATTATGTTGTTTCGGGCCGTTGGGCGTGGGCCTCGGGGTCGGCCAATGCCGATTATATCGGCCTTGGCTGCATAACTTTGGAGCACGCGGAGGACACGCCGTCGGGTAAGAAGATTCGCCTGCTCATGGTGCCGCGCGAGCACGTCATCTTTCACGATACATGGCACACAATGGGCCTTTGCGGCACCTCATCGGGCGATGTCGAGCTCGACAATGTGCGGGTGCCCGTGGCACATAGCTATTCGATTGCCACCGATGCGCCATGGGCCGAGGGCGCGCTTTACAATATGCCCTATTTCGCGTTGTTGGCGGCCGGGGTCGCTGCCGTGGCTTTGGGCAATGCGCGCGCCGCGCTCGACGAAGTGGTCGGTTTGGCGACGGCCAAAAAAGCGCAAGGCCATAGCCGTGCTTTGGCTGAACGCAGCGGTGTGCAAGCCGCTTTGGCGCAAGCCGAAGCCGAATGGCGCGCCGCGCAAGCGTTGTTTGAAAAAACCGTGGATGAAGCTTGGCAGGCGGCCCAACACAGCGCCATCGAGCCCGAGCTGAAAGCCGATTTGCGCCTCGCCTCAACCCATGCGGTGCGCAGTTGCGCTGAAGTGGTGCGCCGCGTGCATGATATTGCCGGCGGCACATCGGTCTATCTCGACAGTTCAATCCAGCGCCGCTTGCGCGATGCGCAAACCATGACCCAGCACATGATTACCAATGCCGCGACCTATGAAATGACCGGCCGCGTGTTGCTGGGCGGCTATCACCCCGGCATGCAATTATAAGCGCCTGTTGCGCGAATGAGCGCGCGACAGGTTGCGGCGCGTTTGCCGCAGGCCGATGGCTTGCCGAAATGCCGCGCATTTTCTAAGGTGCCATCACAATTTTGGAGGATATCATGCTTGGAAATTATGTATCGCCTTGGATGACCGAGGACCTGACAATTTTTAAAGATGCGGCCAGCAAATTCATGAAAGACAAATTTGTGCCGCTGGCTGATAAATGGCACGAGCAGGGCATGGTTGACCGCGATGCTTGGAACCAAGCCGGTGAGGCGGGCCTCTTGCTGACCTCCATTCCGGAAGAATATGGCGGCGGCGGCGGCGATTATCGCCACGAAGCGATTATGACGGAAGAACAAACCCGCTTGGGGCTTAGCGGCTGGGGACAATCGGTTCATTCGCTCATTTGCTCGCATTATTTTCTCGCCTATGGCACTGAAGAGCAGAAGAAAAAATACCTGCCGAAAATGGCATCCGGGGAAATGGTCTGCGCCATTGCGATGACCGAACCGGGCACCGGCTCTGACTTGCAATCGGTAAAAACCACAGCGCTGAAAGACGGCAATCAATATGTCGTCAATGGCTCCAAAACATTCATCACCAACGGCCAACACGCCGATGTGGTTCTGGTGGTCGCCAAAACCGACCCCGAACAGGGTGCCAAAGGAATTTCGCTGATGATTGTCGAGACCGATACGGATGGTTTTGCGCGCGGGCGCAATCTCGACAAAATGGGCCAGCACGCGGCCGACACGTCCGAGCTGTTTTTCGACAATGTGAAAGTGCCGGGCGAAAATGTGCTGGGCGGCGAGGAAGGCAAAGGCTTTTATCAGCTGATGCAGCAATTGCCGGCTGAGCGTTTGGTGATTGCCAATGGCGCGGTGGCGGCGATGGAACGCGCCATTGAACTGACGCTGGACTATACGCGCGAGCGCCAGACTTTCGGCAATGCGATTTTTGATTATCAAAACACCCAGTTCAAACTGGCTGAATGCAAAGCCGATTGGATGGCCGCGCGCGCCATGGTCGACCAGTTGACGCAGCAATTAATGGATGGCGAGCTGGATGCCAATACGGCGGCGGCGGCCAAGTTTTGGTGCACGGAGCGCGAGAACGAGACCATTGATACGTGTCTGCAATTCTTCGGCGGCTGGGGCTATATGGATGAATATCCGATCAGCCGGATGTATACCGACAGTCGGGTGCAACGCATTTATGGCGGCTCGAATGAGATTATGCGCATGCTGGTGGCACGCTCGCTTTAGCCGCGCGCGCGTCTTATACGGTCCGCGCTTAAGGTCGAGGTTTAAGATCGGGGCTGGAAATCGAAGACGCGATAATTTTTAAAAGCATCGTCGGTTTTCGCTGGCGGTGCTTTTTCTTTTGATTAAGCTGATGGCTGGTTTGGAATACAGTCCGGAGATTTAAGCCCATGACCCGCCCGCCCTATCGCCTTGCTTTGGCTGCGTTATGTTTTTTGTTTGTGACCGCCGCGTGCATCAGCGCGCCTGTCTTGGCGCAAGACGCTGTTCAGGCGCAAGCTGTTACAGAGGCGCAAGCTGTTACAGAGGCGCAAGCTCCCGCGCCACAACAGGCCGCGCCCGGTTTCTGGTCGCTGCTGTTCTCCAAAGGCGGGGTGGTGACGTGGATTATCGCGTTGCTCTCGGCCGTCGGCCTGCCGATTGCGGTGATTAAATTATACGAATTTTACCGCATGGATATTTTTCGCCCGCAGGGTTTTGAAGCGGCGCTGTCGGAGATGCGGCGCGGTAAGACCGATGGTCTGGCGGCGCGGCTTGATGGCTTGGCGCATCCGGCGGCCCCGCTCATCGCTTTTGCGCTCAGCCAAAGCGACGGCAAATTATCAGGCAGCAAATTATCGGGTGATGTGCTGCGCGAAGAACTGACGCGGCGCGCGCAATTTCTGGTGCGGCATTTATCGCGGCAAGTCTGGGTGCTGGAGCTGATCGCCGCCTCGGCGCCGCTATTCGGTCTGCTTGGCACAGTGCTGGGCATGATCGTGGCGTTTCAAGGCGTCGGCCAAGGCGCTGGCGGGGCCGATACGGCACTGCTGGCGGCGGGTATTTGGGAGGCGCTTTTGACGACTGCTTTCGGGTTGGGCGTAGCGCTGCCGTTTTCCATCCTCGCCGCGGTGTTCAATAATGCCGTCGATGGGGTGCGCGATATGGTCGAAGACGCGCTGACCGATATATTGGTGCGCGCCGACGCCAAGACGCAAGGTTGAGCCATGCAGCTTGCCCGTCGCCAGCGCCGAGCCGGTTTCATGGGGCTGACGCCGCTCATCGATATGATATTTTTGCTGCTGCTGTTTTTTCTGCTCGGCTCGGATTTTGTCACTTATGGCCAAAGTCGTTTGGCACCGCCGCGCGGCACTGGTGGCGAGAGCAGCGCCGCCCCGCCGGTGGTCATTACGCTGGCGGCGACCGGTGCGCTCAGTTGGAATGGCGCTCCGGCTGATGAGGCGCTGCTGGCGCGCGAGACGGCGCGCTTGGTGGCGCAAAACGCCGAGCAAATGCTGGTATTGATGCCGGCCGACGAGGCCGATATCCAGCAGGTCACTTCTGTGATGGATGTGCTGCAGGGTGCCGGCGCGCAGTCGATTACGCTGGAGCGCGACGTCTTCGACATTGATTTGGCAGATTTTTGAGCGGGTTTTGCGATGCAGTTAAAAGACACACGCCGCGAAATAAAGACCATCGATTTGTTGCCGCTCATCAATGTGGTGTTTCTGCTCATCTTATTCGTGTTGATTGCCGGACGGCCTTCAACCAATCACCCGTCGGGGTTGGAAGTGGCGCGCAGTGAAATCGAGGCGACGCATCAGGGCGCGGCGCTGAGCGTCTGGCTGAAGCAGGATGATGTGTTTTATCTGTCGGATAAGCAGCCGGTGACATTGGGCGAACTGGCCCACTTGGTGAAAGAAAAAGGTCTGGCGGCGCAAGGCATGCCATTGGAGTTAATCGCTGACAGGCGCGCCCATGCCAAACAATTATTGGCCTTCCGCCGCGCTATGGCGCGCGCCGGGGTTGGCGAGATACGCCTCAAAACCGAAATTATCGCAGCGGCGAGCAACTAGGGACGGGCATGAACGAAAACCCCCAAAACCCCCAGAAAAGCGGCTGGTTTGCCCGTATGCGGGCGCGCCTGATTGCCGTGCCGCCGCGCGTCTGGTGGGGGCTTTTTGCTGCTTCTGTGGTGTTGCATATTGCCGCCGTCGGCGTCGTATTGCTGCTGTTGTTTGGGGGCGAGCGTGGCGGCGGGGCCGAGGCCGAAAGCCTGGTCATTTCGGCCGGGGAAACGGGCCCCGAGGAGCTCGACCTCGAATTGCCGCAGCATATACCGGTCGAATTGCCGCATGTTGCCGAAGCCGAGCTCGACCTGTCGGAGCTTTTGGAAGTGCCGTTGGAGGCTGATTTTAATGATTTGATGATGGACAATGCACAAATGGCGGCAATTGCACCGGCCATGCCGTTGCCCAGCGCCGCGGTGACGCAGCGCGCTTTACCGGGCGGCGGGTTGATTTCCGGTGTGCCGCAAACTTTTGCCAATTATATCCAACATTTGCAGAAAACCGGTATCGATGTGGTGTTCGTCATCGATGCCACCGGCTCCATGGTCTGGGTGCATCGCACCGTGCGCCAACGCATGCAGCAATTGGCGCATTACGTGCGCGGTCTGGTGCCGCTGGCGCGCTTCGGCATCATCGCCTATCGCGATTATAATGATACGGATTTTGTGACGCTGATTTCGCAACCCAGTTTCGACATTGAAAAAGCCCGCGGCTTTATAAGCGGCATTGAAGCGCGGGGTGGGGGCGACCATCCCGAAGCGGTGACACAGGCGCTGCGCGATGTCGAGACGGCGGTCGGCTGGCGCAGTGGCGCGCAACGCGTGGTCATTATTATTGGTGATGCGCCGCCGCATGCGCGCGAATTGAACGAGGCGCTGGAGATTGTCGAGCGTTTCAAATCGCGCGGCGGGCGCGTGTCGCTGCTCGATAGCCGCGTCGAGGCCAATCGCGCCGTTTTAGGACGCGGCAAGCCGAGCGGCTCTGGTGTCGACCCTTTGAAACAAGGCGTCATGCCGGTGTTTCGTCGTCTCGCCAATCTGGGCGGCGGCACGGCGGCGACGCTGGCGGCTGAGCGGCAGTTGATGAAGACTTTGGCGCTGTTGATTTTTGACGATCGTTTTCACGACGAGCTGGCGCCGTTTCTGGCCAATTTGGAATAGCTGATGCGCCATCGATTGACCTCCGCATTTCTCATCTGCACCGCTGCGCTCTTGGCCCCTTTCGCGGCGCTCGCCTGTAGCGCGCCGCCGGCTTTGTTGACGGCACCGCCGGCTAAAATCCTGGCGGCCATGGAGGCCGATGCCGCGCCTTATCTGGCGGCGATGGATGATTATTCTATCGCCATGGAAGCGTGTTATGACGGCCCGCTCGGCCCGCTGGAGCTTGCGCCTTTCATCAAAGCGGCGGATCTTTTGAGCCTCAATATGGGCAGGGTGAGCACATTGGCAGAAGACCGCGTACGCGATAATGAGTTGGATTATGAGGCGCTGCTTTCCTCGACCTTGTGGAGCGATATGGAAGCGATGCGCGTCGCCAGTGCTTATGCCTCGGCGTGGGCCGCGTTGGCTTCCGCCGTGCGTCATATTTCGGCCGAGGACAAAAAACAGGGCCTGATAGCCGCCACCAAATTGCTGCAGCAATTGACCTTTGAGTTCAAACATCCGGTGTTGGTGCAGCGCTCCATGTATGGTTTGGCGACGGCGCAAATCGAAGGCGGGCAATTGGCGGCGGCGACGCAAACACTGACCCGCCTGCGTCAATCATTGGCGCGCGGTGGAGCGCCCGCTTTCAAGCAATCGGTAGATGATTTTTATGCCCGCATCACCGCGCCCGATTACCAGCCCCCGACGTCGCTGTTTTCAAGCACGCCGACCGCCAAGGCGGCGTCTTTGGGCGCGCCGTTCAACAATCTTAAAGGTGCCAGCCAAGAGAGTGAAAACGCGCTGCGTCTGGCGCGTCAAGCTCTGGGCGAGGCGCGCCCGGCCAGCGAAATCGTCGCTCTGCTGGAGCCGGCTTTGCGCGGCTCACCCGAAAGCGCGCGCGCCGCTTTGGCATTGGTGGCGCGCGACCAATTGCTGTTGCGAGCGATGGATTATGCGCCGGGCCCGTCGCTGCGGGTCATGCAACGGGCTTTTGCCGATGGCCAATATGGTCAATTGGTGGCCAGTTGGCCCGACCTCAAACCTTATTATCCGCTTTTGCCGCCTGGGGTGAAGCGGCAGGTCGATTATCAAATGGGGGTGGCGCGCCTCAATTTGGGTGAGTTGGTGCTGGCGCAGGATTATTTGCGCGCCGCGCGCGCTGCGACGTCGGATGGCCCTGAGCGCGTGCGTATCGACAAGCTGATTGTGCTGGCGCGTCTGTCGGCTGATAAATCGCCCGACGCGGCGCGCGTGGCGCTGGCCGAAAAACATTATCGCCCGGCGCTGAAAATAGCGGCGCAAAAGCCTATCGACGGGCCGCCGCCAACGCCCGAAGAAGCGCTCGATGATTTGCTCAATTTGCGAGCGCGTATTGTGCTGGCGCGCCACGCCGCGGCGCAAGCCGATTGGAGCGGTGCTGATATTTATTTGACCGGCATCGGCCCCGATCAACCGGCCTATCAATTATTCCTCGGCATGCGGGTGCGCTTGCTGGCCGAGGCGCTGAAGAAGCGGCAGGCGGCGGGGGAGAGCGCCGAGCGCATACGCACGACGGCGCGCGGCGGACAGCTTTTATATCGGCTCTGGTTGACCAGCCAATGCCCGCCCGGTTGTCCGCCCAGCAATCGATTGGCGGTGCATCGCGCCGCGTTTGAGACCGCTCTCATCGCTCGGCTTGACAGCACCGCTTTCGGCGTGGCTTGGGGCGGCTTTGTCGAGGAGGGCGGCGATGTCAGACCGTTTTTGCCACAGGCGTTAGATTATTTGGTCGATATGGCCGATGGCGAAAGACTGATGGTTTTGCTGGAACCGGCCAATGAGGAGCTGGCGGCATTGGTCCTGGGGCAGTGGAAAAAACATCTGCAAGCACGTTCTCAAAAACCTGATTTTGACGGCCGCTATCAATTTTTGAGCGCCCTGACTGATTTGCAAGGGCGACCGCAAGCGGTGCTGTTGGAGGCGTTGATCGGGCATGATTTGGCGCGCGATGGCAACGCCGTAGCGCTTGAAAATGCCGAAATATTGGCGGCCAATTTCCCGCGCCGCCCGTCGGCTTGGTTTTGGCGCGCCGCCGCATTGCAGGCCAATCAACGCGGTCTGGAAGCGGCCCGCGCCCTGTCGTCATTGGCGCAACGCACCCCCGCCGACGATCCGGTCGGGATGGGCGCACGGCTGGGATTGGCGGCCTTGTTTGTCGGGCTGGAGCGCGGCGCGCAAGCTTGCGCCATGCGCCAGAAAATATTCTCGCGGCCCGAAGCACCGGCGCGTTGGCGCGATGCGGTCACCGCGTTTCCGCTGTTAAAGGATTGGCAGGACACCACCGACCGGCATTGCGGGTGAATTACGCCGCCAAACCGAAGCGGCCGGTTCAATGCCGGAAATGACGCATGCCGGTAAACACCATGGCCAGCCCTGCCGCATCGGCGGCGGCGATTACCTCATCGTCGCGGATCGAGCCACCGGGCTGGATGATGGCGGTGGCACCGGCTTCGGCGGCGCTCATCAGGCCATCGGCAAAAGGAAAAAACGCATCCGACGCGACCACTGAACCGTCGGCCAAGGGCGCGGCGGCCCCGCTGGCTTCGGCTGCATCGGCGCTTTTGCGCGCCGCTATGCGCGAGCTGTCGAGGCGGCTCATCTGTCCGGCGCCGATACCCACTGTGGCGGCGTCTTTGACATAGACAATGGCGTTAGATTTGACGTGTTTGGCGACGCGCCAAGCAAATTGCAAATCGGCCATTTCTTGGTCGCTGGGGTGGCGCTTGGTGACACAGGTCAAATCGCCGACCGCCAAATGGCCGTTATCGCGGTTCTGCACCAAATAGCCGCCCGCCACATTGCGCACTGAAAGACCTGCTGCATGGGCTTCGGGCAGGCCGCCGGTCAGCAGCAGGCGCAGGTTTTTCTTCGCCGCGATAATCTCGCGCGCCGCCGCATCGGCGTCGGGGGCAATAATCACCTCGGTGAAAATATCGGTAATGGCTTCCGCCGTCGCCGCGTCCAGCGTCTGGTTCATGGCAATAATGCCGCCAAAGGCCGACACCGGATCGCAGGTCAGGGCTTTTTGAAAGGCTTGTGGCAGGCTATCCCCGCGGGCCACGCCACACGGATTGGCGTGTTTGATAATGGCGCAGGCCGCGCCTTCAGACGGGTCGAATTCGGCGACCAGTTCAAAGGCGGCATCGGTGTCATTGATATTATTATAGGATAATTCTTTGCCCTGAATTTGCCGCGCCGTGGCGACGCCGATACGCGGCGTGTCGCCAATGTAAAAGCCGGCTTGCTGGTGCGGGTTTTCGCCATAGCGTAGCGACTGGTTGAGCTTGCCGCCAAAAGCCCGATAAGGCGGCATATCGAATCCGAGTTGGGCCGCCATCCAGTTGGAGATGGCCGCATCATAGGCCGCCGTGCGGGCATAGGCTTTTTGCGCCAATCGTTGGCGCAGCGCCAAACCGGTGCCGCCTTCGGCCAACGCCGCCAGCACTTCGTCATAATCATCGCTATCGACCAAGACGGCGACATCGGTGTGGTTTTTCGCTGCCGCGCGGATCATGGCCGGCCCGCCAATATCGATATTCTCGACACAGGTCGCATAGTCGCCGCCGCCCGCCACGGTCCCCTCAAACGGGTATAGATTGACCACCAAAAGGTCGATGGGGACGATATTGTGCGCCTCCATTGCGGCTTGGTGTTCAGCGTTTTCGCGCACCGCCAGCAAACCGCCATGCACCATCGGGTGCAGCGTCTTAACGCGGCCATCCATCATTTCGGGAAAACCGGTCAGCTCCGAGACATCCTTCACCGCGAGGCCTTGTTCGGCCAGCAGGCCGGCCGTGCCGCCAGTCGAGACCAGCTCGACGCCATGTGCCACCAGTTTTTCAGCAAAAGCGACAATGCCTTGTTTGTCGGACACGGATATCAGGGCGCGGGTGACGGGTTTTACATCAGACATGGGGTTTCCTTTTGTACTTCAGGTTCTGTGCTTCAAATTTTGTGTTTCAAGTTCAACTGTTTTCTATCTTCGCCGTCGCGTGGTTTGGCGTCCGGCATAGCGCAGTGCCCAGCGCAATAATGTGTCGCCATGCGCCAGCGTGCCCTTTACGGCCAATTGCTGGCTGCGTTGGGGGATGCCGCTATGGCCCATATAAACGCTTTCTTCAATGCTGAGCGGTGCGGTGACGTCGCTGGCCAGGCGAAACTGCCAGCCATGGCCGCTCGGCGTCAGCAGCAGAACGGCGTCACCGGCGCTTTGCAGGCTGGCGCGCACTTGCGGGTGCAGATGAAAGCGCAGATGAAAGCCCGCGCCCTGCAATGGCTGGTGCGCCATATCGGCGAGAAGCATATCCTCGCCGCGAATATCCTCGCCTGCCGCATCGATAAAGAACCGCCGATTGTGGCGCACGCCATGGGTTTTTAAAAAAATCGCATGACTGGCCTCCAGCCAGATGCCGCTCTTGTCTTCGACCCGCCGACCGGTCACTTGCCAGCCCTCGCCATTGACGCGCGGGCCCAGCCGCCGCGCCGCCAAACCGCTGCGCAAAAAAGGATCGGTAACATCGGCGTCAAAGGCCAGCGTTGAATGCGCCGCCAAGTCACGCGCCGCCAATTGCCAGTCGCTGCCATGCACCAGATTGGGGCCGCAATTGACAATCAAACGGTCGCTGCCATGGCTCATTTCAAACGCCATCGGCGCGGCATGGGCGGCGACAGAGTGGCTGCCACGCGGCGCATTGCCGATATCAACAAGTACGCAACTGTCACCGGCCTCCAGCCGCTGATAGCCGCTTTTCTGGGCGAAACCGATAGGTTTGGCGGTTTTGCCAAGCACTGCAGCAAGCTCGGCCGCGTCGCTTTCCAAGCCGCCATTAAACACCGCCAGCCGTCCATCTTTGTGGCGCAGCATGGTCAAAAGCGTCTGCATATTGCGCCGCGCCGTCGCCATATGGGACGGTAGTTCAACTTGGCGCGCTTTCAACACCGCTTCCAGCGCCATTAAATCGGCCAGTAAATCGGCCAGTACGGCCGGATTGCGCGACGCGTGCCCGCCATCGGGTAGGATTTGCCGTCGTATCTCACGACTTAAAAGGTCCATACCGCGCCGCAATGTTTGGCCTTGTTGCGGCAGGGCGCAGGCCGCCAGCGTCAGGCCCAGGCTCGCGTGCAAGCGGTCGAGACCGTCATCGCATTGCTGCGCCACTTTTTCCAGCCAGCGTGTTTGCGCTGAAAAACTGGAATGGATGCGCGCCATGGCTTGGCCGTCAAAGCCGCTTTTAATCTCCGATAGGGCTTGCGCCCAACGCGCCAGGCGGCGTCCGACCAGCGCCGGGTGCATGAGGGCGCGCCGCTCGATATAGGGGCCGAGCGTCCAATTCAATATGGCTTCGCGCATCGCCTCATGGCCGCCACCGTCGGCCACGGCCAGCACATCGGGGGCCCATGAGAAACTGTGCAGGCTGTCGCGCCACGCTGCACTGGGCGGGGTCATTTCAAACGGCGATTGGTCGTCACCGTGCAGCACGCCGCCGGGCAGGGAGTAATCACCGGCCAGCCAGCTTTCGCCGCGCAGGCGATTGCCCGGGCGCAAGCCGCTCGGATAGTCAAACAGCGTCGGTTCATTGACCCCGCGCCATAGGCCGCGGCCAAAAGGCGAGCGGTAAAAAGCGATTGTCAGATTTTGCCGCAGCCGCGCAGCACTGGCCGAAACGGTCTCAAAGCGAGAGGCGAGCCGCTGCGCGCGGGCCATCAGCGCCCCGCAGCATGGCGCAGAGCGTCGATATTTTCAGCATATTTTTCAGGCCCGCCGGCAAATGTGGCGGTGCCGGCGACCAGCATGCTGGCCCCCGCTTCGATGACCCGCGCCGCGGTTTCGCGATTGACCCCGCCATCGACCTCGAGCTCAATATCGCGGCCGCTTTTATCTATCATGGCGCGCAATGTGGCGATTTTCTCAAGCTGGCTTTCGATAAAGCTTTGGCCGCCAAACCCCGGATTGACCGACATCACCAGAATAAGGTCGATATCGCCCATCAGATTGTCGAGCACACTGACCGGTGTCGCCGGATTGAGCGACACGCCGACTTTACAACCGGCGGCGCGAATGGCTTGCGCTGTGCGGTGCGGGTGCGGGCCGGCTTCGGGGTGGAAAGTGATTATCTCAGCCCCCGCCTCGGCAAAGGCGTTGATATAAGGGTCGACCGGCGAAATCATCAAATGCACGTCCAGCGGTTTGCTGGCATGCGGCTTCAGCGCTTTCACCACATCGGGGCCGATGGTCAGATTGGGAACAAAATGGCCGTCCATCACATCGACATGCACATAGTCACATCCGGCTTCGCAAATCGCTGCCACTTCCTCGCCCAGACGGGCAAAATCGGCAGAAAGAATCGAGGGAGAAATTTTGATATCAGCCATTTGGGTTATCCATTTTCCGTGATGGAGTGCGTCTGATTGCTTTTCAATCTGTATACGGTTTTGCCGCACGCGACAAGGCGAAGGGGCGGCTGGCGCGGCCTTATTCAGAGGTTTTTGTGGGTTTTTTCCACCCCTTTAAGGGCGCGCGCCTCACGGCTTTTTCTGCATCACGGATACAAAAAAACCGTCCATATCGGCATCCGGCGTGAAGCGGTTTTCCGCATCGCTATCGTGCTTTGTGAAGTCGCTACGGGTCGCCAGAAAATCCTCGAGCTGCATCTCGCCCTCCTGCGGTTGCAGGCTGCACACCGCATAGGCCAAAAAGCCACCCGGTTTCACATGGTCGGCAGCGCGGGCCAATAATTGCTTTTGCAGGGCAATGAGCTTGTCCATTTGGTTTGCGCTGCGATGGCGCAACACGTCGGGGTGGCGGCGCAATGTGCCGGTGGCGGTGCATGGCGCGTCCAATAATACGGCGTCGAAAAGCTGAGGTGCATTCCACGCCAACGCATCGGCGCAAACCAGCCTGGCCTCAAAGCCGGTGCGCGCCAGGTTCTCTTCGAGGCGCTTGAGGCGTGAGGCGGAAATATCGAGCGCCGTGACGGTGTGACCGGCGGCGGCCAATTGCAGCGTTTTGCCGCCCGGCGCGGCACACATATCGAGCACGGTTGAAGGCGCTGCCAGCGCGGCGCAAATTTGCGCTGCCGGTTGACCGGCGGCGGCGTTTTGCATCCAAAAAGCGCCCTCGGCAAAGCCCGGCAAGGCGGTGACATCTTGCGCCGCATCAAGGCGTATATGGCTCGGCGCGATAAAGTTGCCGCCATGCGCTTGCGCCCAATTGTGACCGGTGCGCGGCGTCACAAAACACAAATCGAGCGGCGGCGGCGTTGCCAAAGAGGCGGCCAGAGCGGCAGTTTTTTCATCGCCATAATGCGCCAGCCAATTATCGCGCAACCAGTCGGGGATATTTTTCAGCGGGTCGGGCGCGGGCAGTGTCGCCGCCTGTTGCGCGCGCGCGAGATTTCGCAACACGGCATTTATCAGCCCGCGATAAGGTTGCTCGCGTCGCCCGGTGGCCGAGACCGTCTCGTCGATGGCGGCGTGTGGCGGCACTTTCATATAAAGCAGCTGCGCCGCGCCGATGAACAACAACACCCGCGCCAGCGAATTTCTGGGCGGCATTTTTTTGACATGCGTTCTGACCAGCGCGTCGATCTCGCCATAATGGCGTAGCGCCGTCTGCACAATCGCATCGGCCAAATTGCGGTCGCTACCCTTTAACGGGTCGAGGCGGTCGCGCGCTTCGTCCAGCGTTTTACCGCGCTCAATGGCGGCCAACATACCGGCGGCGGCGCGCCGCGCGCCCGACTTGCCGCGGCCGCGCTTTTTGTCTTGCGAACTCATGTCGCGGTTACACCATCTTGGCAAGTTGTCGGCAAGCCCCCATATTCACCCCATGGCAGACCAGCAAAGCGAAGATGAGAAAACCGCCGCCGCGCGCCGCAAGCAAGCGCAGGACAAAGCGCAGCAACAGGCTTTGGCCGAGGCGGCTGAGCGCCGCGCAGCGGTGAAAGCCGGGCCGCGCCCGAAAGAACAAGGCGGTCAAGAAGGCCCCGAGCCGACGCGCTATGGCGATTGGGAAAAAGCCGGCATTGTGTCCGATTTTTGAGCTTCTGTTTTGAGTTGTGGCGAATCCACCAAATTCGCTGCTCAACCACAGGTTGCTAGAAGCGGTCGACCAATCGCGTTAACTTATTTCTGGCTACATTCCTTTAAGGAACCAGAGAGCCGACTTAGGTAGGGTCTCTGCCTAATATAAAACCCGCAAGGGGAATAAGCAGGACATCTCTGGTTTCAGGGAATGTAGCCCGACCCGACACTGAAGTCGGGTGTGGGAAAAGGAGTGTGTCATGCGTGGCGTTTGGGTTGGGTTAATGTTGCTGTTGCTGCCGCTTGGCGCGTCGGCCAAAGAAGTGTTGAAAGGCCCGTTTCCGTTTGAGGTGCTGGAGGTGATTGACGGCGATACGTTTCGCGCCCGCGTCACCATCTGGCTGGGCCAACAGGTCGAGGTGAAAGTGCGCTTGAAAGGCGTCGATACGCCGGAGATGCGCGGCAAATGCGCGGCAGAAAAAGAGCTGGCGCAGGCTGCCAAAAAATTCACGGCGGCGTGGCTCAAACAAAACCCGTCAGTGCTGACAAATGTCCATTACGGCACCTATGCCGGCCGTGTGCTGGCCACCACTTATTCTGAAAAAGGAACGCTTGGCGATGCGCTGTTGGCGCAAAATCTCGCCAAGCCTTATCGCGGTCGCCGCGCTACTTGGTGCAGCTAGTTTATGCCGAGCGGTTTTGCCGATTGTCGATCAGGTCATCGACGACGCTGGGGTCGGCCAGCGTCGAGGTGTCACCCAATTGGGAAAAATCATCCTCGGCGATTTTTCTCAAGATGCGCCGCATGATTTTGCCCGAGCGGGTTTTCGGCAGACCGGGCGCAAACTGAATAAGGTCGGGTGAGGCAATCGGGCCGATCTCTTTTCTGACCCATTGCACCAGCTCGGCTTTCAAATCATCATCGCCCGACAGACCGGCATTGAGCGTCACATAGCAATAAATACCTTGCCCCTTAATGTCGTGCGGATAGCCGACCACGGCGGCCTCGGCAACTTGGCCATGCGCCACCAGTGCGCTTTCGACCTCAGCCGTGCCGAGGCGGTGACCGGAAATATTCAACACATCATCGACGCGGCCGGTAATCCAATAATAGCCGTCCTCGTCGCGGCGACAGCCATCGCCGGTGAAATATTTGCCCGGATATTGCACAAAATAAGTGTCGATAAAGCGCTTATGGTCGCCATAGACCGAGCGCATTTGGCCGGGCCAGCTATCGGTGATGCACAAATTGCCCGAGGCCGCGCCGCTCAGCTCATTGCCGTCGACATCGACCAGCATCGGTTTGACACCAAAGAAAGGCCTGGTCGCCGAGCCCGGTTTCAGGGCTGTCGCGCCGGGCAGTGGGGTGATGAGAATGCCGCCGGTCTCGGTCTGCCACCATGTGTCGACAATCGGGCTTTTGCCCTCGCCGACCACATTATAATACCACAGCCATGCTTCGGGGTTTATCGGCTCACCGACCGAGCCCAAAAGGCGCAGGCTGGCCCGCGAGGTCGCTTTAACCGGCCCGTCGCCTTCGCGCATCAGGGCGCGCAAAGCGGTCGGCGCGGTGTAGAAAATATTTACTTGGTGCTTGTCGCATACCTGCCAGAAGCGCGAATTATCGGGATAATTCGGCACCCCCTCAAACATCAGCGTGGTGGCGCCATTGGCCAGTGGGCCATAGACAATATAAGAATGGCCGGTCACCCAGCCGACATCGGCCGTGCACCAATAAACCTCGCCTTCTTTATAATCGAAGACATACTCATGCGTCATTGAGGCATAGACCATATAGCCGCCTGTGGTGTGCAGCACGCCTTTGGGTTTGCCGGTCGAGCCGGAAGTGTAGAGGATGAAAAGCGGGTCCTCGGCGCTCATTTCTTCGGCCGGGCAATCTGGTGCGGCGGCAGCGCGCGCCTCTTCATAAACCACATCGCGCGGCGCTTGCATGGCGACGCCGCTGCCGGTGCGGGTGACGACAATCACCATATCGACATCGGGGCATTTTTCGAGCGCCGCATCGGTATTGGCTTTCAGCGGTATCACCTTGCCGCCGCGAACGCCTTCATCGGCGGTGATGACGCAAGTGCTTTCGCAATCGATAATGCGACCGGCCAGCGCGTCGGGCGAAAAGCCGCCAAACACCACACTATGCACCGCGCCGATACGGGCGCAGGCCAGCATGGCATATGTCGCTTCGGGTATCATCGGCATGTAAATGGTCACGCGGTCGCCTTTTTTGACGCCGCGCGCTTTCAGCACATTGGCGAAACGGCAGACTTCTTCGTGCAATTGGGCATAGGTGATTTTGGCGTCATCGCTGGGCGCATCGCCTTCCCAAATTATCGCCGTCTGGTCGCCGCGCGTCTCAAGATGGCGGTCAACGCAGTTGACGCAAGCATTGAGCGTGCCGTCCTCATACCATTTAATCGACACATCATCCTTGCCGTAATGGGTGTTCTTGACCTTACTATAGGGTTTTATCCAATCAATGCGCCGGCCGTGTTCGCCCCAAAACGCGTCGGGGTCGTCAATGCTGGCCTGATACATTTTCTGATATTGTGCATTATCAATCAGCGCCGTCGCCGCCGTTTCAGCCGGTACTTCAAAAATCAGTTCGTCAGACATAACGCCCCCTAAATCCCTGTCAGTCAGGCGGGCAGTCTAACCCCGCTTAGCGGTTATCGGCAAGTCGTGCCACGTCGCGATGGTATAATTTTCCAGCGATGAAATTCAGCGGCAGGGCGAGGGTCGAGATCAGTGTGAAGGCGACCAGCGTCACCGTATAGGGTGCCTCAATGCCGCGCGCGATCAGCATATCGATCATAATGCCGCCGCCGGTAATGCCGATACCGAGACCGACAAAGTTCAGCACCAATATATAAAAGGCGACCACTGTGGCGCGGATGCGCGCCGGTGCCAGCTCTTGCACAGTGGCGAAAGTCGGCCCGTAAAACAGGCCAAGCTGCAAAAAGCCCAAGAAAATACCAAGCTCGAAAAGCATGTGGTCGCCCGGCACCAAACGATAAGCAATGGCGAAAGGCGTCAGCAGCAGACCCGTCCAAAACAAAAACATCGGCCGTCCCGAGCCCAAGCGCGATTGCCATAAATCGCCCAAATAGCCGCCGGCCAGATTGCCCAACAGCCCGCCAAGCGCGGCCAACCAGCCTGCTTTGACGGCAATTTCGGCGCGCTCATAGCCGCGTTCTTGGACAAACCATAACTGGTCAAAAGCCGCCGCGCCGAGGATGAAATGAAACACCACGCCACCGGCAATGACACAAGACAAAGCCGGTGAGGCTTTCAGCGTCTGCCAAAGCAGCGCCAGCACTTGCGCGAAAGGCATTTTTTCAACCGCGCCATCGGCCGATAAATTGACCCCGCGGCGCGGTGTTTCGGGCAGCAAAAGCAGCGCCGCGGCGACCACCAGCCCGAGGCCGCCAAGCAGGAAGAAACAATTGCGCCAGCCTATGGTCGGGCCCAAATAACCGGCAATGAGCAGCGAGACGGCGACGCCGATGGGCACGCCGAGATAATATATCCCCGCCGCCAGCCCCAATTGACGGGCCGGAAACCGGTCCGCCAGCATCGACATGGAGGTCGGGGTGGCGACGCTTTCGCCGACCCCGATGAGCATGCGCGGGATGAGCAGGGTGACAAAGCCGCGCGCCGCGCCCGACGCCATGGTCAGTGCCGACCACATGGCGAGGCCGAAAGCCAAAAGGCGCGGACGGTGCAAGCGGTCGGCCAGCGTTCCCATAAACAGACCCATAACCGAATAAAAAACGATAAAGCCGAAACCGGTCAAAAGGCCGAATTGGGTATTGGTCAGCTCCAAATCGGGGACGATGAAATTGGCGAAACTGGCGAGCAATTGCCGGTCGACAAAATTCAGCACATTGACGAAAGACAAAAGACCCAGCACGGCATAATCGCGCGATGTGGCCAATGGCGCTTCGCTGGCAGAAATGTTTTGCGACATGAAAGTCCCCCCGACTTTTATTTATGCGCTGTTTTTTTATCTACGCCGAAGCACTATGCGGTGCAGGCGGGCGCAGCACAATATGTTTATTATTGTCTCTATCTTGCACGATTAGCTGCACGCTGATAAGCACTGCGCCTTTGCACGGCCCGCCAAAGCAAGCGCCGGTGGCATCAAACTGCGCGCCATGCGCCGAGCAAATCAGCCCATCGCCCATGGCGTTCAAGAAACGGTCGGGAAAGGTCTCCAGCGGCAGCCCCATATGCGGGCATTTATTGACAAAGCCACGCAGCACTTCCGCGGCGCCTTTATCGTCGCGCCAGATAATCAGCTCCAATTTATCGCCCGCGCCCTCCCCGGTCAGCGTAAAGCCGCGCGCCGCGCCGGGCGCGATGTCGCAAAGCGCGCATATTTCGGTGTCCTTGGCGGGCCACCAATCGGGCCGGGTTTTATTTATAGGGGTTTTCGGCATTGGGGTTGAGACCGGCCAGCTTGCAGACATATTTCCATTGTTGCGCCGTCACCGGCTGCACGGAAAGGCGCGAATTATTGACCAACACCATATCCTCGAGCTTCGGGTCGGCTTTGATCTCGGCCAAGGTCACGTGATGCGCGGCGGTCTCCAACGCCACAATATCGACCATGCCGAAGCGGCCTTTCGAGTCGGTATGGTCGGGATAATGTTCCTTAATCACCTCGACCGAGCCCATAATCCGCTTTTCATTGACCGAGTGATAGAAGAAGCCCTTATCTCCGAGCTTCATGGCTTTCATATGTTTATTGGCGAGAAAATTTCTCACCCCGTCCCAATGCTCGCCCTTGCCTTTGCGGTCGAGCTGGTCTTGCCAGCCCCATGTATTGGGTTCTGATTTGAAAAGCCAATATGCCATTACCTGTTCCTCATCACTTATTCTTTATAACTCGCCGGTTTCACGAATTGGGGTCTTCAAGCCCGCCAATCAGATGCGCCCAGCGGCGAATTTCCACCTGTGCGAACAGACCGGCTTTATTATAAGGGTCGTCGGCAACAAAAGCCTCGGCCTCGGCGCGGCTTTCGACATTGAGCACCAGCAAAGTGCCGATCATGGTGTCGCCATCATCGCTCATAAACGGCCCGGCGGTTTTTACAGTGTCGTGACCCAGCACATAAGCAACATGGTCGCCGCGATTGTCGAGCCGCAGCGCCTCGCTATCGGGTTTGTCAAAAGCCATAATCACATACATTTTTTTCTCCTTTTCGCCCTTAAGCGCCTTTTATCATCTCGTCATTTTCGCGCGCCACCGGTCGCGCCAACAAGTCGTTAATGGCCTCATCGACGCCGGCGTCGCCGCTTAAAATACTGTTGACGGCGCGGCAAATAGGCATGTCGACGCCGTGCTTATCGGCCAAGGCGGCAACCGCGGCGGCGCTCATTGCGCCTTCCGAAACCGAATTGCGCGCCCCCAATACCGTCTCGGCCTTGTCGCCTTCGCCCAGAGCGCGGCCGAGGGAGAAATTGCGCGAGGTGTCGCTGGCGCAGGTAAGAATTAAATCGCCCAGCCCCGATAGGCCGCTCAGCGTTTCCGGTTTGGCACCCAGCGCGGCACCGAGGCGGCTCATCTCGACAAAGCCGCGCGCCGTCAGGGCGGCACGGGCGCTCTCGCCCAGCCCTTTGCCGGCGACAATACCGCAGGCAATGGCCAGGACATTTTTAATCGCCCCGCCAATTTCTGCGCCGGTAATATCGTCGCTCAAATAAGTGCGGAAATGCGCCGTGCCGATATGGGTGGCCAACCAGGCGCCGGTCTCGACATCGGCGCAGGCCAGGGTCACCGCTGTGGGCAGACCGCGCGCCACATCGGCGGCAAAGCTGGGGCCGGAGAGAACCGCCAAGCGCTGCGGCGCAAAATGCGCCCGCGCGACATCCGACATTAGCTGCAAGCTGTCGCGCTCAATGCCTTTGGCGCACAATACCAGCATGGCTTTGTCGTTCAGCGCGGCCAGTGCCGCCAAGACGGGGCGGGCAAATTGCGCCGGCACCACCATCAGAATAATATCGGCATCGGCAAGGTCTTCGAGCGCCGCCGTTGCCTTGATGGTTTCAGGCAATGGCACACCGGCCAGAAAGGGGGTGTTCTCATGGCGCTGATTAACCGCCGCCACGGTCTCGGCCTCATTGGCCCAGAGCATGATTTCAGCGTGTTTATGCGCCAGCACACAAGCCAGCGCCGTGCCCCACGCACCGGCACCCAAAACGGCTATGCTGGGTTCGGCGACGGCAGCGAACTGGTTGATGTGTGACATATAAGAGTACCCCCAAACACGATTAACCGCCCGCCGCGCAGTTTGCAAGGCAGAACACTTGAGGCAACAGAAGCGGAAACGGGAGCGGAGAGGGAAAGGGAAGCCGCGCCAAAGCGCCACTAAACGGGGCTGTGGACAGTCTGGAGGTAAATTAGTGAATAATTTATTGATTATTCACTAATCTAACAGTAAAATGGGGGTCATGTCAGAAGAAACGACACGCGAGAAAATCATCGATGCGGCGCGCCAGCGCTTCAGTCATTATGGTTATCCCAAAACCACCATTGCCGACCTGGCCGAGGATTGCGCCATGTCGCCGGGCAATATTTATCGTTTCTTCAAAGGCAAGATTGATATTGCAGTGGAGATTGCGCGGCGCGAAGCGCTGACCGCGGTTGAGGTTGTCGAGCGGGTGCTGGATTGTCCGGTGCGCTCGACGCGCCAGCGCCTCGAAGAAGTCGTGTTTGCCGATTTGCGCTACACTTTTCACCTGTTGGAGAACCAGCCGAAAACGCTGGAACTGGCGCAAATCGTGGTCTCTGACCGACCGCAATTCCAGATCGAAAGCTTGCGTCGCGAGCGCCGTGTGTTTCAGCGCATTTTGCACGAAGGCCATGCCTCGGGCGAATTTATGGTCTCCAATGTGCCCGCCGCCACCATTGCGCTGCACGGCGCGACCACTAAATATCGCTATGCACAATTGTTTACCAACCAAACTTTGCCCGAGCTGGAACGCGAGCTGGCCCATGTGATGACGCTTATTGTGCGCGGGCTGATGCCGACCGTGGAAGGGCGTCCGGTGCCCGAAACGGAGATTCCGGCGGATGATAAACACGCTTATATTGACGCGTCGGTAGGCGTAAAATCCGCCCCTTAAAGGCCTCTAACAGCCTTTTTCAGAAAAAAAATCAGAAAAAAATTGTCACAAAACGGCCGTTTGATGCGCCCGAAAACGCCTAAAAACAGAATTTATCAATAAATAACAATGGCTTATACTTTCACAAAAACGTTGCAAAAAATATTGAATAAAATTCGATTTATTCATTGTTTTTTTTGATTCGAGGTGCTATATAAAATGCATAGCGGGCAGACAGGAAACCTCCCCCTGGCTCGTTATAGGAATTGAAACCAGAACGCAGTGAGACGGAACCATGAAAAAGCAAATTTTGAACCTGACATCGAACCTGAGCGGACACGCTGTTTTGACAGCCCTCCTCGCTCTCTACGGCGTGGCCCTGGTCACCCACACAATCGCAGGCGTCAGTATCGTTTAACCAGTAACGTTTAACAATTATCGTTTAACGGGCCCTCCCCCCAACAAACGACAATGTAATCATAACCCTCCCTTTATGATTACCATGGCCTCCCTCCAGGCCAGAACAGGCTCCGATGGTCCTCCCCCATCGGAGCCATTTTTTTTGGGGCAGTTTTAATCTGAGAATTTATCGGGAAATGCGCCTCAGCCGGAAAGCGGCCAGCGGGCGCGCGCTTCTATGGCCATCGGCGCAGCGTCGATGAAACCTGCCGCGAAACGCTCGGCTCCGGCGCGGGCAATCATCGCCGCATTATCGGTGCACAAAGCGGCCGGCGGTACGTGCATGGCAAAACCTTCCGCCGCTGCCGCTTCGCCCAAGGCGGCGCGCAAATATTGATTGGCCGCCACGCCGCCTGCGACCACCAGATTATAATCGGTGCCGGGCGTTACCATGGTGCGAAAGCGCGTCATGGCGCGGCGCGTCTGCGTGCTCAGACAATCGGCGACGGCGGCCTCGAAAGAGGCTGCGAGGTCGGCGACTTTTTTATCGTCCAATGGCGCGGCTTTTTGCGTCGCTTGGCGCAGCGCGGTTTTAAGACCGGAAAAAGAAAAATCGCAATGCGGGGCGTCGGCTTTGTTTGTATCCTCGTTCAAAAGCGGGCGCGGCAGGGGGTAGGCGGCGCGGTCGCCATGGTGCGCGCGGCGCTCAATCTCAGGCCCGCCCGGATACCCCAACGACATCAGCTTGGCGGCTTTGTCGTAAGCCTCGCCGACCGCGTCGTCGCGGGTCTGTCCCAACAGCGTGTATTCCCCCAATGCGGTCACCGCCAATAATTGGCAATGGCCGCCCGATACCAGCAATAGGAGATAAGGAAAATCCACCGCTTCGGTAAGGCGCGCCGACAGCGCATGGCCTTCCAAATGATTAATGCCGATAAACGGTTTTTGCGCCGCCAGCGCCAGCGCTTTGCCGGTGGTCAGGCCGATAAGCACGCCGCCGATCAATCCCGGACCGGCGGTGGCGGCGATGGCATGCATATCGGCCAGTGCCATATCGGCCTCGTCAAATGCGGCGGCGACCAGGCGGTCGAGATGGCTCAAATGGGCGCGCGCGGCAAGCTCGGGCACGACCCCGCCATAGGGCGCGTGCATGTCGATTTGGCTCAATAGCTGATTGGCCACAATGCGTCCGGCACCGCACGGCGCGCCGTCCGCGACCGGCATTTCGACAATCGCGGCGGCGGTCTCATCGCAGCTGGTTTCCAGACCCAGCACATATATAAGGTCTGCCGTCATCGCCTGTCCCTGCCTTTCTCTGCCTCTCTCTGCCTCTCTCACTCCCCTTTGAGCGTTATACTATGCGCGCGTCGTCACGCTATAGAGCAACTTTAAGACGTCACTATATGCGGCCACTATATAAAGTCGCTGCACAATGTCACTAATTTCGAAAAGCTCCTAATTTCGAAAAGCCCCTAAATTCAAAAGCCCCTATATAGAAGAACATCAGCACGACGCCGGCGATTAGGTTATATCGCTATTAGGTTATATAAAGACTTTAACAAGCATTGGCGGTCTTGCGCCAATGCCAAGCCAAGCGGATATACGTAGCCAAGCGGATATAAGTAGCCAAGCGGATGTGAGTAGCCGAGCCGATATGAATAAAATGACCGACACACAAACCACCGCCCAGCCCATTATCATCGGCACCCGCGCCTCGCCTTTGGCGGTGCGCCAAAGCGAGATGGTGGGCGCGGCGTTGGCGGCGGCGCATGGTCTTGATGACGGGGCCGTTCAATTTCAGAAAATATCGACCAAGGGCGACCGCTTGCTGGATGAGAAATTATCCGAGCTGGGCGGCAAAGGCTTGTTCACGCAAGAATTGGAGGCGGGGCTTTTGGACGGCACGCTGGCCTGTGCTGTGCACAGTCTCAAAGACCTGCCGACGCAAGACCCTGAAGGTCTGGTGCTGGGCGCGATTTTGCCGCGCGCCGATGTCGCCGATGTGCTGGTGCCGCGGCCCGGGCTGACCCTTAAGAGCCTTGACGATTTGCCGTCGGGCGGTCATGTCGGCACGGCCAGTCTGCGGCGGCAAGCGCAGCTATTGCGCGCCCGCCCCGATTTGAGGGTATCGCTGATGCGCGGCAATGTCGGCACGCGGCTTAAAAAACTCAGCGATGAGGGCATCGATGCGACCCTGCTCGCAGCGGCCGGTCTGGCGCGTCTCGGCATCGCCCCCGAAGGCGCGGTGCCGCTCGCGAGCGAAGAGATGCTGCCGGCGGCCGGGCAAGGGGCTTTGGCGGTGCAGTGTCGCGCCGCCGATAAATCCATGCGCGCCATGCTGGCGGCTTTGCACTGCGCCGATACCGCTGCATGCGTTACCGCTGAGCGGGCTTTTTTGAACGCGCTGGATGGCTCTTGCCGCACCCCGATTGCGGCGCTGGCCCATATTAATGACGGCACGATAAATCTGCACGGACGCCTATTGGCCGAGAATGGCAGCGATATGGTCGAGACCCGCATGACCGGCGCGGCCGACGACGCCGCCGCATTGGGCCATAAAGCGGGCGCGGCGCTGCGCCACCAAGCGCCGCATCTGGTCGCCGATTAATGCGCCTTTTGGTGACCCGCCCGATGCTCGATGCGGCCCCGTTGGCCGAACAATTGGCGGCGCGCGGCCATGATGTGCTTATTTCACCGATGATCGAGATTGAATTGACGCAAGCGGCCCTACCGCCGGTCGACGCACAAGGCGGTCTGGCTCTGACCAGTGCCAATGGGGTGCGCGCCTTAATGGCGCGGCTGGTTGATGACGCGGCGCGCGCCGCTTGGCAGGCGCTACCGGCGTTCGCTGTCGGCCCGCAAACCGCCGCTGCGCTGAAGGCGGGCGGGTTTCAAAACGTGCGCGAAGCGGAAGGCGATTTGGTGGCCTTGGTGGCGTTGATAAAGCGCGCCTATAAAGAAGACGCTGATATTTTGCATATTGCGGGCCGCGACCGCGCCGGCGATTTACAAAAGCTGCTGGGCGAGGCGCGCATTGGCTGCACCCGCGCTGTGTTGTATCGCGCTGAGGCGGCTGTCGATTTTTCCAACGCCGCCGAAGCCGCCTTTAAGGATGAAGAAGAGCCGGTGGATGGGGTGGTGGTGTATTCGCAGCGCTCGGCCGATATTTTTTGTGCGCTTTACAAGCAGTTGGAAAAAGCCGCGCCGTCGACATTATCGCGCCCGACTTTATATTGTCTGTCGCCGAGCATTGCCGCCGCCGCCGAGCAGGCCGGTTTTGCGGCGCGCGCGCCCGCCACGCCCGATAGTGCGGCGTTGATCGACTTGATCGGTTAGGCGGCGCCTCAACAGGCAAATTGCCAAAACACGCGAATAGCCGCATAATTTTGGCCATGCCTAGGGCCAAGAAAACCCCCGATAAAGACCCGGCTGCGGAAATCATTCCGCCGCAGTCGTCGGATAATGACACTGCGGCAGCCGATAGCGGGCGCGCCACGTCAAATGCCGGCGCGTATCTGCGTATGCCGCCTTTGATCGAGCATGGGGTCGGCGGCTTGCGCGGTCTGGTGACACGACCGCTGGCGGCTTTGCGCGACATGCTGCGCGGCTTTTTCGGTGCGCTGGTCAATCGCGTAACGGCGTCGCTGCTGCTGGTGGCCGCTTTGGGGGTGACCGGTTTCGGCATTTGGCAGGCGCGCCATACGAGCCTGCCGCAAATTGACAGTTTCTGGCACAGTGTCGATGCGACGCCCGCCGCCGATGACGCGACGATTGTTTTCGACAGCGCCAATGAACCCCAAGCGGGTTTTGCGCCGAGCGGCGATGTGGGCGATTTGCAACGCCAATTACAAGCGCTTGATGGGGTTTACGACGCGCCAATGGAAGCGATGGAAGCGATGGAAGCGATGGAAGCGATGGAAGCGATGGATACGCCCGACACAAACAGCCCCACTATAGACGCCGGTGATGCGCCACTCTCGAAGCAACAAGCACTGGCCGGCCAACAAGCACAGGCCGGTCAACAAGCAGAGGCCGGTCAACAAGCACAAGTTGAGATAGCCGCGTTGCAGCAAAAATTGGCTGCTCTGGAGCTGGCCATGGCGGCGCAAAAAACCGGTGCTGTCGATGGGCTGGCAGCGCGCGCCGCGCTTGGTGAATTGCTGCTGCGGCTTGATAGTGGCGCGGCCTATGACGACCTTATGAAGAACAGTGTCTT
>JADHOK010000073.1 GCA_016779015.1 PS1 clade bacterium | reverse complement strand
TGCAAAGTGAAAAGAGGCGGGCGCGGCGCATCGGCTTACTCGACCAATGTGCCGGCACCCAGCTCGGTAAATAATTCCAGTAGGATGGCGTGCTGCACGCGCCCATCGAGAATGGCGGCGGCGGTGACGCCGTTTTTCACCGCGTCGATGGCGGTTTCGAGCTTCGGTATCATGCCGCCCTGCGCGGTGCCGTTTTTAATCAACCGCGTCGCCTGCGCTTTGCTCAGGCGTTCGATCAATTTGCCTTTTTTGTCTTTGACGCCGTCGACATCGGTCAGCATTAACAGGCGCTCGGCATTCAGCGCCGCGGCAATGGCACCGGCGGCGGTGTCGGCATTGACGTTCAGCGTCTGGCCATTGGCCGAGGTGGCAATCGGCGCGATGACCGGAATAATGTTGGAAGCCAGCATGACATCGAGAATATGGCCATTGACCTTTTGCGGCGTGCCGACAAAACCGAGATTGATGGCTTTTTCAACATTGGAGGTCGGGTCTTTGGCTCGGCTGCGGGTCTTTTTGGCGACCAGCAGGTTACCATCTTTGCCCGATAAGCCGACAGCCGTGCCGCCGGCTGCGTTCAGCGCGGTTACGATCTGTTTGTTAATCGCCCCGGCCAGCACCATTTCGACCACTTCAATGGTTTGTGCATCGGTCACCCGCAGGCCGTTTTTGAACTGGCTTTTAATGCCGAGGCGCTCCAACATGGCGGCGATTTGCGGGCCACCGCCATGCACCACCACCGGATTGATACCGGCTTGTTTCAACAGCACCACATCATTGGCAAATTGCTCGGCCAGTTTGGCGTCGCCCATGGCGTGGCCGCCATATTTAATGACCACGGTTTTTTTGTCATAGCGCTGCATAAAAGGCAGCGCCTCGGTCAGCACATGCGCTTTGGCCAGCCAGTCAGAGGGACTGGCGGTTTTTGTGTGCGCCGATGGGTTGTTTTTTGCTGCCATGTCTCATGCCACTAAAACTTCAATGCTCAGGCCTTATATCCCAATTCGACCAAATCAACCAGACTTGCTATTTGCGCCCGCACATCAGCCAGCCCATCGCCTTTATCACTCGAAGTCGCGATTATCTCTGGATGGGCCGCCGGACGCTTGGCCAAAGAGCTTTGCGTTTCGCTCAGCACCTTATCGAGCGCGCCTTTTTTCAGCTTGTCGATTTTGGTCAACACAATCTGATACGACACCGCCGCCATATCGAGGTCGTCCATCATGGCAAGGTCGTTTTTCTTCAGCCCGTGACGGCTATCCACCAGCACAAAGACGCGGCGTAAATTTGGCCGCCCGCGCAGATAATCATTGAGCAGCGCGTTCCAAGCCGCGATTTTGCTTTTGCTCTCGCGCGCATAGCCATAACCCGGCAGGTCGACCAGCCACGCCGCTCCGGTGGCGCGTTGGGGGGCCAGCATAAAGAAGTTAAGCTCTTGCGTGCGCCCCGGCGTATTGGAGGTGCGCGCCAGCCCTTTCGTGCCGGTAATGGCATTAATCAGCGACGATTTGCCGACATTGGAGCGACCGGCAAAAGCGATTTCGATACGGTCGGGCGCGGGCAGGGCGTCGAGTGCCACCACGCCGAGGCGGAACTCTGTGCCCTGCGCCAGCAGCCAACGACCGGCTTCGATAAGCTTATCCTTTTGATCCGTCATCGCTGCCGCCTTCCTGCGCGGCTTTGCGTTTCAGACCGAGATTGGCCAACAGCTCAATCTCGACCCCGTGACGGCGCATAATATAACCCTGCTGCAAGAGCGACAGGAAGTTGTTCCAGGCCCAGTAAATCACCAGACCGGCCGGGAAACCGGCCAAGATAAAGGTGAAGAAAATGGGCAGAACTTGGAACATGCGCGCCTGGATAGGGTCGGGCGGCGGCGGGTTCATCTGCATTTGCACATACATGGTGATGCCCATAAGCAGCGGCCAAATACCGATAAGCAAAAAGCTCGGCACGTCATAGGGTAACAGTCCGAACAGATTGAAAAGCGAAGTCGGGTCAGGCGCAGACAGGTCTTGCACCCAGCCAAAGAAAGGCTGGTGGCGCATGTCAATGGTCACGAACAGCACTTTATAAATCGAGAAGAAGACCGGAATTTGAATGAGGATGGGCAGACAACCAGCCAGCGGATTGAGCTTCTCCTCGCGGTAAATCTTCATCAATTCTTGCTGTTGCGCTTGCCGGTCGTCTTTATGCACTTCGCGGATTTGCAGCATACGTGGTTGCAGTTTTTTCATCTTCGCCATGGTCTCGTAAGAGCGATTGGCGAGCGGGAAAAAAGCCAGCTTGATAAGCACGGTGACCAGCAAAATAGCGACGCCATAATTGCCCAACAGGTCGTAAAACAGTGCCAACGCGGTGAACATCGGCTTGGTCAGGAAATAAAACCAACCCCAGTCAATCAGCAGGTCAAAACGGGTAATGCCGCTATCGGCATAGCCGTCAACCACGTCGACGCGCTTGGCACCGGCGAAGAAACGGCTGGTCGTCTCCAGCGTCTGGCCGGGTGCCAATGTCTGTCCGGCGAGCAGGAAATCGCTGCGATAGACCGGCACGGCGGCGCTGCCTATATCGGTATCGGCGCGGCCGGTGAAGCGACCGGTGAAACGTGCATCCTGTGGCGGTATCAGCGCTGCCGCCCAATATTTATCGGTCATGCCGAGCCAGCCGCCGGTGGCGGTGTTTTTCACCACGCCGTCATCCAACAAATCGTCATAATCGACTTCTGTCAGACCGGTGGTTTCGCCATCCTCGCCCTCGCCGAAAAAGCCGATAGGCCCTTCATGCAGAATGAACAAATCGGTCAGCCGCGGCGTGCCGGTGCGGGTAATTTGGCCAAACGGATACAATGTCACCGCCTCGTCGGAGGCGTTTTGCGCCTGCTGGGTGATGGTGAACATGTAATTTTCATCAACGCTGATGGTCTGGGTCAGCACGACGCCTTCCGGCGTTTGGTGTTTGAGCGTCACCGGCGTGCCCGGCGTTAGACGGTCACCCGAAGCGACCTGCCATATTGTGCTCTCATCGGGCAGGGTAATATTGCTGCCGGCGGCGGCGACAAATCCGTGTTGTGCCTGCCAATGGCCGGGAATGCCTTCGCGCTGCAACAATATTTGTCGCGGCGCGTCCTCGCCGGCCGTGGCGCCGTAAGATTTCAAAATCAAATCGTCAAAGCGCGCGCCCATCAGGGCTATGGAACCGCTCAGCTCGGGCGTCTCAATCGCCAGACGCGGGGCGTCGAAAAATCCGGCTGTGCGCGGCGCGACGCCAAATTGCGGTGTGGCACTGCGCGAGGTTTGCGGTGCCAAATCAGCAGCCAAGCCGTCGGCGCGCGGCGCGGTTTGTGGGGCACGCTGTGAATTTGTGTCTGTGTTGATGTCGGCGGTTTGTGCGGCGGCGGCTTCTTGGCGCGCGCGTTCTTCGGCCAGACGCGGCTCAGTGACGAAAAACTGCCAACCCAGCAAGACGGCAAGGCTCAATAATATCGCTACCAGAAAGTTATTTTGATCATTCATCAGAGCCATCCTCAACCGGCTCTTTGTGCAGAGCCTTTAAAGCAGAACGTAAATCATTTTTCAGCGCTTGCCACGGGCGCGGCGCCGTATGCACACGACCAATCATGACATAATCAAAACCGGCCTCACCTTCCAGTGGTAATATTTCCTGCGCCACTGCGCGCAAGCGGCGACGGGCACGATTGCGGGCCACCGCATTGCCGATTTTTTTACTGGCGGTCAGGCCATAACGCACCGGCGTCAGCGAGGCTTCGTCTTTATCGCGGGCGCGCGCCTGCACGACCATGCCGCGGCGCACTTCTTTGCGCGCTTTGGCGGCGGCCAAAAACATGCGCCGGACGCGCAAGCTCGATAGCGCGTGACGGGCCTCGGTCATAATTTCAGCTTAGGCAGACAGGGTTTTGCGACCGCGCGCGCGGCGGCGCGCCAACACCATACGGCCGTTTTTGGTGGCCATGCGGGAACGGAAACCATGGCGGCGCTTGCGCACCAGATTGCTTGGTTGGAAAGTTCTTTTCACTTGTCCCGCTCCTTACCGGGCAGAAAATTAAGGTATTTCTGCTGAGTTCCTTGTATATATCTCCGGCGGATGTAGCTAAAAAACTCAGCAAAGTCAATGCAGCGTCAATGTAAACTTGCCGGTGCAAACGCCCATCGAGGAGGCTTTTTACGGTGACCGAAAATAATACCCCCCCTGCCGCCGGTGCGCGCCTGCGCCGCGTGGCCTTAATCGGCGTCTTTGCGGCGCTTATCGGGGCGTTTTTCGCGTTCGATTTGGACGCGCTCATCAGCTATCAGGGGTTGGCCGAAAACGAAGCGGCGCTGAAGCGCGCCGTCGCCGAAAACCGTGCCATCACCATATTGGCCTATATGGCGGTTTATATCGCCGCTGTGGTGTTTTCTTTGCCCGGGGCTTTATGGCTCAGCCTCGCCGGCGGCTTGATGTTCGGCACTTGGCAAGGCGGCATTATCATTATTTTTGCCGCCACGATTGGCGCTTGCGGGCTGTTTATCGCGGCGCGCTATGTCATTGGCGACAGCCTGCGCGCCCGCGCGGCCGGCAAATGGGGGGCGAGCTTGCAGAAATTCGAAGCCGCGTTTAACCGCGATGCGTGGTCTTACATGCTGGTGCTGCGGCTGTTGCCGATTTTTCCGTTTTTTATCGTCAATCTCGGGGCCGCTCTGGTCGGCGTGCGCTTTCCGGTGTTTGTTCTGACGACTTTTTTCGGCATTATGCCCGGAACTTTTGTTTTCGCGTCCATCGGCAATGGTATATCTGTGCTGTTGCAAGCGGGCCAGCGCCCCGATTTGAGTGTCATGACAAGCCCGCAAATTTTGGGCCCGCTGGTGGCGCTGGCGCTTCTCTCTTTAGCGCCTATGGTGTGGCGGCGTGTAAAAAGGGCCGATAATGGGTGAACGATTGAAAACCGATATTTGCGTCATTGGCGGCGGCTCGGGCGGCTTGTCAGTGGCCGCGGGTGCGGCGCAAATGGGCGCGCAAGTGGTGTTGGTCGAAGGCCATAAAATGGGGGGCGATTGCCTGAATTATGGCTGCGTGCCGTCCAAAGCCTTGCTGGCGGCGGCGGAGCGCGCGCATATCGGTAAATCCAATGCGGCCTTTGGCGTCGCCGCGGCGCGTCCGCGGGTCGATTTCGCGGCCGTTATGGGGCATGTGCGCGAGACCATTGAGGCGATCGAGCCGGTCGATAGTGTCGAACGTTTCGGCGGTTTGGGTGTCCGCGTCATTGAGGCCATGGGCCGCTTTATCGACGCCAAGACCTTGCAAGCGGGGGATACACTCATCACCGCCAAACGTTTTGTCATCGCCACCGGCTCGCGCGCGGCGCTGCCCGATATTAGCGGTCTCAAATCCGTGCCCTATCTGACCAATGAGACGATTTTCAGCTTAACCCGCCAGCCCAAACATTTGCTGATTATCGGTGGCGGCCCTATCGGTATGGAAATGGCGCAGGCTTTTATTCGCCTCGGCAGCGCCGTGACGGTGCTGGAGGCCGATAAGGTTCTCGCCCGCGAGGATGGTGAGGTCAGCGCGCATGTCAAAAGCCAGCTCATCGCCGACGGCGTGCAGATTATCGAGGGCGCGGCGATCAGCAAAATAAGCGGCACCGGTAATGGCACTAAAGCGCGGCGTCTGGATGGCAAAATAACCATTAGCCTACAAAACGGCGAGACTTTGAGCGGCGATGCGCTATTGGTGGCGGCCGGGCGCACGCCCAATCTGACGGCGCTTGAGCTTGATAAGGCCGGTGTTGATATCAGTGACGGCCCGCATCCGCATATTATTGTCGATAAGCGCCTGCGAAGCAGCAATAAGAAAATTTTTGCCATTGGCGATGTCAATGGCGGGCCGCAATTCACCCATGCGGCGGGCTATCAGGCCGGGCTGGTCATTCGCAATATACTTTTCTATCTGCCCGCCAAAGTTAATTTCGCGGCATTGCCGCGCGTCACCTATACAAATCCCGAGCTCGCCTCAGTGGGGCTGACCGAGGCCGAAGCGCGGGCCAAATTCGCCGCCATTAAAGTGCTGCGTTGGCCGTTTGAAGAAAACGACCGCGCCCGCGCCGAGCGCGATATGCGCGGCATGGTGAAAGTGGTGACAACGCGCAATGGCCGTATTTTGGGGGCGTCGATCGTCGGCAAGGGGGCGGGCGATTTATTGGCGCCGTGGACCATGGCGTTGGCACAAGGCCTGCCGATTTCTGCCATGGCCGGGGTCATTGCGCCTTATCCGACGCGCGGCGAAGCCTCCAAACGCGCCGCCGGTGATTATTATACGCCGACCTTGTTCGGCCCGCGCACCCGCAAAATTGTCGGTTTTTTATCCTTCTTCCGCCGTTAACCTTTTGTTAAGATTTCCCGTATGGCGGCGCAAGAGGCCCCGACAGCACCGGTCTGGGGCTGAAAATCGTCACCGATTTGGTTAGTTGGCATGGCGAGCGCGTTGATATTCTGCACAGCGATGATTACGGCACGCAGTTTCAAATCACCCTGCCGCATCACACGCCGGGCGCGCCGCGCGATGAGACCGTTGGCAGTGCCGCTGAAGTGACTGAAGGTGAAAGCGAGAGCGAGAGCAAGAGTGAAGCTGCGCCGCAAAAAGACAAGCCGCAAAAAGACAAGCCGCAACATGATAAGTCGACAGTTCTTGACCCGTCCAAAGCGCCCCGTTAGCGTCGCGGCTGAAAGGGTTTCTGCATGACGCCGGGCGCGAAAAATCTCATTACCGATGTTGCGGGCATCAAAACCGGCCATGCGATAGACGCGGGCGTGCGCACCGGCGTCAGCATTGTCGTGCCCGATAGCCCCGCCGTGGTGGCGGCCAGCATTGCCGGTGGCGGGCCGG
>JADHOK010000072.1 GCA_016779015.1 PS1 clade bacterium | reverse complement strand
GCATATTCGACCACTTGTCCGGCCAGCGCGCCGCGGTCCAGCCAGTCGGGCAACGCACCGCGCAGCTTGCCTTCGCCGCGACCGCCCTCGCTATGGCGGCCTTTGCCGGTGATGACCAAAAGCCAGCTTTGGTGGCGCGCCCGAGCGCGGGCGACAAAAGCGCTCAGCGCCGCTTCGGCTTCGACCAACGTCATGCCGTGCAGGTCGAGGGTCGCGTCAATCGTGATTGTGCCGCGCGCCAGACGGCGGCGGGTTTTTGGCGGCAGCGCGTCTTGAAGCGGCGGCGGCGGTCTTTTGGCCGGGGATTGCGGTTGCGATTTCCGCCCGCCATTGGGGGCCGGTGCGGTGTCGGCTAACGGCTTGGATTTGGTTTTCGGCTTGGTTTTCGGCTTATTTTTTGAATTGGCCTCAATGTGCCGATTGCGGCTTTCGCTTTGTAACGGCCGCGTATCCGCCGTCAGGCGCGCCCAAGCGGCATCCCCGGCATCAGCTTTTTGAGCTTTACCGGCTTTGCCGGCTTTACCGACTTTGCCTGTTTTCTTGGTTTGCGGTTTGCGGGCCATGCCAAAACCCTAGCCGGTGCGGGTGGCGACCAGTTTCCAATTCGGGTTGTCGCTGCTATGCGCGCCCTCAAAGCTCCACACATCGATGGTGGTGGTGGGAGCGGGCAGATTGTCTTCGTCCAGCGCGCTATCGGCGGCGTAGCTGGCGGAAATAATCTCGGCGCGGAAGCGCACATCGAGCCGCACACTCGCGCCCTCGACCACCACGTCGTCGAGCGCCGGTCGGTCGAGCCGCAAAATGCGGGTTTCCAGTTTTTGACCGGCCGCCTCGCGCGCGCCAATGGCATCTTCAAATCCGCCGCGTACGTCGTCGCCCAGAAAGCCCGCAACCTCGCTCAAATCACCGGCGGCAAAAGCCGTCAAAATCATCTCATAGGCGCGCGCCGCGCCCTCCAAAAATCCGGCCTCGTCAAAGGTCGGGTCGATCTCGCGCAAAAACGCCAAGCCCCGCCCCATTTGCGGTTCCAGCGCGGCTTCTTGTGTCGCCGGTTCTATCGGCTCTTCATGTGTTGGATCAGCCATTTGGTCCGCCATTTGGTCAGCTGTATCATCAGAGACCTTTTCGGCTTTGGGTTCCGCCGACAGGGTCCTCGGCTTGCTCTCCTCGGGCGGGTTCTCATACGCATCGCGATTGAGGCGATAAGCATCGGCACGACTGCCCGGCTGTTCATCATCATTGCGCGTGCCCAGCACCGAGCGCAGGCTCAGGCCGACCAGCACGACAATAATCAACAAGATGAGATTAAGCGGATCCATAAGCTATTCCTTATTGGCTTTGTGTGGCGACACTATGGCCCTTTTTACCACAAATGCAAAGCGCTGGCCTTTCCGCACGGCTGCGCTATGCTGGCGCAGGAAAGGGGTCTTGCATGGGGCTGCTCGCATTATTTTTGCTGATCATTCTGCCGGTTATCGAGATTTATTTATTTATCGAAATCGGCGGCGCGCTAGGCACTGGCTGGGCCATATTGCTGATTTTTATGACCGCCGCGTTGGGCGTGACGGCCATGCGCCGCCAAGGCCTTGCCGTACTACAAGAGGCGCAAGCCGCGCAAGGTCGTGGGCGTCCGCCAATCGGCGCGGTAGCGCATGGCATATTAATTCTGATGGGGGGCGGGCTGTTATTGCTGCCCGGCTTTTTCACCGATGCGCTGGGGCTTTTATGCCTGTTGCGTCCGGTGCGGCTGTTTCTCATCGCCGCCGTGCTGGAAGCCTTGCTGCCGCATATTGTGCGCATGCGCCCGGGGGCCGGCGGCCATGCCCAAAGCAAGGGCGGGGCGGGCCGTGCCGTTGACGACAAAACCATTGAGGGCGATTACCGCGTCGATGACGAATAAGCCTGAGGCTGCTTTCGCTTGCCTTTAACGAAATTTCAGCTTTTCATGCGCAAAAAAGAGGTTATGGTCGCCATCCGCGAAATGAGGAGAGACTGATGTCGCAATCGGAAGAAAATCAAAACGGTACGCTGGAGGCCGCCGCTGCGCCGGGTTTACAAATCATGGTGCAATATGTCCGTGACTTATCGTTTGAAAACCCGGGCGCGCCGAGCTTTGCCGATATGCAACCCGATATCAGCGTCAATGCCAATGTCGGGGCGCGCAAATTATCCGATACGGATTTCGAGGTCGGCTTGAAGTTTCGCATCGAAGCAAAAAAAGAAGATGCGGTGCAATTCATTACCGAGCTTGAATATTGTGGCGTCTTTCGGCTGGTCAATATTCCCGAGGCCGATATTCGTCCGGTGCTGCTCATCGAAGCGCCGCGCCAGCTATTTCCATTTGCCCGCAGCGTGCTGGCCGATGCGACGCGCGATGGCGGCTACCCGCCGATTATGCTCGACCCGATCGATTTCATGGCGCTCTATCAACAAAATCAAGCGGACGGCGCGGCAGGTGATGACGCCTCAGATGGCGACACCTCAGATGGCGATGCGGCCGGTGATGACACGGCAAGCGAGACGCCTATTAATTAGGGGCATTAATTAGGGGCATTAATTAGAGGCTTCAAATCAGAAGCTTCATTCCTCGGCCTGGCCCTCAAACCATATAGCGCGCTGCGGCAAGGCATTCAAAAACGCCTCATGCGCGGCGCGCTCTTCATCGCTCAAACGCGACCCCAGCGGTGTTTCGCGCCGACGTTTCGGTGCGCGTGCCGGATGCAGTGCAGCCGCTGCATTTTCATCACGTGGGTCATCACGTGGGTCACCACGCAACCCATCACGCAACCCATCACGCAACTCATTACGCAACCCATCACGCAGGGCAGCGCTTTCGGCCCGTGCCGCCTCGGCCTGAAATACCAAGCCCGGCTGACGCCCGCCCGATAATTCCAGATAGACACCGGCCAGTAATTCGCTATCGATGAGCGCGCCGTGCAAATCGCGGCCCGAATTATCGACCCCGAAGCGCCGACACAGCGCATCGAGACTGGCCGGTGCGCCGGGGAATTTTTGCCGCGCCATAGACAGCGTGTCGATAATCTGATTGTCGCGCAGGTCATCGCGGCCGAGGCGCGCCAATTCGGCGTTCAAAAATTTCATATCAAAAGCCGCATTGTGAATAATCAACGCCGCGCCTTTGACAAAAGCCACAAAATCATCGGCAATCTGTGAAAACAATGGCTTATCGGCAAGAAACCCGGCGCTCAACCCGTGCACCGCTTCGGCCTCGCGCGGCATATCGCGTTCGGGGTTGATATAAACGTGAAACGTCTCGCCGGTAGGCAATCGGTTGACCAGCTCCAGACAACCAATCTCGACAATGCGGTCGCCACTGGCCGGGTCGAGACCGGTGGTCTCGGTATCGAGGACAATTTCCCGCATCAGCCGCTGTTCTCCGGTTTTTTCATTCTATTGACCCTCTTGCTGTTTAATTTGCCCGCTATTTGGCATCTTCTTGCGCCGCTTTACTGCGCGCCAGGCGCGCTGCATAAGCCGCGCCTTCGCGCCCTTCGACCGATTGTAAAATAGCACGCACCTGGGTGCGCGCGTCTTCGATGGATATCGAACTGTCCACAATAAAATCAGCCTTAGCGCGCTTGTCTTCGTCCGGCACTTGTTTGGCCAGAATGTCGTTAAAGCGCTCCTCGCTCATACCGGCGCGCGCCAATACGCGCTGCTTTTGGATGTCAAATGGCGCTGACACCACGACCACGCAATCGACAAACGCATCGCCGCCGGTCTCAAACAAAAGCGGGATATCCAGCACCGCGGTCGGCGCGCCTTGCGCTGCGGTGAGGAAGTCGAACTGACTTTGTCCGGCCAACGGATGGACGATGGCCTCCAATGCTTTCAGCTTATCGGCATCTTTCAAAACATGGTGTCCCAATATGGCGCGATCAACCGCGCCATCGACCACCGCCTCGGGCACCAGCTCGCCTACTGGCGCGACCGCCGCGCCGCCTTTTTCATAAAGCGCATGCACTGCCGCATCGGCGTCATAAACCGGCACGCCGGCCTGCATAAACAATTTCGCCGTCGCCGATTTGCCCATGCCGATAGAGCCCGTGAGACCGATAAGATACATGGCGCTATGCCTCCTCGTTCAGACTGGCGATGAGCTTATCGCGCAGCGCCGCATCGATTGTCGGGCGCACGCCAAACCAAATCTCAAAAGCCAGCGCCGCCTGGTTCAATAACATGCCGAGCCCGTCCACGCCGATATGGCCGGCAGCGCGCGCCGCGCGCAACAGCGGCGTCTCCAACGGCGTGTAGACAATATCGCTGACTATCGCGGCGGCGGGGGTTTTGCCCGGCCCGCTCTCGCTCGATAGGCCGCCCAAATCCAAACCTGAACCCAAACCCAAGCCCAAGCCCAAACCCAGCGCGTCAAGCGGCATGTCGAGCGGCGGCGCGCCATCCATGCCGAGACTGGTGGTGTTGACCAGCAGGCCGCACCCTTCCAGCAAGTCGCCGCGCGCCTCCCAATCACCGACCGAAACACCTTCAGATAGAGAGGCCAGCGCCTCGGCTTTCGCGCGGGTGCGGTTGGTCAGACGAATATCGCCGACACCGGCGCGCGCCAACGCCGCGACAATGGCACGGGCTGCGCCGCCGGCACCCAAAATCAGCGCCGGTCGCTCGCGCCAATCATGGCGCGGAGCGGCCGCTTCCAGACCGGCGAGAAACCCATCGCCGTCTGTGTTGTCGCCGGAGAACCTGCCGCCCGCAAAACTTATCGTATTGACCGCGCCGAGACTTTCGGCCGCCGCGCTCAATTCATCCATGGCAGCGAAGGCCGCTTCTTTGTGCGGGATGGTAACATTGGCGCCGATGAAACCTTGCGCCGCCATGGCGTCCAACGCGGCGCAGAAATCCTCATCAGGAGCGACCGGATAGGGCTCGTAAACCGCCTCTATGGCGTGCCCGACAAGCCAGTGATTATGGATGAGCGGCGAGCGCGAATGGCTGACCGGCCAGCCGATAATGGCGAGGCGGGGTTTGTCGCCGGCGCTCATGCGATAAGGCCGCCATGCGTGCGCAGGCCGTCGAGCAGCGGCAGCAGCGGCAGACCGAGAATGGAAAAATAATCGCCATCAATGGCCGAGAATAAATGCGCCCCCAACCCTTCCAGCTGATAGCAGCCGACCGAGCTCAAAACCCTTTCGCCCGCCGCCGCCAGATACGCATCCAAAAACGCGTCGGAAAAATCGCGCATCGTGAGCGCCACGCGCCCGCCATGCGCCCAGACCGTTTCGCCGCCCTCGACCAACACCACACCGCCCACCAGATAATGCGTCTTGCCGCGAAACAGCGACAAATTATGCCGCGCCTCATCCATATCGCGCGGCTTGTCATATAACTTGCCGTCGCATTCAAGGATTTGGTCAGCCCCGATCAGCAAACCCTCAGCCGCAACCGCCTGGGCTTTGGCGGCGGCCAGCGCCAGCGCCAGCGCGTCGGCCGCGCCGTGATGCGCGGCTTTCAGCGCGTCCTCATCGACACCGGAGACCTGCACTTCGAAATCCAGGCCAGCCCCTTCCAGCACGGCAGCGCGGATTTTGCTTTGCGAAGCGAGGGTCAGTTTTTTTGTGAGTTGCATATGGCTTCCCGTTCACGCCCCCGTTTGGTGGCGGGTTTTTTCGTGCTCTTGATATAGGTTCAATATGGCGCTGGCAATTTCCTCGACCGAGCGCCGCGACACATCGATAACCGGCCATTTCTGTTTGGTAAACAGACGACGCGCTTCGGCCACCTCGCCGCGAATAAGCTCGGGGTCGATATATTCGGTTTCATTGTCCTCGTTCAGCGTCAATAGGCGATTGCGGCGAATGGCTTGCAGGCGTTCGGGGCTGTTGGTCAAACCGACAATGAGCGGGTGACGCGCCTCCAGCAATTCGCGCGGCGGCTCCATGCCCGGCACTAACGGCACATTGGCCGCTTTATAACCGCGATTGGCGAGATAGATACAGGTCGGAGTTTTAGAGGTGCGGCTGACACCGGTCAGAACAATATCGGCTTCGTTCAAATCGCCTTGGCTCTGCCCGTCATCGTGTTGGATGGTATAATTGAGCGCGTTGATGCGGCGGAAATAATCAGTGTCCAGCGCGTGCTGACTGCCCGGCTTATTGGCGATCTCAACACCCAGATGCGGCGCCAGCGAATTGACAAAAGGCTGCAATAGCGACAGACACGGCACCCCCATTTTATCGCATGCCGCGTGCAGTTCGCTGCGCAAGCCATCGTCGAGGATGGAATACATGACCGGCCCGGGGTTGGCGCGCATCTCCTGCAAGGCCCGCGCCAATGCTTTAGTGCCGCGCACCAGCCCATAAATATGCTCTTGCGGTTCAGCATCGACAAATTGCGCGCAAACCGCCCGCGCTACCGCCTGCACGGTCTCGCCGGTGCTGTCGGATATCAAGTGCAGATGAAAAGGGGTAACCGCCATCGGGGCTCCGCGCTGAACGAGGTGAATTATGTGAAGAATGAGGATAAGTTGCGCTGCCCGTCATGCCAAGAAATTTTGTCCCCGCTTTACCAAAACCCGCAGCGCTTCATACACGGTTTATTAAATCGCTTTTAACGGTTAGTGAGATATGGGGATGGTTTTCTTCGGTTTCTTCGGAAGAGAATTATCCCCGCTATCCCCATTTCTCACGCGATGTCGGCGCTCCGATTTAACGGCCTTTATCGGCAGATTTACGGTAATTCGGGACGATTTGGGATAATTTGGGGGTGATTTGGGTATGACTGATATTTACACCCATAGTTCACAAGCATTTCGCCCACAGTATCAAAATTGGGGATGAACACCCGTCACATGAATAATCAACACAAAAACCCGCTACCTACTACAACTACATCCTTTATTTATTAATATAAGAAAAAGGTTTAAGGAGAGGCATGTCTTCTGAGCCGACCCCCGAAAAGAA
>JADHOK010000071.1 GCA_016779015.1 PS1 clade bacterium | reverse complement strand
AGAAAACCATCTTCCTCAACATAGATGATGAAATCGAAAAGCAGCTTGCCTTGCGGCGTCAGCAGCGCCGCCATCACACAAGCACCGGCTTGTGGGCGCGCGACGTCTTGTGTCACCAGATTTTGTAAAAAATCAACGCGGTCAGCGCCGCTGAGACGCAGTACGGCGCGGTCTTCCAAGGCAGTGTGAAAAGTGCTCATAGCCAACATGTGCGCCCATGGCAGAAAAATTTCAAGTCCCCATGCAGCGCGCCAAAGCGGATTGGTAATTCGCGGCAAGGCGCGTATAGTTTGGCAATGTCACCGCGCAGCAATCTTATCATCCTGCCGCCCGACCGGCTCGACGCGTTTACCGCCACCGGCGTATTGGCCGAGCTGCTGGCATTTGAGCCGTCGCGGGCCGTGCATTTGGTAACGCATAAGGATTTTGTGCCGCTATTTGCCGACGCGCCCGCGCCGTTGCAGTTTATCACCTATAACCGCCAGCGCGTGTCGTCATTGCAATTGCTTGGCGCGGCGATGGGGCGCAATTGGCACCGCGTCATTTCTTTGGCACCGACGCGCCTGCCGTTTTTATTATGGGCGCGGCATCGCCATCATTATCGTTTTGACAGCGGTGCTTATTCATTGCCGGCATTATTTGCCGCGGGCAAGTTTCGTCCACCGCATATTTTTACCCCCGACAAGCTGCATTTGGCACTGCCCGAAACACTGTCGCCAGATGCGCCTTTGGTGGTGCTGGCACTGGCCGAAAACAGCCGCGCCGCTTGGGACTGGCAGCATTATGCCGAGCTTATTTGGCGTTTGTCCGACAGTGTTGCGGCGCTCAAACAGGCGCATATTGTGGTGCTCAGCGACAAAGGCTGCGCGTTGGCCGATGCGCTGGTGGCGAATATTCCGGCCGGTCAGATAACGCATTTCGAAGACCTGCCTTTTGCCAAGCAAGGCGGGTTGTTGCGCCGCGCGCGACTGGTCATCGGCACCGACCGTCTGGCCATGCGCATGGCAGCCAGTCAGGCCGCGCCGTTGGTGCTGCGCCTCGACCGCAATGACAGCGCCACCGAGGGACGCCCCTATGGGCTTTATGTCGGGCAGGATGCGGTGGAAGTGGCGCGCTATGTCGGCAAATATCTGCCGCACCATGGCGGTGCAAGCGGGATAAATTCCGGGACAAAAGAAACGACAATAGCAGACCGTTCTGCTATGAGTTGAAGTAAGCGAGTAGAGATATGGCGACAGAAAAATACGACCTGATAATCTCCGGCGGCACCATTGCCGGGCCCGACGGGACCACAGATGGCGACATTGGCATTAAGGATGGCCGCTTCGCAGCGCTTGGTGATTTGGCCGGAGCCGAGGCCGCCGAGACGCTGGATGTTAGCGGCCTCACGGTTTTGCCCGGCGTCATTGACACGCAAGTGCATTTCCGCGAACCGGGGCTAGAGCACAAAGAAGACCTGCAATCGGGCTCGCTGGCCGCGGTGATGGGTGGGGTGACGGCGGTGTTTGAAATGCCCAACACCAAACCGCCGACCACCAATAAAGAAGCCATTGAGGACAAAGTGGCGCGCGGGCGCAATCGTATGCATTGCGATTTCGCTTTCTATGTCGGCGGCACGCATGAAAACGCCGCCGAGCTGCCCGAGCTGGAGCGCATGGAGGGGATTTGCGGCGTCAAAGTGTTTATGGGGTCTTCGACCGGCAATCTGCTGGTGCCCGATGATGACGGCGTCGGCGATATTTTGAAAAACATCAACCGCCGCGCGGCGTTCCACAGCGAAGACGAATATCGTCTGCGCGAACGGCGCTCGCTGGCTGAGACCGGCAATGTGCTAACCCATCCGGTATGGCGCGATGCAGAAGCGGCGATTTCTTCGACCCGCCGCCTCATCAAACTTGCTCGCGAGGCCAATCAGCATATCCATGTGCTGCATGTGACGACCGAAGAAGAAATGCAAATGCTGGCCGCCAATCGCGACATTGTCTCGGTCGAGGTGACGCCGCAGCATCTGACTTTGGTGGCGCCCGACGCTTATGAAGAGATCGGCACATTCGCGCAAATGAACCCGCCTATTCGCGAGGCGCGCCATCGCGCTGCTTTGTGGAAAGCGTTGGAGCAGGGCATTGTCGATGTTATTGGTTCGGACCACGCGCCGCATACGCGCGAAGAAAAAGCCGAGGCCTATCCGCATTCGCCGGCCGGTATGCCTGGCGTGCAAACGCTTTTGCCGGTGATGCTCGATCATATGGCGGCGGGCAAATTATCGCTGGAGAAGCTGGTAACATTGACCAGTCTCAACGCCAAAAAATTGTTCGGCTTGAAAGAAAAAGGTGAGATTAAAATCGGTAATCACGCTGATTTGACCTTTGTCGATTTAAAGCGCACCGAGACCATTACCGAAGACTGGGTGGCGGCGCGCTGCGGCTGGTCACCATTCACCGGACGCAGTATTCACGGCTGGCCCGTCGGCACTATGGTGCGCGGCACAAGGGTTATGTGGGAGGGTGAATTGACCGCACCCGCCACCGGCCAGCCTTGCGTTTTCGAATTTTAAAACAGACTTAACGGGAGACGAATATGTCTGACAGCTTCCGCGCATTGCGGCTCAACAAAACCGATGATGGCCAGTCCCATGAATTTGTGGAGCTGAGTGAGAATGATTTGATGGAGGGCGATGTTACCGTCGCCGTGTCGCATTCGACGTTGAACTATAAAGACGGGCTAGCGCTGACCGGTGCTGTGCCGGTGGTGCGCAAATGGCCGATGATACCGGGCATTGATTTTGTCGGCACGGTCGAGAAATCAACCCACGCCGATTACCAAGAAGGCGATGAGGTCATCCTTAATGGCTGGGGTGTGGGTGAGACCCATTTCGGCGGTTATGCCGGTAAAGCGCGGGTCAATGGGGATTGGCTGGTCAAAAAACCGGCCTCCATCTCGGCCGCGCAGAGCATGGCCATTGGCACGGCCGGCTATACCGCCATGCTGTGCGTCATGGCGCTGATGGATACGCCGACAGATGCCGGCGAAATTCTTGTCACCGGTGCGGCCGGTGGGGTTGGCTCGGTGGCTTTGGCGCTGCTGTCCAAGCTCGGTTACGAGGCCGTTGCCTCGACCGGTCGCATGGAAGAAGAGGCTTATCTGACCGGCCTTGGCGCGACGCGCATCATTGACCGCAACACCTTGTCAGAACCCGGCGGCCCGCCACTGGACAAGGAACAATGGGCCGGTGTGGTCGATGCCGTCGGCAGCCATACGCTGGCCAATGCGATTTCGCAGACCAAATATGGCGGCACGGTTGCGGCATGCGGTTTGGCGCAAGGCCCTGACCTGCCGGGCACGGTGATGCCGTTTATCCTGCGCGGTGTTAACCTCGCGGGCATCGACAGCGTTATGGCACCACGCGCCAAGCGCGAAACGGCTTGGGCGCTGCTCGCCGAGCATCTCGATCTGGACAAGCTGGACGCTATGTCGAGCGACGCGACACTGGATGACCTGCCCGCATTGGGGCCGAAAATCCTCGCCGGTCAAACGCGCGGGCGCTTGATCGTCACGCTGTGAAACGGGCTTTAGAAAATCGAATAAGCGCCGTCGATAACGAATAAGTCGCCGGAGTGATAGGCGGAGGCGTTGGAGGTCAGATAGACCGCCACGCCGCCGAAATCTTCCGGCTGGCCCCACCGCCGCGCCGGTACGCGCGACATCACCATTTGCTGAAACCGCTCATTGCTTTGCGCACCGGCGGTCATATCGGTGTCGATCCAGCCTGGCAGGATAGAGTTGGCGCGCACGCCATAGCGCGCGAACTCAACGGCGATAGACTTCATCATCGAAATGACCGCGCCTTTGGTGGCGGCATAATGTTGGTTGCGGGCCGCGCCCTCGGTTGCAGCGAGACTGGCGACGCCGACCAGCGAGCCGCCCGGGTCGCCATTTTTGGCGCGCTCAACCATATGCGCTGCGGCGGCGCGTAAGGTGAAGAACACACCATCCTGATTGACCGCCAGCACGTCGCGATAATCTTGCGTCGACATATCGGTAAACCCCGGCGACAGCTTGCCGATACCGGCATTGGCGAAGACGCTATCAATGCGGCCCATTTGCGCAATCGTGTCGGCCATGGCTGCGTTGACGGCATCCTCATCGGCGACATTGACGTTCCAGCTTTGCGCTTTCACCCCATGAGCCGACAATTCGGCTACGGCTTTTTCATTATTGGCTGCATTGGTGCCCCAGATGGCGATATCGGCACCCGCTTGCGCCATGGCCGAGGCCATGCCCAGTCCAATGCCGCGATTGCCGCCGGTGACCAGCGCCACTTTGCCGCTCAAATCAAATGGTTGATAGCTCATAAATCCCTCCCTGACTGCCTGTTTCAGGCCGCTCTAATTGGGGCCACTATATCGGCTTGGGCGCATATGAAAAGAGTTTTGCGGATGGTTATGGGCTTTTGACCTGCCGCGCGCGCAATGGCAAGCTGGGGTCATGCTGAGACGATTCTTACTGCTGTGCGTTCTGGCCTTGGGCGCTGTCGCGCCGACCATGGCTGCGCCCTTAACCGTGGCGACGCTGGATGGGCGCCAGCTGGTGTTTGAGGTGAAACTGGCCGACACGCCGGAAAAGCAGCGCCAAGGGCTAATGCATGTGGCCGTTATGTCGCCGCGTCACGGCATGGTGTTTCCCATGCAGCCGCCGCGCCAAGCGCGCTTTTGGATGCGCAACACACTGATACCGCTGGATATGATTTTCATTCTCCCCGGCGGTATGGTCGGGCAAATTGTGACGCGCCGCGACACGCAATCAGACACGCCAACGGTTTCGTTGCAGCCGGTCAGCGCGGTGCTGGAGATAAATGCCGGTGAAGCGCAAGCGTTGCAGATAGGTGTCGGCGATATGGTGCGTATGGATGGGGTGGCGTTTTAAATGTGTGGTCGCTTCGCCCTCGCTACCGCGCCAGAGGATTTGCGCCAATTGGTTGATTTCTCCAATCGGATAAATTTCCCGCCGCGCTATAATATCGCGCCGACGCAGCCGGTCAGTGTCATCAGGGCTGTGCCGGGGCGCGAAATGGCGCTGGTGCAGTGGGGGCTGGTGGCCCCATGGCTGAAGCCCGAGCAGGTAACCGATAAAGCGGCGCGGCCGCAAATCAATGCGCGCTCGGAGACGATTACCGAAAAGCCCAGTTTCAAAAACGCCTTTCGCCGCCGCCGTTGCCTTATTCCGTCAGACGGTTTTTACGAATGGGACCGCAGCGTCGGCCAGCCCTATCGCATTTATCGCGCCGACGGGCAGGCTTTTTTTATGGCCGGTATTTGGGAGATTTGGGATGGCGCTGATGGCAGCGAAATTGAAAGCTGCGCCATCATCACCACCGCCGCCAATGACACACTGAGCCCAATCCATCACCGCATGCCGGCGATGATAGAGCCGCGCCATGCCGAGGATTGGCTGGCGACACCTGAGACCGCGGCGGAAAAACTGCTTCCCCTTTTAGGGCCCTCGGCCGAAGATGTTTTTACCGCCACACCGATTTCCAAACGGGTCAATAAGGTGGCGGAGGACGATGCGGATTTATGGGTGGAGCATATTGAAAAAGCGCCGCCAAAACAGATGGATTTATTTTAGGAGACGCGCATGGCTGTCGTGGACCATATTATTATCGCTGTCGAAGACCTTGAACAGGCCAGTGCCGATTATGCGCTGATGTTAGGGCGCGCGCCCAGTTGGCGCGGCACGCATCCCGATTATGGCAGCGCCAATACGCTGTTTCGGCTGGATAATTGCTATCTTGAATTGCTGGCCGCCAATGGCGATGGCTGGGCCGGTGATATGGTGCGCGGGGTGCTGGAGGCGCGCGGGCAATCGCTGTGCGCGCTGGTATTCGGGACGGATGATAGCGATGCATTTTTGAAAAACGCGCGCGCCAATGGGTTGGAAGCCTCCGAACCGGCGGCCGGCCATGGCGTCGATGACGCCAGCGGCGAGACCCGAACATGGCAAAATATGCATTGGGATAGCGCCGCGGCGCGCGGCATTTTCTCTTTTTGCGTCCGCCATGACGACCCGGCGGCTTTGCCGATGGCCGCGGTGACGGGCGATGGCACCCTTACCGCAGTTGATCATGTGGTGGTGCAAACCAACAGCGCGGCGGCGGCCAAGAAGTTTTACGGCGACCAGCTCGGCATCCGTCTGGCGCTGGAGCAAGACGTCCCTGATTGGGGCGGCACGCAGCTTTTCTTCCGCACCAATTCAATGAGCATCGAGGTTATCGCCTCCGATAAGACCGGCGATGAAGACCGCTTGTGGGGGCTGGCGTTGAAGACCGATGATATTGTGGCGACGCAAAAGCGCCTGACCGAGGCCGGTATCACCGTCTCGGAGGTGCGCGATGGTCGCAAGCCCGGCACCAAAGTCTGCACCGCTAAATCGCATGTGTTGGATGTGCCGACCCTGCTTATCGAGCACCCGAAAGATTAGCCGGTCAATTTTGCGGCGTGTGTGAGGCGCGCACCAACCGGTCATTAATCGCCTCACCGAGGCCGTGCGGCGGTATCGCCGTAACGGCCAGCGACTTGCCGGCGGTTTGCGCGGCCGCATCGGCGGCGTGCAGCGTGGCGAATAATTTGCTTGCCGCTTCCGCCATATCGCCCGTCGCACTCAGATTGGCAAAACAATCGGGCGGAGTGTCGGGCCCGAAACCGATAAGCAATTCGGTGTCTTCGGCGCGCATAGCGTTGAGGCGCAGCCCGCTTTGGGGCGCGTAATGGCGCGCCAGACGCCCGGGGGCCAGTCGCGCTGCCGCGCTCGCCTCTTGCGGTGCCTCGCTCAGTTTTTGCCCGAGACAGGCCTCGATATCACCCCGTGCCAGACCACCGGCGCGCAGCCATAGGGGCGTCGCATCAAGACAGCCGACAATGCTCGATTCCAGCCCGATGG
>JADHOK010000070.1 GCA_016779015.1 PS1 clade bacterium | reverse complement strand
CGTATCAGATTATTCGGCGGCTCCAACTGGACGGCCGAACGCATTGACGAAGCCAATGCCTATGCGCGCCAAAAGGGCCTTCAGGGCTTTTCTTTGCTAAGCAATAATTTTTCATTGGCGCGGATGGAGGACCCGGTTTGGCCCGGCTGTTTGGCCAGCTCGACCGATGACTTCCGCGACTGGCACACAGCGCAAAACTTCCCGTTATTGCCATGGTCCGCCCAAGCGCGCGGTTTTTTCCTCAACTGGGAGGCGAGCGGCTTGGCGGCAACGCGCCACGGTGCCGACCCGACCGATGATGAAATGCAGCGCGTCTGGGGGTCGGATACCAATCTCGAGCGGCGGCGGCGGGCTTATGAGCTGGCCGATGAGATGGGCGTCAGCGCAATTCAGATTGCGCTGGCTTATGTCGTCAATCAGCCATTCCCGTGCTGTGCGCTGGTCGGCCCGCGAAATCCGATGCAGTTGCAAGACAGTCTCGATGCGGCGCAAATCATTCTGACGCCGCAACAAGTCAACTGGCTCGACTTGCGCGACTGACGCTTTATCACCCCTTAAAAAGCCGCGCCAAAAAGCGCAGCCAGCGATTGTTAAGCGCGTGCAGCAACAGGTCAAAACGCTTTGGCGTCAACGCACCGCCGGACATGATTTGCACCGTCTTCAGGCGCAGCGACATAATCATTTCCTCGCGCATCTTCATCGCCACCGGCGTCTCCTGGCGTTTGCCCATGGTCTTGGCCGCCATTTCCAGCGCCGCATTTGCGACACGCTTGCCGAGCCAGTGACCGCGAATATCGGCCAAGGTGGTGTTGGCGTGATACGGCTTAATGCTCTCGGGCGGCGTCACCTTAAGGCCCAGCGCGGCGAGTTGAGCGTCCTGCATAATCACATAAGGTGCCTCGCGCGGTGGTTGTGAATTGCGCCCGCTCCCATCCGGCAGAGTGACACGCAGCGTCTCGCGAATATCGGTGCTGGAGGCCGCAAAGAGGATTTCGAATTCGCCCGGATCGATATTGAAATCATCCAGCGTCACATCGAAATAAGCAAAAGCCCGCTTGTCCAAAGTAAAGGTCAGCGTCTGAGCTTCGCCGGGCTGCAGCATGAGTTTTTGAAATGCTTTCAACTCCCGGTCGGGCCGATAAGCCGTCGCCTCAACGTCGCGCACATAAAGCTGCACCACTTCGGCACCGGCGCAATCGCCCGTATTGCTTACGGTTATGGCCAGTTCTACCGTCTCGATTGCGGCGTCCCAATCGGTCAGCAATTTGGCGTCGCTATAGCCGAATTGCGTGTAGCTCAACCCATGGCCGAACGGAAAAAGCATTGGCACATCATGACTGGTGAAATAGCGATAGCCGATATTAAGCCCCTCGCGATAGACCAATTGTCGCTTATGAGTGGCAAAATTTTCCTGCGCCGGACAATCGGCGAGCGCCATGGGAAAGCTCTCGGCCAACTTGCCGCTCGGCGACACATCGCCCAACACCAAATCAACCAGTGCGTGTGCCCCGGCCTGTCCGGCCAGATAAATCTCCAGCACCGCAGGCACCGCGTCGAGCCATGGCATTTCAATCGGTGCGCCATTCGACAGAACGACAACGCAATTTTCATTGGCATCCGCGACGGCCGAGATGAGCTTTTCAATCTGCTCGGGCTGGCGCAAATGCGTGCGGTCAAACCCTTCCGCCTCGAACAAAGGCGGCAGACCGGCCATGATGATAGCGACATTCGCGGCCTTGGCCGCCGCCACCGCTTCGTCAATCAGGGCCGCATCGGCCTCGGCCAATTCGGCATCAAAACCTTTTGCATAAGTGACATTATCTGCGCCCAACCGCTCGGCGAAAGCATCCAGCGGACGGTCGAGCTTGGCGGCATTTACTTGCGACGAGCCCGCGCCTTGGAAGCGCGGCGTGTCGGCAAAAGCGCCAATCAACGCCACTGACGCCACGGCTTTAAGCGGCAAAAGCCCTGTATTCTTCAGCAAAACCGCGCCTTCCGCCGCGGCGCGACGCGCCAAAGCGTGATGCGCGTCGAAATCGACTTCAGCCGGCGCGGCATTGTTTTTCGATGCCATAATCAACTGCGTCACCCGCGACGCGGCGCGGTCGAGATGCGCTTCATCAAACGCCCCGTCTTTTACCTGCGCCGCCACCAGCCGATCATTGACCCCGCCGCTCGATGGCATTTCCAACTCCAATCCGGCGGCAATACCGCGCGGTCGGTCATTGACCGCCCCCCAATCGGTGACCACCAGACCTTTAAAACCCCAGCGGTCGCGCAAAATGCCGCTCAGCAATTCTTCGTGCTCGGAACAATAAATGCCGTTAAAGCGATTATAGGCGCACATCACCGTCCATGGCTGCGCTTGCGTCACCGCGGCCTCGAATGCCGGAAGGTAAATCTCGAACAGGGTGCGGCGGTCAACCAGCGTGTCTACAACCATGCGTTGTGCTTCCTGATTGTTCACCGCAAAGTGCTTGAGACTGGTTCCCGTACCGGTTGATTGCACGCCCTGAACGAAAGCAGTCGCCATTTCTCCGGCCATGTAAGGGTCTTCGGAGTAATACTCAAAATTGCGCCCGCATAGCGGACTGCGTTTTATGTTCACGCCGGGCGCGAGTAGCACTGAGACCCCTTCGGCTTGACATTCGGCCCCGATGGCGGCCCCGACTTGGTGAATAAGCTCGCGGTTCCAAGACGACGCCAGCGTCACCGCGGTTGGAAAACAGGTCGCCGGCACCGACGCCGTCAGCCCCATATGGTCAGCCTGATTGCCCTGTTTGCGCAGGCCGTGCGGGCCGTCCGACACCATAATTTGCGGCAGTTCATATTGCGCCAATGGCTGCAAATGCCAGAAAGTCGAACCGGACATGAGCGAGGTTTTTTCGTCAACCGACATGCGCGCCACCAGCGTCGTCGCCGCGCTTTCAAAATCATATGGGTGTTTCATCGCCCTGCTCCCTCGCCGCATTAACAAAGCGGCATAATTGTGACAGTCTAGGCAAGCGTCGACAGCCGGACAAGCGGCGCGGCGCGTTTGGAGGCGTGAAAGTGGTCAAAATCTCGATTATCGGGGCCGGAAGTACGGTTTTCATGAAGAATATCGTCACCGATATTGTGCTCGAGCCGGGTCTCGAAACAGCGCATATCGCGCTGCACGATATTGATGCGGCGCGCCTTGCGACCTCTGAGAAAGTGGCCCGGCGCATCGCCGAAACCACCGCCACCACACCGACCATTGACGCAACGCTCGACCGCCGCGCGGCGCTGCAAGACGCTGATTTTGTCATCACCATGATTCAAGTTGGCGGCTATCAACCGGCGACCGTCATTGATTTTGAGATTCCCAAACAATACGGCCTGCGCCAGACCATTGGCGATACGCTGGGCATTGGCGGCATTATGCGCGGCCTGCGCACCGTGCCGGTGCTCAAAGGGATCGTCGATGATATGGCCGATTGCTGTCCCGATGCGCTGCTGCTGCAATATGTCAATCCGATGGCGATCAACTGTCTGGCGCTATCGCAACTCGCGCCACAGTTGAATTATGTCGGCCTGTGTCACTCGGTGCAAGGCACGGCGATCGATCTGGCGCGCGATCTCGGCGAGATGCCGGAGGATATTGAGTATGATTGCGCCGGCATTAATCACGTGGCGTTTTATACGCGGTTTGAAAAGCGCCACCCTGATGGCCGCATGGAAGACCTTTACCCGCGCCTTAAGGCGCTGGCCGAGACCCGCCAATATGGCCGCGGCTGGGAGGATTGTGCCAATCATGTGCGCTATGAAATGTTGACGCGGCTGGGTTATTTCGTCACCGAAAGCTCCGAGCATTTCGCCGAATACACGCCCTATTTTATCAAAGGTAATCAGCCGCAACTGATTGAAAAATATGAGATTCCGCTTGATGAATACCCACGCCGCTGCGAGGCGCAAATCGCCGAATGGGAAGCCCAAGCGGCGGCACTGACCGGCGGCGGCGATATTACATGCGAGAAATCGGTCGAATATGCGGCCCGCATCATCGCCGCACGCAGTCTTGGCAAACCGGATAAAATTCACGGCAATGTCGCCAATACCGGCCTCATCGATAATCTGCCGGCCAATGCTTGTGTCGAGGTGCCGTTTCTGGTCGATGGCAGCGGCCTGCACCCACAACCGGTCGGCGCGCTGCCGCCGCAACTTGCCGCACTGATGCAAACCAATATTGGGGTACAACAACTGACGGTTGAAGCTTTGCTGACCGGCAAGCGCGAACATGTTTATCACGCCGCCATGCTGGACCCGCACACGGCGGCCGAGCTGAACCTCGACCAGATTTGGGCCTTGGTCGATGACATGCTGGAAGCGCATGGTGCGGCCATTCCCGAATTGAAGTAAATCTGGTAAGCCTGCGCGTAAGGAGCGTTTCATGCGTGAAATTTTTGAAGATTATGTGACCCATGGCACGGTGCAGTTTCTGTTTGTAGCCCTCGCCGCATGCACTTATGCGGTAGAAACGCTGTCACTGTGGCAAAGCTGGCCGTGGATGCTGGTGGTGATTGCCAGTGCGCCATTTTTCGAGTGGGTAACGCATAAATATACGCTGCACCGCCCGCTGAGCGAGACGCCGGGGTTTTGGCGCGACTATCAAATCCGCCTGCACCATGGCCATCACCTGCACCCTGAGCGGCGCGACCTGCAATTTGCGCCGGTTAGCGGCATCATCGTCATGTTCATCCAGCTTTATCTGACCTATGCGCTGCTGACATGGTCTTGGACCACGGCGCTGGTGCCGCTGCTCGCTTCAATCGCCTATTATCTGGCCTATGAATGGATCCATCTGGCGCACCACACGCAAAGCTATAAGCCGCTAACCGCCTGGGGCAACGCCTTGCGCGCCGCGCATATGCGGCATCATTTTCACAATGAGAACTATAATTGGGGCATCACCAATGGCCTCGGCGATGTGCTGCTCGGCACTTGGAAGAACACGGGCGAGGTCGAAAAAAGTGCGACGGCGAAAAAACTGTCCGGTTATGAAGGCTGAGTGAACGCGCATGGATGAGATTAGCATCGGCATTATCGGCGCCGGCATGATGGGCCAAGAGCATATTCAAAATTTCAATCTGCTCGACGGCGCGCGGGTGACGGCTTTGGCCGACACCGATGACGGCATGCTGAACAAAGCCGCCGCCATGACCGATGGCAACCCTACCTTAAGCGATGATTTCGAGACGCTGCTGGGTGACGATGGACCGGACGCGCTGGTGATTGCGACGCCGAATTTCCATCATATCCATGTGCTGGCCAGCGCATTGGAGGCCGGCAAACCGATATTATGCGAAAAGCCTATGTGCACCACGCTGGCCGATACGCAAGAGGTGATGAAAAAAGTCGGCCATAACGGGCTGATTTTTCAAGTCGGTATGGAATATCGCTTCAAGCCCGCTTTGGCCGAGATGATTGCGCGCGTGCATGGCGGCACAATCGGTCAGATTCAAATGCTCTCCATCCGCGAACACCGCTTTCCTTTTCTGCCCAAAGTCGGCGACTGGAACCGCTTCAACCGCAATACGGGCGGCACGCTAGTGGAAAAATGCTGCCATTTTTTCGACCTGATGCGCTTCATTATCGGCAGTGAACCGACCGGCGTCATCGCTTCGGGCGGCCAAAACGTCAATCACCTCGACGAGAGCTATCATGGCCACACCCCGGATATTTGGGACAATGCCTATGTCGTGTTTGATTTCGCCAATGGCGCGCGCGCCATGCTCGACCTGTGTATGTTCGCCGAAGGCTCGCGCCATAGCGAGGAGCTGGCGGCGATTGGCGACAAGGCCAAGGTCGAGTGCCTGCTGCCGCAAAACATCGTCACCCATGGCAATCGCGAAACTTGGGAGGTGGTTGAAGAACCCATTCATGTGCCCGAGGAAATCCTCAATGCCGGTTATCATTCGGGCGCCACTTACCATCAAAATAAAGCATTTCTCGACGCCGTGCGCGGCACCGGCGACGTGCCGGTGACGGCGCTGGACGGTCATCGCGCCGTGGCCATGGGCGTAGCGGCGCAAATGGCGGCGACAGAAAAGCGCCGCGTCGATATGAATGAGGTGGGTTTATGAGTTTCGGCACGCAAGAAAATCTGGTCAATACACAGCCGCGCCAAATCGGTGGCAAACAAGTTGGCCCGCTGGCTTTCGGGTGCTGGCGGCTGGTCGGCGACGATGTTGCAGACGCCACAGCGCGCATTGAGACAGCGCTTGATAACGGTTTGACGCTTATCGACAATGCCGATGTTTACGGTCTCGATTGGGGCGGACGGGCATTTGGCGAAAGCGAGACGCTGCTCGGCAAAGTGCTGAGCCAAAACCCTTCTTTGCGCGCGCGCATGGTGCTGGCCAGCAAAGGCAGTATTATCCCGGGCGTTCCTTATGTCGCGAGCGCCGCTTATCTCAACGCCGCGGTCGATGCCTCGCTGGCGCGCCTCAATAGCGCGCATATCGACCTTTTCCAAATCCACCGCCCCGACATGTTCACCCATCCGAGTGAGACCGCCGCCGCGCTGGATGCGCTGGTCGCGGCCGGCAAAATCGGCATGGTCGGCGTTTCAAATTACACGCAAGCGCAGGAGGACGCGCTGCGCCATTTCATGCAGGCGCCTTTGGTCTCACTGCAATCGGAATATTCGCTGGCGCATCTCAATATGTTGCGCGACGGTTCGCTCGACCGCTGCATGAGCACCGATACGGCGTTTCTCGCCTGGTCGCCTTTGGCCGGTGGAAAACTGGTCAGCGGCGACGGTTTGCGGCCCGCATTAATCAGCAAAATCGACGAACTGGCGGCGCGCGAAAATACCGACCGCGCCGCTATTGCGCTGGCTTTTGTGCTGGCGCATCCGAGCACGCCCATCGCCATTATCGGTTCGCAAAACCCGGCCCGCATCGCCGCCGCGACGCAAGCG
>JADHOK010000069.1 GCA_016779015.1 PS1 clade bacterium | reverse complement strand
TTTCCGAGCTAAGAATGGTGCGCCTTTTGTTCGCCTTGGCTATAGCGACGGTAAGTTAAAGGGACCCGTGATTGATTTAAACACGGCGACTATTATCGACACCTTAAGCGAAAGTGAAAGTGGGCCGCTCATCGGTTTGGGCTTCGATGTTTCTATCAAAGAATCTAATGCGGCCATTCGTTTTGAGTACAGTTTAGCCGATTATGATGAGGCGGAGCTTACCCGCCTAACAATTGGAACACTGGTCAGGTTCTAAAAAGACGGGGCGGCCGCGGCCTCCCTCGCGTGTCGCCCCACAAACACATCGAGCCAATAATCGCCTTTAATGCGACAATGAGTTCACCCTTGGGCCATGAATCGGTGCTATAAACACGCCATCTGTCGGGGACGGTCCGGCAGTTGGGGAGTGGAAACCTCACGTAGGGCGGTGATTTAAAACCGCTCGTCCTTGCACCCAGCAGGTTTGCGTTTTTATCTTTGTCACCGAGAAAAATCCGTCGCTTCGGCTAAAGCCGGGGTGACGGCGAAATAGCGCCTCGGCGTAATACGTCGTTGCCGTCTCTACGCGGTAGTTCCAACACCCCGGCACCTGCTTTGGCTGGTGTCGGAAGCTTCCAAAAACTCTAAACTTGATTGTTAGCCTAAGTGAAGGGGCTGCATTAAAATTTGCCCAAATGATTGGGGATTATTTTAAAGAAGCGCAGAAACGCTGGATGCGCGCGCATGCTTCGGTCAGATTTTCGTCCGATGTCGCATAGCTGATCCGAAAAAACGGCGAAAGGCCAAAAGCCGCGCCATGCACCACCGCCACGCCTTCGGCCTCCAGCAGCGCTTTGGCGAAAGCCTCGTCGCTGTCGATAACGGTGCCGTCTTCGGTTGCCTTGCCGATGCAACCGGCGCAGCTCGGATAGACGTAAAACGCCCCTTCCGGCGTCAGGCATTCAATACCCGCGCATTGGTTCAGCAGCGCCACCACCATGTCGCGGCGGCGTTTGAAATGGGTGTTGTGTTCGGCGATGAATTCCTGCGGCCCGTTCAGTGCCTCAACCGCCGCCCATTGGCTGATGCTGGTCGGGTTGGAGGTCGATTGCGACTGGATTTTGGTCATCGCCTTAATCAGCTGTTGCGGCCCGGCGCAATAACCAATGCGCCAGCCGGTCATGCAATAGGCTTTCGACACGCCGTTCATGGTCAATGTGCGCTCATAAAGCTGCGGCTCGACCTGCGCCGGTGTGGCGAAGACAAAATTGTCATAGACCAGATGCTCGTACATATCATCGGTCAGCACCCAAACATGGGGATGTTTGACCAACACATCGGTGAGTTTCTTCAACTCGCTTTCGCTATAGGCCGCGCCCGACGGGTTGGACGGCGAATTGAAGATGAACCATTTGGTGTTCGGCGTAATCGCCGCTTCCAAATCCTCGGCTTGCAGTTTGAAGCCGTCCTCGGCGCGCGCCTCGACAATCACCGGTTCGCCGCCCGCCAGATTGACGATATCGGGATAGCTGACCCAATAGGGGGCCGGAATGATGACCTCATTGCCAGGGTTCAGCGTCGCCATCATGGCGTCATAAATCACCGGCTTGCCGCCCGGCGCGACAAACACTTGCGACGCTTCGTAATCGAGGCCGTTATCGCGCTTGAACTTGTCGCAAATCGCTTGCTTCAACTCGTCAATGCCGGTGACGGCGGTGTATTTGGTCTCGCCGCGGGCAATCGCGTCTATCGCCGCCTGCTTGATATTTTCCGGCGTGTCAAAATCCGGTTCACCGGCACCAAGGCCAATGACATCGCGGCCCTGGGCGCGCAGCTGGCGCGCCATATCTGTCACCGCCATGGTGGCAGAAGGCTTCACCCGAGACAGGCTATCGGCGAGGAAAGAGGTCATTTCAAAACTCCTTTTTAAGGCAATTCTTTACGCGCAAACTACGCTTAAGAGGTTGTAAAAACAAGAAGCAAAGGCCACCGACCGCTGCATTAACCCAATATTTATCCGTCCCAACGCATATTGGCTGCATTGCGATTGGAACTGGTAATGTTTGATTTTAATTCTGATTTTTCTCATGCCGCGTTTTTTGTCGGCATTCATATGCTGATTGTCTGGGGCGCAGTGGCCATCGGTGTGTGGCTCAACCATCTGTCGGCTTCGTGGGACAAAAAGCGCCGCCGCCCGGATTTGAAACGCTAAAAAACCGCAATCTGCGGTTGTTGGGTCGCTCGGCGTTTCACGCTATATTCGTCACATGTCTGAGGAACAGCAATCCCTAACCGGGCGCAAGGAATTGGCGCCGGTGCCCGAACCCGGTATGAGCGAAGGCCAACTCGCGCAATTCATTCCGCACCGCGCCGCCCGTCCGGAAAAGACCGAAGGCGGGCGCGCTTTCAAATTGGTTTCGGATTTCGATCCGGCCGGCGACCAGCCGCAAGCCATTGAGGAATTGCTGGCCGGCATTAGCGATGAAGAACGCGACCAAGTGCTGCTGGGTGTGACCGGCAGCGGCAAGACTTTCACCATGGCGCAAATTATCCAGCGCACGCAGCGTCCGGCGCTTATTTTGGCGCCCAACAAAACGCTGGCTGCGCAGCTCTATGGCGAGTTCAAGGGTTTCTTCCCCGAAAATGCGGTGGAGTATTTCGTTTCCTATTACGATTATTATCAGCCCGAAGCCTATGTGCCGCGTACCGACACTTATATTGAAAAAGAGAGCAATATTAACGAGCAGATTGACCGCATGCGCCATTCGGCCACGCGGGCGCTGCTGGAGCGCGATGATGTGATTATCGTCGCCTCAGTGTCGTGCATTTACGGCATCGGTTCGGTGGAAAGCTATTCCAGCATGACGCTCGAACTGAAACAGGGCATGGAAATCAGCCGCAATCAATTGCTCGCCGATTTGGTGGCGCTGCAATATCGGCGTAATGATATGGCCTTTGCGCGCGGCGATTTCCGCGTCCGCGGCGACACGGTTGATGTGTTTCCGGCGCATTATGAAGACCGTGCTTGGCGCATCGAATTGTTTGGCGACGAGATTGACAGTCTTACCGAGTTCGACCCCCTGACCGGCCACAAATCCGGCGACCTCGAAAAAGTCCGGCTCTATGCCAATTCGCATTATGTGACGCCCGGCCCGACGCTGAAGCAGGCCATGGTCGGCATTCAAGACGAGCTGAAAATCAGGCTGGAAGAGTTTGAGGCGGCGGGGCGTTTGTTGGAAGCGCAACGGCTGGAGCAGCGCACCAATTTTGATTTGGAGATGATGGAGGCGACCGGCAGCTGCGCCGGTATTGAAAATTATTCGCGCTATCTGACCGGCCGCAAGCCCGGCGAGCCGCCGCCGACCTTGTTTGAATATCTGCCCGACAATGCGCTGGTCTTTGCCGATGAAAGCCATGTCACCATTCCGCAAATCGGCGGCATGTTTCGCGGTGACTTTCGGCGTAAATCGACGCTGGCCGAGTTCGGTTTCCGGTTGCCTTCTTGCGTCGATAATCGGCCGATGAAATTTGAAGAGTGGGACATTATGCGGCCGCAAACCGTGCATGTTTCGGCAACCCCCGGCCCGTGGGAAATGGAGCGCACGGGGGGCGTGTTTGTCGAGCAGGTCATCCGCCCGACCGGCCTTATTGACCCGACTTGCGAGATCCGCCCGGCCACCACGCAGGTCGATGATCTGATTGCCGAATGCCAAGAGCTGGCGAAAAAAGACCAGCGCGTATTGGTGACGACGCTGACCAAGAAAATGGCGGAAGATTTGACTGAATATATGCACGAGCAAGGCTTGCGGGTGCGTTATATGCACTCCGATATCGACACGCTGGAGCGTATCGAAATCATCCGCGACCTGCGCCTCGGCGCGTTTGATATTCTCGTCGGCATCAATCTGCTGCGCGAGGGGCTGGATATCCCCGAATGCTCTTTGGTCGCTATTCTCGACGCTGACAAGGAGGGCTTTCTGCGCTCCGAGACCTCGCTGGTGCAGACCATTGGCCGCGCCGCACGCAATGCCGAGGGGCGCGTGCTGCTTTATGCCGACCAGATGACCGGCTCGCTGACCCGCGCCATGGCCGAAACCAATCGCCGCCGCGAAAAGCAGATGGCGCATAATGAAGCGCATGGCATCACGCCGGCATCGGTGAAGAAAAATATCGCCGATGTGATGGAGGGTATCGCCGAGCGCGATAATAAAACAGCGCCCGGCCCGTATCGCATTCGCGAAGCGATGGAAGAAAAACAGGCCCCGTTACTGGGCAGCAATTTGCGCGCCCATATCGAGGGATTGGAAGCTGAAATGCGCGAAGCCGCCGCCGATTTGGAATTCGAGACAGCGGCACGGCTACGCGACGAGATCAAACGCTTGCAGGAAACCGAATTGGCCGTGGCCGACGACCCGTTTGCGCGCCAATCAGAGGTTGATGCGCGGGTCGCCGACCAGACCGGTGTAAAAAAGGAGGCGGCACCAAAAAAGCAGCGCCGTCGCCGAAAAGGCCCCTAGAAGTCTTACAGATAGGTGAATGCGAGAACCTGGCTCTCAAACACCCCGAAATCATATTGGCGCAGTTCGACGCGGAACGGGTCGTGCCCGACGCCAATACCGAAGAAGATATTATCATCAGTATCAGGGTCATCGAGAGTGGCATAGCCGATGCGCGCCGTGTAGCGCAGCAAAGGCGGCCCGCCCCAATCGAAACTTTTCATTGCAGATATTTCATATATCGGCTGGTCCGGTTTAGGGTTGGAACCCCCACTTGCCGACGGCTTATTATAAGCACCGTTTAAAGTTGAAACCGCGAGTTCAACATCCACGTCATTTTTCAAACGCAGACCAAAGCCGACACTGGCAAAGGTGTCTTCATTGTCTCCGGTGGCATCTTGATTGAAGTCGGCGGCATTCTCGGAGAAAGTTAAGCTATAGGCTCGCTTACCCTCTGCCGTCGTATCGTGGGACACCGCGCCCAAACTGCCGAAAACATAGGTGAAAGTGCCAAGTCGATCGGCGCGCGATTGCTGCGGCCAATCTTTATACGTCATGTTGTCCTGCGCGATGGCGGTGTTGACGAGTAGCGAGGTCAGCCCGGCTACAAGCAGAGAGAGAACCGCGAGTGCCCTTAGGCGCAGGGGCATATAGCGGCGGGGAATATAAGAGTAACGGCGATCCATGGATCTCCTCCTTTTTCTTTTTCTTGTTCTTCGACATTGAAACTACGCAATGCCAGTTAATTATCGGTTAACAATGCCGGCAAATTGCAGGCTACATTGAACACTTAAAGTCGAACACATAAATTTGAACGCTTACTGGAGAACGCAGTATGGACACACCGGTCAGCATCTCCGAATAGATGTGAAATCTGGGGTTGGCATATCCGACTCCCTTGTTTTTTTTATCCGGACACGATTAGAAGTAACTGATTTCAGGCCTCATTGGAAGCACTTTGTCGCAATTATGTCGGTTAAAAAACGTTTAGGGTCGTCCCTCAAAAACTGCTACATGGTGTGGCATGGCGGAAACACACCACAAAGCCGTTCTCATCACCGGAGCCGGAAAACGCATCGGCCGCGCCCTGTCCGAGGCGTTGGCGGCTGATGGCTGGGCCATTGCGGCGCATTATGCCGGTTCAAAAAATGAGGCCGAGGCATTGGTCGCCGATATTTCCGACAAAGGCGGCAACGCCATTGCCCTGCAGGCTGACCTGCGCGACGCGGCTGCGGTAGAGACGCTTATTGCCAAAGCCGCCGACGCGCTGGGGCCGCTCACCGCGCTGATTAATAATGCCTCGGTATTTGAGCGCGATACGGCGCATACGCTGACCCCTGAAAGCTGGGACACCCATCTCAATGCCAATTTGCGTGGCCCCGCCTTGCTGATGCGCGACTTCGCCAATCAACCGCAATTGAATGACGGCTCGACCGACGATGCCTGCATCATCAACATCACCGACCAACGGGTTGACCGCCTGACGCCTGATTTCATCAGCTACACCGTATCGAAAACCGGCCTTGCGACATTGACCCAAACATTCGCGCAGGCGCTGGCGCCGCAACATATTCGCGTCAACGCCATTGGCCCCGGCCCGACCCTGCCCAATCCGCGGCAACAGCAATCGGAGTTTGATAAGCAGGCGCGCCTGGTGCCGCTCGGCCATGGCGCGACGCCGGATGATATTGTCGCCGCCGCACGCTATATTCTGTCGGCTCGTGCCATGACCGGCCAAACCATTATGCAGGATGGCGGTCAGCATCTGGCTTGGCAGACCCCTGATGTGACGCAAGTAAAAGAATAGGTATCCGGTAAATGAACCAGCAATCACCCGATAGCCGCCCCGACTTCGCAAGCGCCGCGCGCGGCCTACGCCATGTCTTTGTCAATCGACTGGCGGTTGAAGCCAGTATCGGTATTCACCAACACGAAAAACAGGCCAAGCAGGAAATCTGGCTGACCATTGATGCCGGGGTTCTCGAGGATGCGGGCGATACGCCTGCCAATATTGCAGATGTCGTTTGCTATGAAGATATTTGCAAAACGGCGACGGCGCTGGCCACAGATGGGCATATCGATCTGGTTGAAACACTGGCCGAAAACATCGCCGATGCGCTGATGCAGGATACGCGGATTGTGCAAATTCGGGTGCAGATTGAGAAACCGCAAGCGATTGCAAAAGCCGCCTCGGTCGGAATTGCAATTTCTCGCCTGCGCGGCTGATTTTAAAGCTCGAAAAATTCCCCTTTTCTGCCCTTTTTTACCCCCCAACTGCGACAAAATATCCCGTAACCTCATGAAAAATTTGAGAAAATCGCAATACGCGAGTAATTCACACGCATCTGCAAAATAATTTCAGTTTTGTAAAGCCCAAAAACTAGCCCAAAATAATTTTCTTTTTGCCCGCTTGATTTTGTTTTTCATAATGAAAACAGAGGGTTGTAATTATTGCCTATTTTTTAGGCAATGGGTTTGGAGGCTATATAAATCAATAACTTGACCCCCTAATCGAAATTTTCTTCACATGTTTATC
>JADHOK010000003.1 GCA_016779015.1 PS1 clade bacterium | reverse complement strand
GCCACCAAAGAATTGCTGGAAGCCAATAAGCACCTCGATGATGTCGCCATGATCCGTTATGCGGGCGAGGTCTTTGCCAAAAGCGTCAAAAGCGATGAAGGCAAAGAGGGCGTTGCCAGCTTCCTTGAAAAGCGCAAACCCAATTGGGTCGCGGAATAGTGAGACGTAAACATGCCGCAGAGTAAAAACACCATTCGTAAAATCCTCGTTGCCAATCGCGGCGAGATTGCCTGCCGCGTGATGCGCACAGCCCGCGATTTGGGCGTTCGCAGCGTCGCCGTTTATTCCGAGCCCGATGCCGGTGCGCCGCATGTCACCATGGCTGATGAGGCAGTGCTCATCGGCCCGGGGCCGGTCGGACAGAGCTATTTTGCGGCTGAGAAAATAATCGACGCGGCCAAGCAGACGGGTGCCGATGCCATCCATCCAGGCTATGGCTTTTTGTCTGAAAACGCCGCGTTTTCAGACGCGGTCGAAAAAGCCGGTCTGACATTTATCGGCCCGACGGCCGAAGCCATTGACCTTATGGGCAATAAAGCGGCCGCCAAGCGGCGCATGATTGAGGCCGGTGTGCCTTGCGTGCCGGGCTATGAGGGCGAGGACCAGAGCGACCAAGTGCTGCTTAAAGAAGGCGAAAAAATCGGCTTTCCGATAATGGTCAAAGCGGCTGCCGGCGGCGGCGGTCGGGGTATGCGACTGGTCGAGGCGGCCGACGGTTTGGAAGCGGCGATTTCCTCGGGGCGCTCGGAAGCCGAAAACGCTTTCGGCTCGGGCGAGTTGATTTTGGAAAAAGCCATTGTCAAACCGCGCCATGTGGAAATTCAAATATTCGCCGACACGCACGGCAATGTTGTGCATTTGGGCGAACGCGATTGCTCGGTGCAACGGCGTCACCAAAAAGTCATCGAAGAAGCACCCTGTCCGGTAATGACCCCCGATTTGCGCGCGGCTATGGGCAAGGCGGCGGTTGATGCCGCCAAATCGATAGATTATCGCGGTGCCGGCACGGTCGAGTTTCTGCTCGATGCGAGCGGCGAATTTTATTTCCTCGAAATGAACACGCGGCTGCAGGTCGAGCATCCGGTAACCGAAGAAGTCACCGGTCTCGATTTGGTGGCGTTGCAAATAAAAGTGGCGGAAGGCGAGACGCTGGGTTTCAGCCAAGACGATGTGACGCTGAGCGGCCATTCCATCGAGGTGCGCCTCTATGCCGAAGACCCGACCAAAGGGTTTTTGCCCAGCACCGGCACAGTGGCTTGTTTCAATCAGCTGGCGCGCCCCGGTGTGCGTTACGATACCGGCATTCGCGGCGGACAAGAAATCTCGCCATTTTACGACCCGATGATTGCCAAGCTCATCACAACCGGCCCAACGCGCGAAGCGGCGCGCAAACTGATGCTTGAAGCGTTGACCGATACGGCCCTGTTCGGGCCGAAGACCAATCGCGATTTCCTGATTGCCTGTCTCGACAAGGATGATTTTATCAGCGGTGATTTCTCGACCGCTTTCATCGCCGAAAACTTCACCGATGAAGACCTCGCCGCGCCCGTTGCCGATGCCACGGCGTTGGCGATATTGGCAGTGCGCCATTATCTTTGCGACCATGAAAAAGCCCTCGCCAAGGCGATGCATGTGCCGCGCGGGCTGGTTAATTTCACCAGCGATGAAGCGCTGCGCACGCCCTATAAGCTGGCCATTGGCGAAACCGAAACGTCTTTGTCGGTGCGCTCCAAAGACCCGTCATTTTACACGGTTCAAATTGGCGAGGAGAGCGTTGAGCTGCGTATTGTGGCGCATGACGGCACGCATATGGTCATCAATAGTGGCGGTAAGCATTATGTCAGTCAGGCTTATCTCGATGGCGAGACGCTTTATGCGACGATTGATGGCGATAGCTTTACCACCTCTAATTTGCTGATGCGCAACGCGGCCGGCGATGAGACCGGTGATGGCAGCCGCGTCACCGCGCCGATGCACGGCAAGGTCATTGAGGTGTTTGTCAAAAAAGGCGACGTTATTGCCAGCGGTGACCGACTGGCGACCATCGAGGCGATGAAAATGCAGCACGAGATTTTGGCCACTGTCGACGGCACGGTGGAAGACGTGCTGGTGGCGGCTGAGGCGCAAGTGGCGGCCGATGATTTGATAATCGCCATTGATACGGGCGAAGAGTAGGAGACCTGGATGTTACAAGAAGCTCTCGATTTTAAAGCCGAAAGCGATGCGCTTTATGAATTGATGCGCGATTTGGACGACGCCGCTTTCGACGCGCCGACGCAGTTCAAAGGCTGGACGTTGAACAATGTGCTGGAGCATCTGCATATGTGGAATTGGGCGGCTAATGAAAGCCACGCCGATGAAGATAATTTCATGGCCTTTCTCGATGAGGCGATGAAAGCCATGGCGGGCGATGGCGGCATGCGCGCCTATGAAGCGGTATGGAATGACGGGGTTCAAGGCCGCGCCTTGCTGGAGCGCTGGCACGAATTTTATACCGCCATGGCGGCGCGCTTTGTCGAGGTCGATCCGAAAAAACGATTGAAATGGGCCGGGCCCGATATGAGCGCGCGCTCGTCTATTTCGGCGCGGCTGATGGAAACTTGGGCGCATGGGCAGGAAGTTTTTGACCAGCTTGGCGTCGCGCGGCAGAACACCGATACCATTCGGTCAATCGCTGTTTTGGGCACCAATACATTTGGCTGGACCTATGCGACCCGCGGCGAAACGCCGCCGGGGCCAATGCCATTTGTCAAACTGAGCGCGCCGTCGGGCGCTGTTTGGGAATTTGGCGAGGCGTCGGATGATGAGCGTATTGAGGGCGCAGCCGCAGATTTCTGCCAAGTTGTGACGCAAGTGCGCAATATCGCCGATACTGATTTGCAAGTTACAGGCGCGGTGGCCAATGATTGGATGTCGAAAGCGCAGTGTTTTGCCGGTGCGCCGGAAACCCCGCCTGCGTCCGGTAGTCGCTTCACACGCTAAGCGGTGTTTGCTATAAAAAAATACGGATTTTAAGAGGTTTTACGTGTCGCTTACCACAAACACGCCGACTGCTGCAGCGCCCATCGAGCCGCGCCACACATGGACGCGCGACGAAGTAGAGGCGCTGTTTGCCCTGCCGTTTAATGATTTGATTTTTGAAGCCCAGAGCGTGCATCGCCAATGGTTCGATGCCAATGAGGTACAAAAATCGACCCTGCTATCCATCAAGACCGGTGGCTGCCCCGAAGATTGCAATTATTGCAGCCAGAGCGCCAAATTCGATACCGGTTTGAAAGCCACCAAGCTGATGGATGTTGATGCCGTGTTAGAAGGTGCCGCGCGCGCTAAAGCGGCCGGTGCCTCGCGCTATTGCATGGGTGCGGCATGGCGCAGCCCCAAAGACCGCGACATGGAAGATATTGCGGCGATGATTAAAGGCGTGCGCGCCATGGGCATGGAAACTTGCATGACGTTGGGCATGTTGTCGCCCGCGCAAGCGGCGCAGTTGAAAGAGGCCGGCCTCGATTATTACAACCACAATATCGACACATCGGAAGAGTTTTACGGCGACATCATCACCACGCGGAACTTTGAAGACCGTATCGAGACCATAGGCTATGTGCAGGATGCCGGTATTAATGTTTGCGCCGGCGGGATTCTCGGCATGGGCGAAGAGGTCGGTGACCGCGCCTCTATGCTTATGACATTGGCCAATCTCAATCCGCAGCCGCAATCTGTGCCGATCAATATGCTGATCCCGATTGCCGGAACGCCAATGGGCGATAATGAGCCGGTTGACCCGATCGATTTCGTGCGCTGTATCGCTGTGGCGCGCATCATGATGCCGAAATCGGTCGTGCGCCTCTCGGCCGGTCGCGAATGGATGTCGGATGAGACCCAAGCGCTGTGCTTTTTGGCTGGCGCCAATTCGATTTTTGTCGGCGAGGCGCTTTTGACGACCGCCAATCCGGCACTGGAAAAAGATAATGACCTTTTTGACCGCCTTGGGCTGAAACCCATGGCGGCGCACAGCTGCCCATCGGCTGTTTAACCCTTTTAGGAGACAGACATGGATTTGAAACTTTCAGCAGAAGAGCAAACCTTCCAGCAGGGAATTCGCAGCTGGTTTGAAGAGCAAATGCCGGAAGGCCACCCATTTCGCGGCGGCAGCATCATCAATATGACGCGCGATGAAATGGCCGAATGGCAGCGCACGCTGAACAGCAATGGCTGGGGCGCTATTGGATGGCCGGCTGAATATGGCGGCACCGGCTGGAACGACGCGCAAAAGGCGATTTTTCAATCGGAAGCGGCGCGCGTTAATGCGCCGGGGCAGTCGCCTTTTGGCGTGACCATGGTCGGGCCGGTGATTTGTGCTTTCGGTACGGATGAGCAAAAGGCTGAGCACCTGCCGCATATTCTCGATGGCTCGCGCTTTTGGTGTCAGGGTTATTCTGAACCGGGGTCGGGTTCCGACCTTGCGTCTTTGCGCACCATGGCGGTGCGTGATGGCGATGATTATGTCGTCAACGGCCAAAAGATCTGGACCACCCAGGCGCATATTGCCGACTGGATTTTCTGCCTTGTGCGCACCAGCACGGAAGGCAAGCCGCAACAGGGCATCTCATTCCTGCTCATCGATATGAAATCGCCGGGCATTGAGGTGAAGCCGATTTATTCCATCGATGGCGACCATCACTTGAACGAGGTGTATTTCACCGATGTGCGCGTACCGGTTAAAAATCTCGTCGGCGAAGAAAATGAAGGCTGGACTTACGCCAAATTCCTGCTCGGCAATGAGCGCGCGGGCATTGCCGGCACTGACATTATCGTCAATGGTCTGACGAATTTGAGAACCGTGCATAATTATTTGGTCGAGACGGCGGGCGAGAGCTATCAGGCCGACGCTTTTGCCAAGCGTCACGCCGAGCTTTCGGTGCGCTATGAATCGCTGCAAATGCTTGAAAATCGCGCGCTGTTTGCTGCGGAAGGGTCGGGCGAAGCACTCATCCTGCCGCTTCCGATGAAAACGCTCGGCACCGAATTGCAGCAGGATATGGGCGATTTGGCCTATGACATGCTGGGCGCGGATTCGACCGTGCTGTTCACGGCCGAAGAGTTTGACCCGAAAGTCGGCGATAACGAGCCGAATTTCCGCAAAGAAGCGCCCGATATGACGCATTCCATGCTGTTCAATCGCGCCTCAACGATTTTCGGCGGCACGACGGAAGTGCAAAAAGGCATTATGTCGAAGTTTGTGCTCGGCCTCTAAAGAAGACCATGCAAAAGCAATTAAGGGGCCGCTCAAATGCGGCCCTTTTTATTGGAAAATCGCCACATGTTGCATCGAGTCCATGACGCGGCGGCCTTCGCTGTTCCAGACTTGGATGAGCTGCGATGAATAGCCGTCGCGGATGAAGCGTGTCGCCGAGCGCATCAGCCACCAGCCATCCTGTGTGGTGAAATCATCGGTCAGGAAATTGATAGTCCAATTCATCGAACTGAGGGCGCGTACCCCGCTCAGCGCGCCGAAAGCGGCGGGCGGTGCATCGGCCAGCACGACCAGCGGCAGCAGTCCTTTATCCCAGCTTTGGGCATCGGTCAGGCGCGTCCATAGCAGCATATCGGGGTCGTCGGATTGCTCAAAAAATTTCGGACCGGAGACCCAGCGGCGATCGAAATTGAAGAGAAAATTCGGCGCCGCATTGCCAAGCTCGTAAGGCTCGATTTCCTCCGGCCGTTTTTCGACCTCTTTTATCGGATAATCCATTTCAATATCCAGCGCGCGTTCGACGCCAAAAGTGAAGAACCCATGCGTGCCGGCACCGGCGACGCTATCCAGTTCGCCCGAAAAAGTGGCATTGTTTTTGCCCTGCCGCAGCAGTTTGTGACGGACACTCAACGTATCCATAGCCGGGCCGATGAAATTAATCTGCATGGTGCGCAAAGGCGGCAAGTCGCCATGGTCGTTCAAAATCGCCGCCAGCAGCAGCGCCGAGGTGATGCCGCCAAAAGCGGTGCGCCCCTGTTTCCACGTCTCGGGCAGATCGGCAGTATATTCATTCGGTCCGGAGGCGAGAAACGCCGCCATCATCTCGGTATAGCTATCCATAATTTAGTCCTCACCGCCACCGCCATCGTCACCGTCACAGCCACGGGCCAGCAGAACTTTGCGCGCCGGACGGTCATTTTTTAATTCATACTCCCGCGACATGGCTTCGCCGCGGGTTTTGAAAACCTCGATATGCACAAGCTGCCATTGCCGCCCCCGTGTGGCTTTGGCACCACTGCCGTCATTATGCGCGGCCAGACGTTTTTCCAAATCCATAGTCCAGCCGACATAGGATTTTGAAGGCCCGTTATCGCAGCTTTTCAGCAGATAGACATAGCAGGATTTGATCGCGGGGCGAGGCTTTTTCATAGTTCATTTTGGCGCGATTCCCGACACTCATAAATTCGCTTTACAGGTTCTTCCAAAGGGTCTAATGACGCGTTCAGCCGTTCATAATAACGGCATTGGAGGTGACTCACGGGTCCTGTTTTTTGACGAAATCGCGGAGGGTAACTTGGCGAATGTTCTGGTGGTAGGAGCCGGCGGTGTCGGCTCGGTAGCAGTCCATAAAATGGCAATGCTACCCGATATTTTTTCAAACATTACTCTCGCCAGCCGTCGCTTGGGGCCTTGCGAAGACGTGCAAAAAGCGGTCAGTGCCCGCACCGGTAAATCCATTTCCATTGCCCAATTGGATGCCGATAATGTCGCCGAAACCGTCGCCCTCATCGACAAAGTGCAGCCTGAGCTGGTGGTCAATCTGGCACTGCCGTATCAAGATTTGGCGATTATGGATGCCTGTCTTGAGACCGGCGTGCATTATCTCGACACCGCCAATTACGAGCCGCGCGATGAGGCGAAATTCGAATATCATTGGCAATGGGCCTATCAGGAACGCTTTGCGGCCAAAGGGCTGATGGCTCTGCTCGGCTCGGGTTTCGACCCCGGCGTCACCAATGTCTTCACCGCCTATACGCAAAAACATCTGGTCGGTGAAATGCAGACGCTGGATATTCTCGATTGCAATGGCGGCGATCACGGGCAGGCTTTTGCCACGAATTTCAATCCGGAAATCAATATCCGCGAGGTCACTGCACCGGCGCGGCATTGGCAGGATGGCGCTTGGGTCGAGACACCGGCGCTGTCGCATAAGCAGCGCTTTGATTTCCCCGAGGTCGGCGAGCGGGATATGTATCTTATGTATCACGAGGAGCTTGAGAGCTTGTCGAAGCATTATCCCGAGCTTCAGCGGGCGCGCTTTTGGATGACATTTGGCGAGGCTTATTTGAAGCATCTCGAAGTGCTGCAGAATATCGGCATGACATCGATCGAGCCGGTGACCTATGAGGGCCGCGAGATTGTGCCGCTGCAATTTTTGAAAGCCGTGCTGCCCAATCCGGGCGATCTGGGCGAGACGACAACCGGCAAAACCTGTATCGGCACCATTGTCAGCGGCCAACACAACGGCCGGCCGCGCACTGTCTATCTGTATAATATTTGCGACCATGAAGCGTGTTTTGCCGAGGTGGGCAGTCAGGCGGTCAGCTATACAACCGGCGTGCCGGCGATGATTGGCGCGGCGCTGATGCTTGACGGCACATGGATGCGCGCCGGTGTGTTCAATCTCGAACAACTCGACCCCGACCCGTTTATGGCCATGCTGAACGCCCATGGCCTGCCATGGCAACATATTGATTTACCCGCGATGCCGGAGTTTGACGCATGTTAAGAACCCAATCTTCCGGTGCCGGCCGCTTTGCCGATTTTGACCTGACGCGCGTGCCGTCACCATGCTTTGTCATTGATGAGGTGCAGCTCAGAGAAAATCTCGAAGTGCTGCGCGCTGTGGCCGAAGCCGGCGATATAAAGATTTTGCTGGCCCTGAAGGCTTTTGCCATGTGGTCGCTGGCGCCGATGATATCGGAGCATTTGGCCGGCACATGCGCTTCCAGCTTGTGGGAAGCGCAATTGGCGCGCAAACATTTCGGCGGCGAATTGGCGACCTATGCGCCCGCTTTCAAAGCCTCGCATTTTGAGGCGATTGCCGCGCTGTCCGACCATATTGTCTTCAACAGTCCGGCGCAGATTGACCGCTTTGGCGCGCAGGCGCAGGCGGCGGGGGCCGATGTAGCACTGCGCCTCAACCCCGAACATTCCGAGGCCCAGATTGCGCTTTACGACCCGTGCGCTGTCGGCTCGCGCCTCGGTTATCCGGTGTCGCGATTGGATACGCTGCCCGACGCCGTGTCGGGTCTGCATATGCATAATTTGTGCGAGCAAGGTCTGGCTCCTTTGACGCGCACTGTGGCGGCGGTGCGGCCTTTCCTCGAAGCGCATAAAGGCGCTTATGATTGGCTTAACCTAGGCGGCGGGCACTTGATTACGCGCCACGATTATGACCGCGGCGGGCTTATCGAGCTGCTGAAGGAGCTGTCAGGGGCGCTGGGTGTGCAAACCTATTTGGAGCCGGGGACGGCTATCGGTCTCGACACCACTATTTTGGTCGGCGAGGTGCTGGATGTGACGGAGAATAACGGCCTTGTCGGAATTACCGATATTTCACCGACCTGCCATATGCCCGATGTCATCGAAGCACCATATCGTCCGGCCATGCTCAATGATTGCGGCGAGGTCGAGGTGCGGTTGGGTGGTGCGAGTTGCCTGTCCGGCGATATTATCGGCAGCTATTGTTTCGACGCGCCACCGCAGAGCGGCCAGCGCATCGCTTTCCTCGATCAGGCGCATTATACCATGGTCAAAATGACGACTTTTAACGGCGCGCAATTGCCGTCGCTGGCGATTTGGAACAGCGAGACTGACGCGCTGCGCATGGTCAAACAGTTCGGCTATGATGATTTTGAAGGGCGGCTTTCGTGATGACGCGAGCCGAGCAATTTTTGGGCGAAGAATTAAACGCTTCCGAAAATGTGCAAGGCACGGCGCGTTTTGAAGTGCTGCCATGCCCGCTCGAGGCCACTGTTTCTTATGGCACCGGCGCGGCCAAGGGGCCGGCCGCCATTATCGCGGCCAGCCACCAGCTAGAGCGGCTCACTCTGGGGCAGGTGCCGTGCGCGGCGGGAATTTTTACCCATGCGCCGATCGATTGCACACCGCCTGTCGAGACGGTGATTGACGAATTGCGCGCCACAACCGCGGCGATTGTCGGGCGCGGGGCGATACCTGTGACATTGGGTGGCGAACATTCCATCAGCTATGGCGCGGTAATGGGCGTGGTCGATGCGTTGGATGCACCGGTCGGTCTGGTGCAAGTCGATGCGCATGCCGATTTCCGCGACGCCTATCAGGGGCATAAACACTCCCATGCCAGCGTCATGCATTTGCTGGCGCAAGAGGGGCTGCCGATCGCCTCGCTTGGTGTGCGGGCTTTGGCCGAGGAAGAAGAGACGGCGCGGCGCGCGCATGGCGTTATCGCGCATGATGCGGCGGCGCTGGTGCGCGGCAATATTTCGAGCATCACCCTGCCGGATGATTTTCCCGAGAATATATATGTAACTTTCGACCTTGACGGCCTCGACCCGTCTGTGCTGCCTGCGACGGGTACGCCGGTGCCGGGCGGCCTTGGTTATTATCAGGCATTGGATTTGGTGGCGAGTGCGCTAGAAGGGCGGCGTTGCGTCGGCCTCGATGTGATGGAATTGGCACCGATTGACGGCCAGCCCGCCAGCGATTTTACCGCCGCGCAGATCGCTTATAATCTGATGGCGTTAGCGCTTTAGAAGAGAGTTCAAAAAAATTTGCCCTCGACGTGGGAGGGACGTCGAGGGCTTGTTGGGATAATGTTTGTCGGGAGGACAACAAACATATCATCACCAATACGCACTGTTTTAGCTTTTGGATGGTTAAAATTTTGTTATCATGGGGCAGATTTGGGGGGATTATGAATAAACGCACGTTTTGCGCGGTTTTTGCCGCGACAATTTTGTCTGTTATGCCGTTTCAAGCGGCTTACAGCGCATCTGACAAGCCGGAAAATCGCCAAGTGCTGTTCGGGGAAACCCATTTGCACACAGTTTTGTCTTTTGACGCGTATATTTTCGGCAATCGCAACACGCCGGAGGACGCTTATCGTTACGCCAAGGGCGAAACCATCAAGCACCCGGCCGGTTTTGAGATGACACTGAGCGAGCCGCTGGATTTTCAGTCGGTCACCGACCATGCGATTTATCTCGGCATGCTGCCGGCCATGCACGACCCGAAACAGCAAGTGTCAAAACACCCGATTTCGCTGGAAATGCGCAAAGCCAATACGCAGATGGAGCGTATCGGAGCGTTTCAGAAACTGTTCCCCTATCTCAATAAAAACGACAAGCCGGATGACCTTGTCGATGTCGATATTATGAAATCGGCGTGGCAGGAAATCATTGATACCGCCAACCGTCATAATGAGCCGGGAAAATTCTCAACCCTTATCGGCTACGAATATACGTCGGGGCCGGAGAACCAGAATCTGCACCGCAATGTGTTCTTCCGGGGCGACAGCGCGCCGGTGTTGCCGTTCAGCCGTATCATGTCGCCCAATCCGGAAGACCTCTGGGTATGGATGGATGCGTTGCGCGAAAAAGGTATGGATTCGATCGCCGTTCCGCATAACGCCAACGGCTCCAACGGTCTGATGTTCATGACCCAAAAGACCGATGGCAGCCCGATGGATGCCGAATATGCCGAAACCCGCATGCGCAATGAGCCGATTGTCGAGGTGACGCAAGTGAAAGGCGATAGCGAGACGCACCCGCTTTTATCGCCGAATGATGAATATGCCGATTTTGAAACCATGCCTTTCCGCATTGGCGGTTGGACGCCCAGTAAGCCCGATGGCTCCTATGTGCGTCAGGCCTATTTGCGCGGTCTGGAAATGCAAGCGCAGGGCAAAGGCAATCCGTATAAATTCGGTCTCATCGGCGCTTCCGACACGCATGTCGGTGCCGGCGCGTTTGACGAGGATAATTACTGGTCGAAAATCGGCCTGGTCGATTCCGACGGCCAGTTGCGCGGCTCAGTGCCGCTCGACAAGCCGAATGAGGATGGCAGTATATATAATGCCAATAATTTCCACACATGGGGCGCGTCGGGTTTGGCCGCGGTCTGGGCCGATGCCAATACGCGCGAGGATATTTTTGACGCCATGCGCCGCAAGGAAACCTATGCCACCACCGGCCCGCGCATAAAATTGCGCTTTTTCGCCTCAACCGATTTCAGCCGCAATATTGAGAACCGCTCCGATATGGTGAAGCGCGCTTATAAAGAGGGGGTTTCCATGGGCGGCGATTTGGCGGTCACAGGCGACGCTTCGCCGGAGTTTCTGGTCTAGGCGATGCGCGATGCCAAATCTTATGGGCTGCAGCGCTTGCAAATGGTCAAAGGCTGGCTCAAAGCCGACGGCTCGAGCGCTGAAAAAGTCTTCGATATAGCCTGCGCCGGTGACCAAAAACCGGGCCGCGACCATCGCTGCCCCGATAATGGTGCCAAAGTGGATGTCAAAACCTGCAAAGCTACGGCCAAAACCAGCGCCAATGAGTTGAAAACCGTCTGGCGCGACCCGGAATATAAAGCCGGTCAGCAGGCTTTTTATTATGTCCGCGTGATGGAAAATCCGAGCTGTCGTTGGTCAACATGGGATGCGTTGCGCGCCGGTGTGCCGCCGCGCCCTGATGTCGAAGCGACGATTCAAGAACGCGCTTACGCTTCGCCGATTTGGGTCAATTAACCTGCCGGTTTCAGCCGGTCGACCAGCAAACGTCCGGCCAGTAACAGCACAAACAAGGCGACGGTGAGGGCGACAATGGTCGGCCCCAGCGGCACTGCCATGGCGGATGCGACGGGCAGGCCGGCGAGCATACACAAGCCGGCAATCAGGCTGCCGCCAATTGCCATCGCTTCGGGGCTTTGGGCAAAAAGGCGCGCTGCCGATGCCGGAATGATAAGCAGCGAAGTGATGAGCAGAATACCGACAATCTGCACTGCCGCCGCCACCAACACGCCGAGCAGCAGCATCAGCAAAAACTCGTAAACCCGCACCGGCACGCCCTCGGCATGCGCCAATTCCTCGCTTGAGGTCATCAGCAAAAGGCCGGGCCATAAGCGCATCAAAATGCCCAGCGACAAACCGCATCCGAGCACCACATAGACCAGCACATCGGCGTTGACGCTATCGAGACTGCCGAGCAGATAATCGTGCACTTCCGCATCCTCAACCCCCAACAGCGCCATGGCGAGAATGCCCAACGACAGCGCCGCATGGGCCAGAATGCCCAGCAATGTGTCGGTGGCGAGAAGACTCTGCGCGCGCAACCAGATGAGCGTGATGGCGAAAATAATGGCGATGAGGATCATACCTATCTGATGGCTCATGCCGACAATCAGACCGATGGCGACACCGAGCAGCGCCGAATGGGCGAGGCCGTCACCGAAATAAGCCATACGCCGCCAGACCACAAAACAGCCGAGCGGCCCGGCCAGCAGCGCCAGCGCGGTGGCGGTGATGAGCAGCGGCGCGGTCATGGTTTTACCTCATGGTGATGGGTGTGGTCATACGCGTCATCATGCGTGTGGTCGTGTGAATGGCTGTGCTGATAGACGGCCATCATTTGCGCCATTTCGCCGCCGAACATCTGAATGAATTCGGGGTCGCGGGCGATACTATCGGGCGCGCCGGAGCAGCAAATGTGGTGATACAGACAGACCACTTGGCGCGTCGAACTCATTACCATATGCAGGTCGTGACTGACCATCAGCACTGACAGGTCGCGCTTTTCATAAAGCTCATCAATCAGTCGGTAAAATTGTAACTGGCCGCTGACATCCAAGTTCTGCGCCGGTTCGTCGAGCATCAACACATGCGGTTGATTGCTCAGCGCGCGGGCCAGCAAGACCCGTTGCATCTCGCCACCCGACAAAGCCGCCAGCGGCTTATCGAGCAGCATATCGCAGCGCGTCTCGGCCACCAGCTCGGCCAGCGCATCAGCCGGTTGATTGTTGTTCAGCGTCAAAAAGCGCCGCACCGGCATGGGCAGGGTCGGGTCGATTTGAAACCGCTCAGGTATATAGCCGATACGCAAACCCTGCTTATGGGTAACGCTGCCACTATCGGGCGTTTCGAGTTTCAAAAGATGGCGCAGCAACACCGATTTGCCGGCGCCATTGGGGCCGATAAGGGTTATGAAGTCACGCTCGCCTAAAGCCAGCGAGACATTATCCAACACCAGCCCGCCTTGTCGGCGCACACATAAATCCTTGGCCTCTATCAGCCGTTCAGACACACTATTCTCCTCTGCCGTTAGACCTAGGCAGACATTTCTTCCAACTGGGCGCCCATTTGCTGCCACAACATGTTGAGCGCTTGCAGGGGCCGCACCATAACTTTGAATTGGGTGATGAGACCGTCATCGTCGAAGTCGATAATATCAACGCCATTAACATATTTGCCGTCCATTTCGGCTTCGAATTCCAAAATCATCCGGTTTCCGGCTTCCAGCTCATGCACATATTTGAATTTCGTGTCCTTGAACACGACGCCGGCCGAGAGCAGATATTTCATGGCCACGGCTTTGCCCTTTTGCGGCGTGAAGACCACCGGCGAGATAAAGGTCACGTCATCATGCAGCATCTCATCCAATGCTTGGGCGCTTGGATTGTCCATATAGGCGTGCCATTTGGCGATTAATTGCTGAGACATTTGGCATCTCCCTCATTTGCCGCAAGCTTAAGGTGAGAAGGGGGGGCTGCCAATACGAAAACGCTCATGACGAAAAAAAAGGGCCGACGCAAAGCGCCGACCCTTAAAACAATCTCGTAAGAGATTAGCTTTATTTAGCTTTGCTTTCACTTTCAGTGACAGCAACGTGCCAGATGATCAGACCAAAGGCGATCTTGTTCAGCACGTCAGCCAGGTTGTAGATGATGTTCAACGTGTCAGCATCGACATTGCCCATCATGTAACCCATCACATAGCCGATTGGATAAATCGCCCAGCCAAAGGTCACAATGTTCCGCATCAGGTTGAAAGCCGACTGCACAGCAGGGCTGGCATTTTCGGCATTAAGCCGACCGGCTTCACCACGGAAGATTTCATACAATACATAGAACCAAGCTGCGGTCCCCAGAACAAAGCCGGCGGTTACATCCATGTAACCCGCTTCGCCGAGATAACCGAATACCAGCATCAGCGTCGTACCGATGAGCAGACGCCAGAAGACGCGCGCCGGAACGGCGGTGATGGCCGACAGGATGAGGAAGAATTCCACCATCAACAGCGGCACAGTAATCAGCCAGTCAATGTAACGATATACGGTCGGTGTTTCTCCGGTGGAGACCCACACATCGCGCATATAGAAATAATGTACGGCAGCAACCAGTGTCACCAAGCCGGAAACCGTCAGAGAGGTTTTCCATTTTGCGTCAACGCGGTCGCGTTCGATGAAGAAGAAAACGGTTGAGGCTACCAGAGCCATTGAAATCAACCAGAAAGAAATGCCGACAAAATCGTCGGGTTCCAGATTGGCATCTGCCGCCATAGCTAGCGACGGAAGACCAGTGAAAGCCACAGCTGCAGCAGCGACTTTCCAACGCTTAACAATATTCATGTTAGTACTCCCATGATTTAACACTTAGCAACATAGCGTGTCAGAATGCCGCGGCTAGAAAAAAAAAGTGAATTTTTTGAAAAAAAACCATTTTTGGACGTTTTTTGGCTGAAATCAGGGGGTTTCCGAGCGTGATTCAGATATTTCCGAATTAAAACAGGGCTTTAGGGGCAATTTAGCCGATATTTTGCAGCCTTTGCGCTTTCTTTGCGCTTTCTTTGTGCTTTCTTTGTGCTTTGTCACGTGGCGAAATCGGTGCACGCCTGCACGGTTTAACGACTCACCCGCAGCGATACCGATAGCCGCAACAAAAACAATGAGGGTGATAATGAGCGTAACCGTTTCCAAGAATGCCGAATTAAAAAGGCTCCATGGGAGACGAGATTAATGCCCGTGCATGCCGCCATGCGGCATCCGCTTTTGGCGGACAGATGGTGTGGCCATGGTCTCGACGGTTTGGCCATTGGCGAATTGCAGTGTCACCTGCACCGGCGCATCGGCATCGGCGTTAAAACCGAACAGCATCAGATGGTATCCCCCCGGTTTGAGCGTCAGCATGCCATTGGCCGGCACGGCAAAATCGTCAACCTTGACCATGCGCATCATGCCGCCGCCCATTTCATGGCTGTGCAATTCGATACGCGCGAAAGCATCGCTTGTTGCACCAATCAGGCGCGTGGCCGCACCTTTATTGTGCAGCGTCACAAACATTGCCGCCGGTCGCTCGCCAATACCGAGCTTTATCTGCGCGTCTTCTGCCATGATGGGCGACACCATCTCGGCACGCGCCGGAGCTGATAAAACGCCGATAAGGGCCAGAACTGTCAAAACATATTTCATGAGCAAAAACCTGTACGGTTTTTTAGGCGGTTACCATCGAAAAGCCAATTCCGAGCGTCTGGTCGAGAGAATATGTCGCAGGGTAAAAACACCCGCTTGTTGACTTTTTTCGCTTGTCTGGAGGGGGCGTTTATCCTTAGAATTTTAATGAGTTGTTAGTGGGGAGGACGCTTTTATGGCACATCCAACTTTAGATCAGAAAAAAGCCACGCTGGTGAATGTCGTCGCGCTGGGCTTGTTGGCATTGGGCGCGTTAGCGGCCATTGTCAGTCAGGGCAGTGACGCCGATAGCGGCAGCAATTATAGCACTGGTGGGGCCACGGCCAGCACCAGCATCGGCCAGATTGATACAGCGCGTATCATCAATGCCGAGAGCGAGCCGGGAAATTGGTTGTCTTATGGCCGCACTTATGCCGAGCAGCGCCATTCGCCGCTGACGCAGATTAATAAGAGCACCATCAAAGATTTGGAATTGGCGTTTTCCGTCGATATGTACACGACCCGTGGTCTCGAAGCCTCGCCGATTGTTGTCGATGGCATTATGTATATGACCGGCTCGTGGAGCATCGTCCATGCAGTAGATGCAACCACCGGCGAAGAAATATGGTCGTTTGACCCCGAAGTGCCGGGCGATTGGGCGCGCAAAGCCTGCTGCGATGTCGTCAATCGCGGTGTTGCGGTTTATGATGGCGCGGTTTACGTCGCCACCATTGACGGTTATTTGATTTCTCTGAACGCCGAAACCGGCGAGGTTATCTGGCGCATCAACACCATTATCGACCGCAGCCGCGCTTACACCATCACCGGCGCGCCGCGCGTTGCCAATGGCCGCGTGTTTATCGGTAATGGCGGCGGCGAGTTTGGCGTGCGCGGTTATGTGACCGCCTATGACGCCAAAACCGGCGAACAAGACTGGCGCTTCTACACCGTGCCGGGCGATCCGAATAAACCGTTCGAGCATCCGGAAATGGAAGAAGCCGCGAAGACTTGGAAAGGCGGCGAATGGTGGAAAATCGGCGGCGGCGGCACGGTTTGGAATTCCATCGTCTATGACCCCGATACCGACACGGTCTATCTCGGCGTCGGCAATGGCAGCCCGTGGACCCGCACCATCCGTTCACCGGGTGGCGGCGACAATCTGTTCTTGTCATCCATCGTTGCGCTGGACCCGAATACCGGTCGCAAAAAATGGCACTATCAGACAACGCCTGGCGACACATGGGACTACACAGCCGTGCAGGACATGATGCTGGCCGACATGGAAATCGATGGGCGCGAGCGCAAGGTGATTATGCAAGCGCCGAAAAACGGTTTCTTCTATGTGTTGGACCGCGAGACCGGTGAGCTGCTGCGCGCCAACCCGTATGTGACGGTAAACTGGGCCAGCCATATTGATATGGAAACCGGTCGTCCGGTCGAAAACGACTCGCGCAATTTCGCCGAGAGTAAAGCGTCAAAGTGGATTTTGCCCGGCCCGCTTGGTGGCCATAACTGGCAGTCCATGAGCTATAATCCGAATACCGGTCTGGTCTATATTCCGGCGATGGAAAATCCGTTGGTTTTCGATGTCGATCACGACTTCAAAGCCACCGGTCGCTATAAATATATCGAAGGCGGGTGGAACACCGGTATCGAGTTCGGTCGTTTGTTGCCGCTCTTGGCGGAGCACCCGGATTTACCGGCACCGAAAGGCTATATCACGGCCTTTGACCCGCTGACTGGTAAAACCCATTGGATGCGCCAGCACGGCACGCACTGGAACGGCGGTACGCTGTCCACTGAAGCCGGTCTGGTTTTCCAAGGTAATGGCGATGGTTATTTTGTTGCTTACGATGCACAAAACGGCAAGGAAGTTTGGAAGGTCAATACCTATACCTCAACCATCGCACCGCCCATCACCTATGCCATTGATGGCGAGCAATATGTTGCCATTCAGGTCGGTTCCGGTGGGGCCGGTGGTCTGGTTGAGGCGGCTATGCCGGCCTCCAACAAATGGGGCAATTTCGGTCGCCTGCTGGTGTTCAAACTGAACGGTGGTCAGTCGATTGATGAGCCGGAGCACTGGGCGCGTGAAATCCCTGAGCCGCCGGTCGTTGAAGCAACCGAAGCGTCGCTTGATAACGGCATGGAGCTGTATCATGAGGTTTGCGGGTTTTGTCACGGTATTGCCGTTATCGGCCATGCCGCGTTGCCGGACCTTCGCAAAATGAGCGATCAAACGCACCGCATGTTCAAAGAGATTGTGCTGGAAGGCGTGCTGGCAGACCGTGGTATGTCGAGCTTCGCCGACCGTTTGAGTGAGAAGGATGTCGAGGATATCTACGCCTTTATCAATCTGCGGAGCCGGCAGGATTACGATGCCCAAGAAGCGGCTAAGAAGACTGACGATAAGACCAGTCAGTTGGAGACCAATGGAGCGGCGAATTAATTCGCTGATTTGGGAGGCAGGTCGGGCGATGCAAGCTCACGGAAATTGAGCTTCAGCCTATCTTCCTCACCGGCAGAATCGGGACGGCTTTTTTGGCCGTCCCTTTTTTGTGCCTCATCGACATCATCGGGCGTCGCCGCTTTATAGCTGAGACGCGCTTCCAAATCCTTGCCGTCTTCTTTTTTGGTAAGGGCCTCATCTATCTGCTCGGCCAGCTCCGGCGTAAAGGGCAATTCATATAAGCGCGGCGCGCCGACAGCGACACCACGGCTCGAAAGCTTTTGCCCGAGAATGAAAATCGCCCCCTCCGTGCCGCGCGCTTTATCGGGTTCCTCCACCACTGCCCAATGCAGTTTGAACGGATTGGGCGGCGCCTCGGCAATGGCCCAGCCGCGCAAGTTTTGCGCGCCGTGATAGGTCGCCACATAAAGCAAACTGACGCCGATTATGGCGGCGATTTTTATCTCGCGGCGATATTTGGTCTCAAGATTGAGGCTGAGCAGCAGTGCCGCGAGCACTGCATATGCGACACCAAGCAGTAGCGGTATGGTCATTTGTTGTCTCCTGCCTGTTTGGCGTCAAAATCTTCGGCGCGGATAAGCAGCTTGTCACGCGTCGCCATTTCCAAAACCTCGCCGGTCGGGCTGAGGCGGAAGCGAATGGCGGTCTGCTCATCGCCCGCGCCAGTCAATTCATTGGTGCCGGCGAATACGACCTTCACTTGCGGGTTCAGTTTCTCGACCTTTACTTTCACCGGCACGGGCTGGCCGGTTTGCGCTTTGTAATGCAGCAGATTGACGACATATTCGCCCGCCGCAATGCCGCGAATGGTGACCGTCTCCTGATTGAGCGGGTTCTCAATGCGCTTGCCGGCAACCGTGATGCTATCGCCAAGCCAGCCACGATCGTCGCGATCGAGATGCATCAGCCCGGCTTCGCGCGCATCGAACCAAACCAGATTGCCTTCGCCATCCTCGACGATAAGGTCAATATCGTCTTCGTGCCCGTCGGGCCATTGCGCGGTAATCATAAACTCCGCTTTCGGGTTGATTTTGCCGTCAGTCACCTCCGGTCGGATGAGAATAAAGGCGACCGAGAACATAAACGCAAAACCCAAAAGCGCGTTGAACAGAATGTCAGTAAAGGCGTTCTGGTCTTCCTGCGGGGCGAAAAGTTTGTCACCCCTCATACAGCGCGCTCGTCTTCTATAAGACGCTTTTGCATCGCATCGGCTAGGAACTGAAACTGAAAGCGCAGAATAATATTGGCAACAAGACCGGTCAGCGTGGTGTAAAGCGCCACCGCCATGCCGGCCGACATGGCGGCCAGAGCGCTTTGCAGGCTGCTGGGGTCAAAGCTGGTCAACTCGCCAATCGGGGCCAGCATTAGAATAAAACCGATAATCGTGCCCAGCAGGCCGATTTTTAAAACACTGTCAGCGGCGAACCAACCATGATTGAGCCAGCGTGCCATATCCTCCTCAGCGATGGCCTCTTGCGCGCTTCCCATACGGCGCAGTAAGTACAGCCAGCGCGCGCTCATGGCGAGCCAAACAGCGACAATGAGCCATGAGAGGCGGCTTTTATCACCCTCCAGCAGCACACCCATAAGGCCGCGATCGAACAGCAAATAGCCGCCAAACAAAATCAGGCCGAAAACAATTAGCCCTTGTTGCAGCGGCTTGCTGTTTTGGGCGGCCGCGGCGCGTACGGTGATATCAGACATGGTGGTTCCTCCAAACTGCTTGGCATTTTAGGCGGCGCTTTGGTGTCTGTCGAGACCGCTTCTGGCCTCTAAAATAGGGTTTAAGATAGGGGTATGAGATAGGGGGCGAGATAAGGCAAATGCGTTATCTTAAGGCTTGCCATCCAAAGCAATAAATGATGGTGTTTGGGCAGGGAGATTAAGTATGAGCGTAACAAATGCGGATGATATCAAGCCGTCAACCTCGGTTCGGCAGATAAGCTGGCTGGAGGTTGTCAGCTACGCTATGCCGCCCTTGGGCGGTGGCTATATGTTTTGCCTTGTTACCCTCTACACAATGAAATTCGCCACTGATGTGCTGCTTATTGCGCCCGCTTTGATGGGGTTGATTTACGGCATTTCGCGTTTTTGGGACGCCATTTCTGACCCGCTGGTCGGCTATTTATCCGATAAAACCAAAACCCGCATGGGCCGCCGCCGCCCGTGGCTGCTTGGCGCGGTGCTGCCGGTGGGGTTGTTTTTCTGGATGCTGTCGGCACCGCCCGATGAGTTGAGCTCGGGGGCATTGGCGATTTGGATGGGCGTCGCCATTATCGGCTTCTTCTCGGCGCAGACCATGTTTATCGTGCCGCATATGTCGCTCGGTGCCGAGCTGACAGATGATTATCATGAGCGAACGAAGATTTTTGCGGCGCGCCATGCCGGTTGGATTGCCGGTTATATCTCGGCGCTGGCCACTATGTATTTTCTCATTCTGGCCGAAGGCGAAAGCACACAAGCGGTACGCACATTCAATGCCGAGCAGTCGCTCTATGCGGGTGTTTTCGCAGCTGTCTGCCTGCTGATTTGCATTTTTGCGCTACGCGAACGGCCGGAATTTATGGATAAAGCCCCGGAAAAACCGTGGGCTGCGGCGCGCGATATTTGGCGTAACAGTCATGCGCGCTTGTTGCTGATTGTGATTTTTATCGAGAATCTCGGCGGCGCGGCAATCGCCATTCTGACGCTTTATACCGCGCAATATGTTATGCAAGCGCCGCAAATGGCACCGTTCTTTATCCTCGCTTATATGGTGTTTTCTTTCGCCCTGACGCCGCTCTGGACACCGCTCGCCAAACGCTTTGGCAAGAAGACCTTGTGGCTCAGTTCCATGCTGGTCACGGCGGTGGCGTTTGGCGGCATGATTACGCTGGAGCCCGGCATGGAAGTTCGCCTGCTGGTGCTGGCGGCTTTGGCCGGTGCGGCCGGTTCATGCGGCGGCACCATCAACCCGTCCATCAAATCGGATATTATCGATCTCGATGAATATAATACCGGCGAGCGCAAAGAAGGTGCCTATTTCGCGGCGTGGTATTTCGTTTCCAAATCAGCCTATGGGGTGATGTTGACCGTCACTGGCTTTGCCATCTCGCTGGCCGGCTTTGTGCCCAATGAGATACAAAGCGACACGGTGATATGGACCTTTAAGGGGCTGTATGCGGGCGTGCCTTTTGTGGCCTATATTATCGGTGCTTTACTGTTCTCGACTTTCAAATTCGACGAAGACGAACACAAGAAAGTCATCGCCGAATTGGAAGCGGCGCGCGCCAAACGCTGAGTTATTCTAACCAACGTCCAGCGCGCACCTTTTCCCCACGCGGATAATCAAGCAGACAATCTAAAAGCTATTAAACCGTCAAATTATTCGGCGGCGAGCCGATGCGTATTGGCATCGCCCTGCGGGCCGCGCACCAGCTTACCGGGCATTTTGCCGGTCGGTTCGCCGTCTTCATAAGTCACCACGCCATCGACAATGGTGTAGCGGTAGCCGTCAATCTTTTGAATTAGACGACGCCCACCGGCGGGCAGGTCATAGACCATTTCCGGTTCGCCCAATTGCAGCGCGTCAAAATCAATCACGTTGATATCGGCTTTCAAGCCCGGCGCGATAATGCCGCGATCGTGCAGTCCGTAAAGGGCTGCCGTGTCGGCGGTTTGCGCTTTTACCGCTTCCTCCAATCCGAAACGCGGGCCACGGCTGCGGTCGCGCACCCAATGGCTCAGCAAATAGGTCGGGAAGCTGGCATCGGTAATGACCCCGCAATGCGCGCCGCCATCCGACAGGCTGAGCACGGTATTTTCCGATTGGAACATGGTGTGGATATGGTCGTAGTTCTGATTGGCGTAATTGAGCAGCGGCAGGAATACATAACCGCGCCCGTCATTTTCCATCAACATGTCATAAACCACTTCGGCCGGTTTTCTGCCTTCGGCCTCGGCGATGGCGGCGATGCTGTCTTTGCCTTCCGGCTCGTAATTCGGCACCCCGTCATGCACCAGACGGAACATATTATTGAACCCAAGCGTGATGAGCGCGCCAATGCCTTGTCCGCTGGGCAGGCCTTCGCCGTCATGCGCGCTGCTGTCCATGAAATAGGGCGCGCCATTGATAATCGCTTCGCGCACTTCCGGTTTCTTCAACTCGGCAATGCGCTGTTGCGGCGTCATTTCGGCGTAAGGCAGATATTCCGGGTGCAGCGAGAACGGATGCACCGTGCTTTCCCAGCCCAGAATGAGGCCCGGCGCGCGCAAAGCAATTTGCGCTTTGATATTGGCCCCGTCAGCCACCGCTTCATCGGTCATTTGCAGCAGCTTTTGCCAGCTATCCTTGTCGATAGGATTTTGCAGCAGCGCATAGGTCACCGGCAGGCCGGTTTTTTGCGACATCTCGGCCATCCAGCCAAATTCTTTTTCGGCCGGATTGAGGTCGGAAGCCATTTCAAAAACCCCATGGCCGCCGCGCTGCATGCCATCGGCAATGCCCAAAAGCTCGTCTTTATTGGCGAAAGTGCCGGGCACCGGCTCGCCGTCTTTCGATAGGTGCAACATGGTGCGCGAGGTCGAGAAGCCAAGCGCACCGGCTTTGATGCCGTCTTCGACAATCGCTGCCATTTGCTCAATATCCTCGGGCGTCGCCGCTTCATTATCGGCCCCGCGTTGGCCCATCACATAGCCGCGCACCGCGCCGTGCGGGATTTGCGTCGCCACGTCGAGCGCGCGCGGCATTTTATCCAGCGCGTCAAGATATTCGGGAAAGCTCTCCCACTTCCAGTCAATACCTTCAGCCAGCGCAGCGCCCGGAATATCCTCGACGCCCTCCATCAGATTGATCAGCCAATCATGCTTATCGGCTTTGGCGGGCGCGAAACCGACGCCGCAATTACCCATCACCGCTGTCGTGACACCATTCCAGCCCGACGGGGTGAGATAGGGGTCCCAAGTCACTTGTCCGTCATAATGGGTGTGGATATCGACCCAACCCGGGGTCACCAAATCGCCCTTGGCGTCGATTTCAGTGGTGGCTTTCGCAGCGATAGCGCCAATCTCAGCAATTTTGCCGTCTTTGACGGCGATGTCGGCCTGACGCGCCGGCGCACCCGTGCCGTCAACCAATTTGGCGTTGCGGATGATAAGATCAAACATGATTTTCTCCCTAAACCAGCTATTGAGTGAATTGTGGAACAAAGCTAGGGTTTTTGTAAATAGGAGATAAAAAAATGCACAGAGGTTTTCTAAGCGTCGTTTTCGCGTTTGGTATTTCGACAGCTTTCACTGCCATAGCAGCCGATCCGGCCCAGCTTGGCACGTCGCTGACATATAATGGGGCCAACCCCGCCGCTTCGGCGGATGGGGTGATACCGGCCTTTACCGGCGGCATCACCGCGCCACCGGCGGGTTATAAAAAAGGCGGCGACCATATCGACCCGTTTGCCGGTGACCGGCCGCTTTACACCATTACGGCGCAGAATGCCGCGCAATATAAAGACCGCCTGAGCGAGGGCCAGCTGGCTATGCTGGCGCGCCACCCTCAGACTTTCCGCATGGATGTCTATCCGACGCGGCGCTCTTGCGCGTTACCGGAATTCGTACAGCAGGAGACCAAGAAAAATGTCACCCGCGCCAAGCTGGTGAATGACGGCAATATGGTGGTCGATGCGCGCATTGGTGTGCCGTTTCCGATACCGAAAGGGCCGTTGGAGGTTTATTGGAACCATAACTTCCACTGGTATGGGCATCGCTATTACGCCAAAACGAGTGGTGCCAACGTCTACCCAAATGGTGCGCGCACGCGGATTGTGCGCGAGGACTGGCGCTATAATTTCTACGCTGACCCACAAGGGCCGGACCAGGAATACCAAAATAAACAGTATCACTGGATGGGCGTTTGGAGCGCCCCGTCCCGATTTAACGGCATGGGTTTTTCCATGTTCAACACCATCGACCAGATAGAAGAACCGCGACACGGCTTTTTCTTCAATCCCAATGTTCGGAAAATCTTACGCTCAACGCCCGCGTCAACGACCTATGATGGGCCGCTTTCGATCTCCGATGGCATGCGCGAGAACCACAATATGTTTGTGTTCGGCGGCGCGCCTGACCGTTATGAATGGACGCTCAAAGGCAAGCAGCGGGTAATTGTGCCGTATAATGCTTATAAAGCCTCGGCGACCACCACACCGCGCAAGGATTTGTTCAAACCCAATCATCTGAACCCGGATTATTTGCGTTATGAAGAGCATCGCGTCTGGGTATTGGAAGCCAAGCTGAAGCCTGAATTTAACATGGAGCAGGCGCGGCGCGTGTTTTACGCCGATGAGGATAGCTGGATATTTCTGATGAGCGATATTTACGACCAGAATGACAAACTGCAACGCGTGCACCATGTGTTCACCAAAAACTATTACGAGGCACCGGCTTGCGTGCTTGAGTTTGACGCTATGTATGACGTCGCCTCGGGGCGGTATAATATTGACCATATCAAGCTCGACCACGGCCCCGCTGACCTCGATTATGATTTGAAGCCGAGCGATTTCGGGTCGTCGGCGTTGCGGAGAAAAGTCGGGCGTTAATGCAGCTACCCATCAAGCTAGCGATTGATTTAGACAGCGTAAAAGGCTTTCTCGACCCGCAAGAGGGCGCGGCCTTATATGCGGCAGCGGCGGAAATGTCGCCGCAAGGCCTATGCGTGGAAATCGGCTCCTATTGCGGCAAGTCGACGATTATTCTCGGCGCGGCGTGTCAGCAAGCGGGCAGCACTTTGCTGGCCATTGACCATCATCGCGGCTCTGAGGAAAACCAGCCGGGCGAGGAATATTTTGACCCTGATTTGGACGATGGCGCGGGCGGCATGTCTTCGCTCGACCAGTTCCGCGCCAACATAAAACGCGCCGGATTGGAAGATACGGTTATCCCTGCACTCAGCCCGTCGGCTTTGGTGGCGCGCTTGCCGTTGGCCGCTCCGGCGTTTGTGTTCATCGATGGCGGCCATTCCATGCCGGCGGCTTTGGCCGATTATCGCAATTGGGGCACGCGGGTGATGGCGGGCGGCTTGCTGGCCATTCACGATGTCTTTCCAAACCCTGCCGATGGCGGACGTCCACCGCACGAGATTTACAAGCTGGCGTTGCATTCGGGTCTTTTCAAAGAAGAAAATGCGGTTAAGAGCTTGCGGATTTTGCGGCGGCTTTAGCGGCCGACCAATACATTACAGGCCGGCGTTAGCTGCTGCACCGCATCGGTAGCAAGGATGACCGCGCCGGATGTCCAGGCCGGGCGTTCCACCGGCCAGAACACACGCTCTTCGACTTGCATGCCCATCCAATAGGCACCGTTGTCGTCGCGGAATTGGTCGAGCCAGTCGAGATGCGCTTCGGCGCGTGCGCGGTCGCCATGCGCCAATAACGCCATCACCAGCTCGGCGCTTTCCGCCACCGTCACCCAAGGCTCGTCCGCGACACAACGACAGCCGAAACCGTCGATAACGAAATCATCCCAGCGCGCCGCGAGGCGGTCTTTCGCCTGCGCGGGCGATAACGCGCCCGACAGAACCGGATAATACCAATCCATCGAATAGAGGGTTTTCGGTTCCCATGTGCGGTCATAACGCTCGGGCTTATGCGCCAAAGCATCGGCCAGTTTTTCGCGCGCCATTGTCCAGGCGCTGGCGTCTTCGCCCAAAGCGGCGGCCAGTTTTTCAGCGCAGATGAGGCTTTTATGAATCGAGCTATTGCCGGTTACCAGCGCGTCGTCCTCCGGCGTTTGCGGGTCGGGCGCGCTCCAGCGAACATCGCCTTCGGGCGCTTGCAAGGCCACCACAAAATCGATGGCCGCTTTCACCATGGGCCAGTTGGCGGCGGTGTAATCAGTGTCGCCATGCAGGCAATGATGGTGCCAAATGGCGGTGGCGATATAGGCGATGAAATTCGTGTCGCGGATTTTGTGTCCCTCTTCGACGCCCTGCATGGTGAATTGGTGCAGCTCTTCATCGATCGGCACGGCGCTGCCCAATTGTCCGAACCACGAGCCATCGGCGGCTTGCGTGTTTCGCAAAAAAGCAATGGCGTGTTCGGCAGCGTCGCGCGCGCCGACAAGGTTCAATCCCATAGCCGCTTCGAGGTGGTTCCACGGGTCGATGACGCCGTTTTTAAACCACGGGATCGACCCGTCGGTATTCTGCAAGTTCAAAATGACGTCGCGCGCGCCGTCAAATCGGCCGCCGAAAGGGCTTTTCGCGCGGGCGCTCATCGCGCTGTGGCCGGTTTGTCGAAATACATGACCAGGCTCTTGCCCATAAGCGGGTCGGCCAGCGCCGAAAGCGCGCGCAGCGCCAGCGGGTTTTTGAGGATTTCGACTTCCAGCAGCTTTTTATAGCCGCGCACCAGCGGATTGGTGTCATTATTGACGCCGACCGCGCAACGCAGCCACCAATAAGGGCTGTGCAGACCGTGCTTCAAATGCCGCCCTTGATAGGTAAAGCCCAGTGCCTCGAAATCGGCACGCAAATCATTGGCGCGGAAAATCCGCACATGGCCGCCCGGCGTGTTGTAATATTTCTCAGAAAGCAGCCAGCAAATCTGCTCGGGCCAGCGATGCGGCACCGAAATGCCGACTTTGCCGCCGGGTTTGACGACGCGCCAAATCTCGGTCAGCGCGCCCTGATAATCGGGGATATGCTCCAGAACTTCCGAGCAAATCAGGCGGTCGAAATGATTATCGGTAAAAGGCAGACTGAGCGCATCGCCGACCATTAAATCGAAGCGGCGCGCGGCACCTGTCTGTGGCTCCAAATCGGGATTGGCATCGAAACCGGCGCGGGTGATTTTGACATCCTCAAAGCCGAGGTCGAGGCCGACGGCGCGGCAGCGTTTATGAAAATAAGCGGCATGGGTGTGGCGGCCATGGCCGCAGCCCAAATCGAGCAGGGCGTGCCCGTCTTGCAAGTCCAGCCTGTCGAGATTGATGGTTTGCATGTCTTAAAGGGCGACCCCGTGATGGGCAGCCAATATGCGGCGATACAAACTCACCACATCGCGGGCGCAACGCTCCCATTTGAAGCTGTCGAGAATGTGTTGGCGCGCTTTCACCGACATTTTTTCGCGCCGCGCCGGGTCGCGTAGCAGCGCGTCAATCGCCTCAGCCAAGGCCGGCGGATTGGAATGCGGCACGACGATGCCGGCATCGCCGACAACTTCGGGCAGCGAGCCGCCATTGGTCGCCACCAGCGGCACACCACAAGACAAAGCCTCGCCGGCCGGAAAGCCAAAACCCTCATAAACCGAAGGCGAGACGGCAATGGTCGCCTCGGCATAGAGGTCGCGAATATCTTCGCCGCTCAGACCGGAGACAAATTTGACGCGGTCACGAATGCCCAGCCGGTCAAGCTCGTCCATGGTCTGGCCCTCGCGCAAGCGACCGACGACCAGCAATTCGAGGTCGGGGTGGTCAACCAGCAGTGCGTTATAGGCACGGATGAGATAGATGAGCCCTTTGAGCGGCACATCGGCGCTGGCCGTCACCATCAGGCGATTGGTCTTGCGCGTAATATGCGGCTGCGGCGTAAACAATTCATGGTCAATGCCGTGATGGATGCGTGTCATCCGCTCAGCGGCAATGCCGAAATCTTTTTCAACATCGCGTTTGGTGCTGTCTGAGACGACAATCAACGGGTCGAGCTGGCGCGCCACTTTGATTTGCATATTGAGGAAGGAATACCAGCGCCATTTCAAAAATTTGATATGCGGCCATTTAGCGTGGGCGATATCGATGCGCTTATCCATGGTGATGGGGTGGTGAATGGTGCCGACTACGGGCAGCCCCATATCGCGCACTTCCAGCATGCCGTAACACAGCGTCTGGTTGTCGTGCATAATGTCGTATTGGTCGATTTTATCGCGCATATACTCGGCCATACGGACGCCGAAAGTATAAGGCTCGGGGAAGCCGCCCCAATTATGGCTCCACCATTCAAACAGGTCGGTTCGGTTGGAGAGTATGTCGCGGTTGAGACAGCTGATCGGGTTGTCGCGCGCATACATATCAAGCGAGGGCAGTTTTATGAGGCCGACACGGTCGTCGAGTATCGGGTAGGGCGGGCCGGAAATCACATCAACATGGTGGCCCAAATCAACCAGCGCTTTTGAAATAAGCCGCATGTAAATGCCCTGACCGCCAGTGTGCGGGTCGGAGCGATAACTCGGCAACAAGATACGAAGCGGCGCGTCGCCTTTGATGGCCTCAAGCGGCGTGGCGCCGGCGCTTTCGATTCTGGTCTCCGGGCGATTCATAAAATCCTCAATGGCGGAAGCTCAACTTGGGCGCGACTATAAGAGGCTGCGCGGCTGTCCTCAAGCCCTCTACTTCTCTATCTCAAATGCTCTGTCTCAAATGTTCTGTTTCACGTGCCCTATCTCACGTGCAGCAGGCCAATTCAGCCGAAACGCTTCAGCACCCAATCGCTCATATGACCGGCCAGTTGCTCGGGTTGCTCGTTCTGGGTCCAGTGGCCGCAATCCTTGATGATATGGGTCTCCAAATCATCGATATAGGCGGGCATGCCCTCGGCCATTTCCGGCGGCAACACGCGGTCATCGGCGGCGCAAATCATCAGGCTGGGATGGGTGATTTTCTGCTCCATGCCCTCGCTCATCTCCCAATTGCGCGAGAAATTGCGATACCAGTTAATGCCGCCGCGAAAGCCCGCGCGGGTGAAGCCGTCGAGATAATATTGAAAATCCGCTTCGTCGAGCAGCGGTTGGCCGGGCCATTTTGCTTCGTCATCTTGCAGCATGTTCAGCACCTCAATGCGCGTCCATGCATCGCTCGGCAATTCGACATTTTCCAGCCCACCGCTACGGCGATACATCATGCGCAGCAGCTTGGCCGGGTCGGCGTCGAAAACCGCCTCGGCGCGGCCATAATCCTGAAACGTTGCAATATAAAATTCATCGCCCATGGCCTGGCGCATTAGCTTAATCGGGTCGTCGGAGGGGCGCGGGATGAACGGCGTGTTGACGCCGATGAGGCCGGCGACACGGCCGGGTTGGTAAAACGGCATTTGCCAAATCACAAAGCCGCCCCAATCGTGACCGGTGAATATCGCCTTGTCGATGCCCTTGGCGTCGAGCAGATGCACCAAGTCGCCCGTCAGATGCTCCATATCATATAATGCGACACCGCTTTCATCGCCCGCATCGTTGAGCGCATTACCGGTCATGCCGAAACCGCGCTGCTCGGGTACCAGCACGTGCAAGCCGGCTTCAACCAAAAGCGGCACCACCAGACGCCAGCTATAGGCCAGTTCGGGCCAGCCATGGCACAGCACCACTGAGGGGATATCATCGCGCTTTTCACCGGCTTCAAAAACCGCCATGCGCAAATCGGGAAGGTCGAGGTAAGTAGGGTTTTGCCAATCAATCATGGCAGAAGTTTAGCCTATTTTTTCATTAAGTAATCGGTTTTTTTGGCACGCTTAATGCCAATAAGGCATGGCTCGTCATCGGTATAATGAAAGGCGTAGACATAAGCCTCGGCCCCATCCATCACCAGACGGCAAAACCCCAACTCGCTATCGGGTTTATTGCCCGGGCATTCGGCCATGTCGATATGCGGGATGTTTTCTTCAAACTCCGAATAAGGCACCGGGCAGTCGGCCGCTTGCGCAAAAGAGGGCGCGAGAGAAGAAACAAGAAAAAAGCCGGACGCAAGCATTGAGCGAAAAGCAAATAAAGGGCGCATTTTATCCTCCGGCGCGCGATTTGGTGAATGGCAGAATGCGCGCAGTATGGCGTGCCGCCGGTCGGTCTGAGACGGCGCGTGGTTTCAAGGCCACCACTTTAGCGCAATTCAGTCGGTCAGGTTGCATAATCTGTGCGGCGGTGGGGGCGGGGCCTCGAAAACGCGTCATGTTCTTTCCTGTCGTCTTTCCTGTCATCTAAGACAATGTGATATTGATAATCATTATTAACTAGGGTTACGTATCCAGTCAAGCGGCGTTATCGCTATCCCCAGAGAGCGGCGGTCGGCGGGTGGATGGTCGCGCCGTCATAGCGTAAGCCGTCAGCGCGGTCTTCGGCCAGCCAAAGCGGGCCGTCGAGATCGACCATATCGGCCAATTGCGCC
>JADHOK010000068.1 GCA_016779015.1 PS1 clade bacterium | reverse complement strand
AGTGGCGATTTGGCTTTGCCAGCGTCTTTTTCTTTTTGAACCGTCAGCCCGCTGCCGATAAGAATGGGTGTATTGTCATTTGGCATAAAACTCTCCCGAATTGGCCGCGAGTGTATCGACACCCAGACAGTTTTTGAAGCCAATTATGCGGCAGCGCGTGTTTTTTCATTAAAAATGATTAAAAATAAGGCGACTGTATAAAAAATAGGCAATTAATTCGGTTAAGCCCGCGAAAGCTCGGCAAGGCCCGCAAAACCTAAGGGACGAGCGCGTGAATAATCTGCCCCATACTTGGCACGGTTTTTGCATATTCACCGGTGACGAGGATTTTAGGAGTCGGTAATGAAGAAAATTGAAGCCATTATCAAGCCGTTCAAATTGGACGAGGTAAAGGACGCATTGCAGGAAGCCGGTATTCAGGGCATTACCGTGGTCGAAGCGAAAGGCTTTGGCCGCCAGAAAGGCCATACCGAGCTGTATCGCGGCGCCGAATATGTAGTTGATTTTTTGCCCAAGGTGAAACTTGAGGTGGTTGTTGCTGATGACTTGTTTGATGGCGCGCTTGAAGCCATAAAGTCTGCGGCAGAGACTGGGCGTATCGGGGACGGCAAAATCTTCGTCTCAGATATCAGCCAAGCCATTCGCATTCGGACCGGTGAAACCGGCGACGAAGCGCTTTAAACCCGTTTTTTCACTGACCAGATTTGGAGATTTCAGATGTCAGATGCTTCTACCGTTCAAAAAATGATCAAGGATAATGAGGTTCAATATGTTGACCTGCGCTTTACCGACCCGCGCGGTAAAATGCAGCACGTCACATTGGATATTGACCTGATTGATGACGACTTCTTTACCGATGGCACGATGTTTGACGGTTCGTCAATCGCCGGTTGGAAAGCCATTAACGAGTCCGACATGGTTCTGATGCCGGACACTTCAACGGCGCGCCTCGACCCTTTCTACGCGCAACAGACGCTGACCTTGTTCTGCAATATTTTGGAGCCGAACTCGGGTGAGCCCTATAACCGCGACCCGCGCTCGACCGCACTGCGCGCTGAGGAATATCTCAAATCAACCGGCATTGGCGACACGGTATATTTCGGGCCGGAAGCCGAATTCTTCGTATTCGACGATGTTCGTTTCTCCACCGACCCTTACAATACCGGCTTTGCGCTGGACAGCGTCGAGTTGCCGGATAATTCGGGCACCGAATATGAAGCCGGTAACATGGGCCACCGCCCGCGCACCAAAGGTGGCTATTTCCCGGTCAATCCGGTCGATAGCGGTCAAGACCTGCGCTCGGAAATGCTTTCCGTGATGAAAGAAATGGGCCTCGAAGTTGAAAAGCACCACCACGAAGTGGCCGCTGCCCAGCACGAGCTTGGCCTGAAATTCGGCACGCTGACCAGCATCGCCGACGGTCTGCAATTGTATAAATATGTCGTGCACAATGTCGCCCATGCCTATGGCAAATCAGCGACCTTCATGCCGAAGCCGGTTGCCGGTGATAACGGCACGGGCATGCACTGTCACCAGTCGATCTGGAAAGACGGCAAGCCGCTCTTCGCAGGCGACAAATATGGCGATTTGAGCCAAGATTGCCTGTATTACATTGGCGGTATCATCAAACATGCGCGCGCGCTGAACGCGCTGACCAATCCGTCAACCAACAGCTATAAGCGTCTCATCCCGGGCTTTGAAGCACCGGTGCTGCTGGCTTATTCGGCCCGCAACCGTTCAGCTTCTTGCCGCATCCCGTTCGCCACATCAGCACCGGGCAAGCGTATCGAAATCCGCTTCCCCGACCCGACGGCCAACCCGTATCTGGCTTTCTCGGCCATGATGATGGCCGGCCTTGACGGTATCGAAAACAAAATCGATCCGGGCGACCCGATGGATAAAGACCTTTATGAGTTGCCGCCGGAAGAGCTGAAAGACGTGCCGCAAGTTTGTGGTTCGCTGCGCGAAGCCGTCGAAGCGCTTGATGCTGACCGCGACTTCCTCAAAAAAGGTGGCGTCATGGATGACGACCAGATCGACGGTTATCTCGAACTGAAATGGGAAGAGATTTACAATTACGAACACACGCCGCACCCGGTCGAGTTCGACATGTATTACAGCGTCTAATCCGCTGATTTACACCTGACAGGGCGTTCCTCCCCCGCCCTCCAACAGAACGGCTCCACTGCACATCAGTGGGGCCGTTTTTGTTTCGTCTCTATGCGTTCCAATGCGCGTTATAGACTTCGGCGGCTTTTTTCTCGCTCGCCTGATAGCTGGTGAAAGCTTTGAACACGCCGAGGTCGAGGTCGGGCTCTTGCCCCTCGCCCATTTTCAGGATTTGCAGACACCACCAGCCCTGCTGGCCCCAGCCATTAAGCGCCGCCATGGTGCGGAAAGGCGAGTTGAGACCCAGCAGCGGGCGCAGAATTTTCGGGCCAATCTCAAGCGATTTTTCAAAAATCGTTGTCGTATCAACCGAACGGTCCATGAGCTTATTGACGATATCGGTATCGACGCAAAGCGGGCGACCGAGACCTATCATATCGCATGCCCCGGCCTCCAGCGCCGCATCCATGCCGGCGCGCGAACGGAAGCCGCCCGTCACCATAAGCGGGTTTTTGAACACGGCACGAATATCCTTGGCGTAATCGAGGAAATAAGCCTCGCGCGCCACAGTGCTTTCGCGCAACGCTTCGGCACGGTCGGGGTTCAACGTCAAATTGTCGAGGCCGACCAGCTTTGGCTGCTCATAAGTGCCACCGGAAACTTCCAGCAAATCCAGCCCTTCATCATTCAACCATGAGGCGACCTGTACCGACTCTTCGTGGCTGAAGCCGCCTTTTTGGAAGTCGGCTGAATTGAGCTTCAGCGCTACCGGAAAGCTGTCGCCGACCGCTTTGCGCACAGCGCGAATGCTTTCCAGCAACAGGCGCGCGCGGTTTTCGAGGCTGCCGCCCCATTCATCGTCACGCGTATTGACATCGGGCGAGAGGAATTCGGACAGCAAATAGCCATGCGCACCGTGCAATTGCACGCCGGTAAAACCGGTCTCCTGCGCGGTTTTGGCGGCATGGGCAAAACGCTGGATGATGTCGAGGATTTCTTCGTGCTCCAATGCGCGCGGCTTACCGAAAGCGGCGCCGGGCATTTGCAACTGAATATCTGACGGGCCGACCGGCGTCGGCGCAACAGCCGCCGGCGTCTGCCGACCGGCGTGGGAAATTTGCATCCACAAATGCGTGTTGTTTTTGGTACCGGCTTCGGCAAAGGCGCGCAGGCGCGAGATTTGTTCGTTCGATTGCTTGCCCTCAATCGCCACATTGGCCGGACGCTCAAGATAGCGATGGTCAATCTGCACATTGCCGGTCAGCAAAATACCCGAGCCGCCCTCGGCCCAGCGCGAATACAGTGTCACATGTTTATCGGTGGCGCGGTTTTGTTCATCCGCCAGCCCTTCCGTCATCGCGGCTTTGCAAATGCGGTTCTTAATTTCTGCCCCGCAGGGCAATTTCAGAGAAGATTCTATATTCAAAACCATTTTTAGTCTCCCAAACTGAGGCTGTCGGTTAGACTAACAACCGATTCGAAAGTTTCAAGCTTGGAGTGCCGCATGGCCAAAAAGAAATCTGCCGACCTGTTTGACGACGCGCCCGCAGAAAATGAACCTAGCGCCAAAACCAAAAAGGCGACGCCGAAAAAAGCCTCCAACGCGGCAGCGAAAGCCAATGGTAAAAATGGCAAGAGCAGCGAGAAGAGCTATTCTGCCGCTGACATTGAGGTGTTGGAAGGTCTGGAGCCGGTGCGCCGCCGCCCCGGCATGTATATTGGCGGCACCGATAGCCGCGCCATGCACCATTTGTTTGCCGAGGTCATCGACAATTCAATGGACGAAGCGGTGGCCGGTTACGCCAGCTTTATCGAGGTCGAGATGATGCCCGATAATCGGCTTTCCGTGCGCGATAATGGGCGCGGCATTCCGGTTGACCCGCACCCGAAATATAAAGACAAATCGGCGCTCGAAGTGATTATGACGACGCTGCATGCGGGCGGTAAATTCGGCGGCGACGCGTATGACACATCCGGCGGCCTACACGGCGTCGGCGTCTCAGTGGTCAATGCATTGTCCGGCGAGCTGTGTGTCGAGGTGGCACGCGACCAAAAATTATATCGGCAGGAATTTTCCCGCGGCCTCGCCCAGGGCAAGGTGAAGCAAATCGGCGAAGCAAAAAACAAGCGCGGCACGACGGTGAGCTTCGTGCCCGATGAAGAGATTTTCGGCAAAACCCAGTTTGATCCGGCGCGGGTTTATGCCATGGCCAAGGCCAAAGCCTATTTGTTCGGTGGGGTAGAGATCCGCTGGCGCTGCGACCCGACCCTTATCAAGGATGAGGCGAAAAGCCCGACCGAGGATGTGCTGAAATTCCCCAATGGTCTGCAAGATTATCTGGAAGAACAAATTGGCGGCCGCGCCGTGGTCACGCCCCTGCCGTTTGCCGGTAAAGTGCAAAAGCCCGGCGGGCACGGCTCTTGCGAATGGGCCGTCACTTGGGTCGCGGCCGGTATTGGCAATGCCGACGGCATGAATGCCAGCTATTGTAACACCGTGCCGACGCCCGAAGGCGGCACCCATGAACAGGGCATGCGGTCGGCGCTGACCAAGGGGCTGAAAGCCTATGGCGAGCGCATCAATAATAAAAAAGCCAATATCATCACCGGCGAGGATGTTATGGGCACCGCGGCAGCGCTGGTCTCGGTATTTGTCCGCGAGCCGGAATTTCAAGGCCAGACCAAAGACAAGCTGGCAACGCCGGAAGCCGCAAAAATTGTCGAAAGCACATTGCGCGACCATTTTGAGCATTATCTGACCTCGGCTCCGGCCGATGCCGATAAGCTGCTCGGCTGGGTGATTGACCGCGCCGAAGAGCGCGTGCGCCGTCGGCAGGAAAAAGAAGTCAGTCGCAAATCGGCCGTCCGCAAGCTGCGCCTGCCGGGCAAGCTGGCTGATTGTTCGCAAAATTCGAGCGAGGGAGCGGAGCTGTTCATCGTCGAGGGCGACAGCGCCGGTGGCTCGGCCAAGCAGGGCCGCAATCGCAAGAACCAAGCCATTCTGCCGCTGCGCGGTAAAATCCTCAATGTCGCCAATGCGACCACCGCCAAAATGCAGCAGAGCCAGCAAATCGCAGACCTTGTGTTGGCGCTCGGCTGCGGCATGGGGGCGTCTTATGACGAGGCGCGTCTGCGCTACGAGAAAATTATCATCATGACCGACGCCGATGTCGATGGCGCGCATATCGCCGCCCTATTGGTGACGTTCTTTCACGAGCAAATGCCCGACCTCATCCGGCAAGGACATCTTTATATTGCCGTGCCGCCGCTTTATCGCCTCGCGCAAGGGGCCAAAACGGTTTATGCGCGCGACGATGCGCACCGCGAGGAATTGCTGCAAAGCGAGTTTCGCGCCAATGCCAAAGTCGATATCAGCCGCTTCAAAGGGCTGGGAGAGATGCTGCCCGCGCAGTTGAAAGAAACCACCATGATGCCCGGCTCGCGCACTTTGTTGCAGGTGCATATCCCTGAAGAGGAGAGCAAAGCGACGGCCAAAGCGGTGCGCGACCTGATGGGCAATAAGCCGGAGCTACGCTTCAAATTCATTCAAGAAAACGCTGCCTTCGCCGGCGAGGAAATGCTGGATATCTAGCGCCCCTTTACTTTCCGGAAAATCCGTCTATGTTTCGCGGCAAGAAGACAGGTCGGGCCGTGGTGGCCTGATTAAGGCCGACAAAGAATTTCAGTTGGTCTCGCGCGTTTTGCGCAGCTTCGCGTCTCTCACAAGCCTTCCACCGGGATGGCGGACGAGCCGACGCCAACACGGAAAGACAAAATGAGTTTTGACAAACTCGGGCTGGCCCCCGAAATAATGAAGGCCATTAACGATGTCGGCTATACCGAGCCGACCCCCATTCAAGCCGAGGCCATTCCGCATGTGCTTGCCAATCGTGACGTGCTGGGCATTGCCCAGACCGGCACTGGCAAAACGGCAAGCTTCACCCTGCCGATGATTCACCGGCTGATGAACGGCCGCGCCAAAGCGCGCATGCCGCGCACGCTCATTTTAGAGCCGACGCGCGAGCTGGCCGCCCAAGTGGCGGAAAATTTCGACCTCTATGGCAAATACACCAAGCTTAGCAAAGCGCTGCTGATTGGCGGCGTTAGCTTTAAAGATCAAGAGCAAGCGATTATGCGCGGTGCCGATGTGCTGATTGCAACACCCGGTCGCCTGATTGACCATGTCGAGCGCGGCGGCGTGCTGCTGCGCGGCGTTGAAGTGCTGGTTATCGACGAGGCCGACCGTATGCTCGATATGGGTTTCATCCCCGATATTGAGAAAATTGTCGGCATGATACCTTTCACCCGCCAAACGCTGTTTTTCTCAGCCACCATGCCGCCCGAAATCACCCGTCTATCGGAGCAGTTTCTCTCCGCTCCGGTGCGCGTGGAAGTGGCGCGCCCGTCTTCGACCAATGACAATGTTTCACAAAAAATTATCGAAGTAGCGCCGATGAAAAAGCGCGAGGCTTTGCGTCAGCTATTCGACAAAGAAGAAGTGACCAATGGCATTATCTTCTGCAATCGAAAGCGCGATATCGGCGACCTTTTGAAAAGCCTACACCGGCACAATTATAAAGCCGTGTCGCTGCATGGTGATATGGACCAGCACATGCGCCTGCGGATGCTCGACCAATTCAAATCGGGCGAAGCGACTTATCTCATCGCCTCGGATGTGGCAGCGCGTGGTCTCGATATTCCGGCCGTCAGCCATGTGTTCAATTTCGATGTGCCGACCCATGCCGAAGATTATGTGCACCGCATTGGTCGCACCGGCCGGGCCGGGCGCAGCGGCGCAGCGTTTACACTGGCGACGCGCAATGACACCAAATATGTCGATGCGATTGAGCAGCTTATTGAACGCAGCATTGAGCGCGAGGCTTTTGCCGGTGGCGACGATGGTGAG
>JADHOK010000067.1 GCA_016779015.1 PS1 clade bacterium | reverse complement strand
GCGACGATTGACGCGGTGACCCGCGATTTGGAGGCGCTGGGCTTTAACCGCGCGGTGGCGCGGCTTTACGAATTGGTCAATGCGCTGGGCGCTTTTAAACCCGACGCCCAAGCAAGCGGCGGCGCTGATGAAGCGGCGCGAGAGACGCGGGCTTATGCGCTGGCACAATTGATGAAACTTTTATCGCCAATGATGCCGCATCTGGCCGAGACCGGTTGGCAGGCGCTTGGCGGCCCCGGTCTGGTGGCCGATGCAGCGTGGCCGAAAGCCGATATGGCGGCGTTGGTGCGCGACGAGGTGGTGCTGCCGGTGCAGGTCAACGGCAAAAAACGCGGCGAAATTTCCGTGCCGAAAGACGCCGATGAGGCTATAATCAAAGACGCGGCATTGGCCGATGCGGGGGTTGGGAAATTCATTGAAGGTAAAGAAATTGCAAAAACCATTATCGTTCCCGGGCGCATCGTCAATCTGGTGGTCAAATAAACGCCACGCGCTTTTTTCTTTTCTGATGACCTGTTTGGTCTCGCTTGCGTTGGCGGCTTGCGGCTTCACACCGATTTATAAAATTAACGGCGACGCCGGCGGTGCTGTGCGCCTCGCCGCTTTGGCCGTCCCCGAGAGCGAAAATGGCCGCGCCCTAACCACGGCTCTGCGCGGTCGCTGGGTCAAAGACGCAGCCGCCGGATATGAGTTGCGCCTCACCATTGACGAGACGGCGCGCGATACACAGCTCGATGCGCAAGGAATCGGGGCGCGCGAAGAGGTATCTTTTGTTGTGCGCGGCGCATTGCGCGGGCCCGATGGGCGGTCAAAATTATTTACATTGAGCGAGCAAGCAAGCATGGCGAAAACCCAAAGCGGGGCCGATGATCTGACGCAAAGACGCAATCTGGCGCGCCTCGCCATGCAAAGTCTGGTCGACCAATTATTATTACGGCTTTCGAGAGAGGGGCTTTCTCAAAAAAGCCCGGCCGGAGAAGCGGCAGGCAAGGAATGAAGCTCAAGGCGCATGAGGTCGAGAGCTGGGTCGGCGGGCTGAAAGCCGGTAAAGCACCGGCCTTGGTGCTGGTCTACGGCCCCGACCGGGGCGGCGTTCACGAAACCGCGAAAGCCGTGCGCAAGGCTTACCTTGGTAAAGATTTTGACCCGTTGCAATATGTGGCTCTGGACGAAAGCGCCCTCACCGGACAGGCTGGCCTGTTGAGCGATGAGGCGGCGGCCTTGCCAATGTTTGGCGAGCACAAGCTGGTGCATATTGCCGGCGCCAATGCGGCGGTGGCAGCGGCGGTGAAATTTTATCTGGCCAAGCTGGAGGGCGAGGCCGCCGCCATGGTGCTTGTCGAGACGGATAATTTGCGCCCCACCTCGCCTTTGCGCAAAGCCGCCGAGACCGATAAACGCGCTATGGCGCTGCCGTGTTATGCGCTGGAGGCGCGCGATATTGGCCGCCTTATTCGCCAGACTTTGGAGGCCGAAAATTACCGCATCGAAGCGCAGGCCATGGACCTGCTGACCGCACGGCTGGCGACCGATCTCGGCATTATAAAGCGCGAGCTTGAACGTCTGGCGCTCTATAAAGGTGTGCGCGATAAAAAAGCCGAGGCGGGGATGATTACCGGCGAGGATGTCGAGGCCGCTTTGGGCGACCAGACCCAGGGTGATTATGACCGGCTGATTGACAGTGTCGCATTGGGCCGCCTCGACGAAGCCGACCGTGCGCTGGCGCGTCTTGAAGCGACCGGCACATCGGCCGCCAGGGCGTTGGCTTTGGCGCGCATACATTTTCAAACGCTGCATTTAGCGCTCGGACAGATGGAAGGCGGCACACCGCAAAACAAAGCGCTCAGCGCCTTTCGGCCGCCCTTGCATTTTCGCCGCAAGCCACTGGTCGAACAGCAAATGCGGCTGTGGTCGAGCGGCAAATGCGCCCGCGCTTTAGAGATTTTAAACGCGGCGGAGAAAGCCTGTCGCGGAGCCGCCGGCGGCTTGTCGCAAGCCCAAGCCGGCAACGCTTTATTGCGCATCGCGCGAGCCGCGCAGAGATAAGCGCGAGCAGCGCAGAGATAAGTGCGTGCCGCGCAGAGATAAGTGCGTGCCGCGCAGAGATAAGCGCGCATAAATTTCAGAAAATATCTAGCCGCGCAGCAATCGCGCAATCAAACCGTCCAACTGCTCCAGCGTCTTATAGGTGATGCGCAAATCGCCGCCTTCGCCACCTTTGTCGCTACGATCATCGAGGCTGACCGAAAGACCGAGGCTGTCGGCCAGTTGCTTTTCCAGCTGACGCGTATCGGCCGATTTCTCAACCGCGTCGGGTTTGCCCGTTTGGGTAGATTTGGCAGATTTGGTTTGGCTTGCGGCATCGGCTGCCAGTTTTTCAACTGCCCGCACACTCATGCCCTCTTTGATAACCTGCTTGACCAATGCCGCGACATGTTTGGCATCGACGCCCAGCAAAGCGCGCGCATGGCCCATCGAAAGCGCGCCTTCAATCAGCGCCTGTTTGACCGCATCCGGCGCACCGGTGAGGCGCAACAGATTGGCAATATGGCTGCGGCTCTTGCCCAGCGTCTCCGCCAGCTCCGCTTGTGTATAGGCAAACTCCGCGATAAGCCTTTGATATCCTACAGCTTCTTCAATCGGATTGAGGTCGGCGCGCTGCACATTCTCAACCAAGCCGATTTCCAAAGCGGTGACATCATTGACCGCCTGTACAATCACCGGCACTTGATGGAGGCGGGCTTGCTGCGCGGCGCGCCAACGCCTTTCACCGGCGATAATCTCGTAGCCATCGGCAATCGGGCGCACCAGCAGCGGCTGCAGCACACCGGATTTCTGCACCGAGGCGGCCAGCGCTTGCAATTCCTCGGCGTCAAATCTTTTGCGCGGCTGGTAAGCGCCGGGCTTCAGCTCATCAATACCGACATAGGTGAGGCCGCCATCGGATTTATTTGTAGCCGCTTTTCCGGCCTTTGCGGTCTCCTCGGCGGGCGTCACCGCGACCGGCGTATCGTCACCGATCAGCGCCGACAGGCCGCGCCCCAATCCTCTTAAAGGGCCTTTTGAAGATGCCGTTTTCTTTGCGTCACTCATGGTTGTGCTCTCTTTTCTTAACCGCTTGCTTTAACCTAATTGCTCTAACCCGCTTGCTTTAAATCTCTTTTCGGTTGCGTTCGCGCCGCACCAACTCGCCGGCCAATTGCATATACGCCAAGGAGCCGGCGCATTTATGGTCGTAAAGCAGCGCCGGTTTGCCAAAGCTCGGCGCTTCGGATATCCGCACATTTCTTGGGATAACCGTCTCATAGACCAGGCTGTCGAAATGCGACCTCACATCGGCGTCGACCTGCGCCGAAAGATTATTGCGCGCATCATACATGGTCAGAATAATCCCTTGAATATCGAGCGTTGGATTGAGGCTGGCTTTAACCTGCTCAATCGTGCGCAATAATTGGCTGAGCCCCTCCAGCGCAAAAAATTCGCATTGCAACGGCACCAACACCGATTGCGCCGCCACCATAGCATTCAGTGTCAGCATGTTGAGTGAGGGAGGGCAATCGATGAAAATATAGGAAAAGCGGCTGGTCCCGTCTTGTTGTAACATTTCCGCCAGCGCGTCGGCGAGGCGGTGAATGCGGCGCTCGTGATCGGATAATTCGACCTCAACGCCGAGCAAGTCCATGCTTGCCGGCACCAGCTGGAAACCCGGCACGGCGGTGTCGCAAATCGCTTCGGCCAGGCTGGCTTCGCCCAGCAGCATTTCAAAACTGGTGGTTTTGCGCGCCGCGCGGTCAATGCCGAGGCCGGTTGAGGCGTTGCCTTGCGGGTCGAGGTCGATAAGCAAAACCTTTTCGCCGATCGCGGCCAACGCCGTGCCCAGATTAATCGCCGTGGTGGTTTTGCCGACACCGCCTTTTTGATTGGCCAGACACATAATGCGCGGGGCCGATATTGCAGTGCCCAAATCGGCGCTGTCGCTGCTGTTTTGCTGCGGCGCGTTATGCGGCGCGTTATGCGACGCGTTGTGCGACGGATTTTGCGACGAATTATGGGACAAATCTTTGGACAAATCTTGAGACAAGAGACCCCCTCATTTAAGCGCCTCTAAAGCCGTTGGCCGAAGAGCGCTTGGAGCCGCTTTTCAGCCGCTTAGCGGCCCAACAGCTCTGATTTCCAATATCCGCGCCGCCGCATCCGTGTCGCTGACATGCGCGCTGCCGGTAAGTTTCCAATATTGTTCGCTCGCCGTCAATTCCTCCTGCCAATTGCGCCCCTTATGAACCAGCGCAACTGTGGATGGATTGCAAAAGGGCGCTAAAAGCCCGATTAAATCCGACAACGGGGCGAGGGCGCGCGCGGTGACCACATCGACCGCCTGCAGCGCCGCCGGCAGGGCCTCGGCCAAAACCTCGATGCGGGCGTGGTGAACGCTGGCCGGCGCGCCCGTATCGGCGATAACGGCGCGCAGAAAACCGGTTTTTTTGCGGTCACTTTCGACCAGATGCATATGCGCCTCGGGGTTGCTTTCAGCCAACATAATCGCCAATACCAGGCCGGGCAGGCCGCCGCCGCTGCCCAAATCGAGCCAGCATTTGGCGTCGGATGGGGCGTGGCGCAAGATTTGCGCCGAATCGGCGGCGTGGCGATGCCAAAAATGAGCCAATGTGTTGGGCCCAACCAGATTGACCGATTGCTGCCATTTGCCGAGCAGCGCCTGATAGGCCACCAGCTTGGTCAGTGTTTCACGTGAAACATTGTAGGTTTCGGCAAAAGCCTCAGGCGAAAAAGCACCGGCCATATTTGCGGGGGTGGTGGGCGTCACCATTTTGGATTATTCGGCCGCCGCAGCACCGGCTTTGCGCGCATGGTGCAAAAGCAGCGTCAGCGCCGCCGGTGTCATGCCATCGAGACGCGCCGCTTGACCCAACGTGGCGGGACGCGCCGCGGCCAATTTCTGGCGCACCTCAGTGGCCATGCCCTCGAGCGCTAAATAATCCATATCGGTTGGCAGGCGCAGCGCCTCGTCGCGGCGGAACGCCTCGATATCGGCTTGCTGGCGGTCAAGATAGCCGGCATAGCGCGCATCGGTTTCTATTTGGAAACGAATATCATCACCCCAGTCGGCCATTTTGGGCCAAATAGCAGCGAGGTCTTGCCAGTCGATCGACGGATAGGCGAGCAGCTCGATCATATTACGGCGCACGCCATCGGCGCGGATATGCAGACCTTTTTCGCCCGCCTCATTCGGCGTCATTTGCCAAGCCGTGGCTTGCCCACGAGCGGCGTCGAGCTTCTCCATTTTAGCGGCGAAATGGCGCGCGCGCACACTCCCGACAATCCCCGCCACACGGCCTTTTTCGGTCAAGCGCTGGTCGGCATTATCGGCCCGCAAAGTCAGGCGATACTCGGCGCGCGCCGTGAACATACGATACGGCTCGCTAACCCCTTTGGTCACCAGATCATCGATCATCACGCCGATATAAGCCTCGGCACGGTCGAAGATAATCGCCTCCTGACCGGCCGCCGCACGGGCCGCATTCAAGCCCGCGACAAGGCCTTGTCCGGCGGCTTCTTCATAGCCTGTCGTGCCGTTAATTTGACCCGCCAGATACAAGCCGGGCAGGGCTTTCAGCTCAAGACCGGCGGTCAGGGCGCGCGGGTCAACATAATCATATTCAATGGCGTAGCCGGGGCGCATAATATGCACGTTTTCAAGCCCGGGAATGGTACGGATAAAGGCGTCCTGAATAGGCTCGGGCAGCGAGGTTGAAATGCCATTGGGGTAAACCGTCGGGTCATCAAGCCCTTCAGGCTCCAAGAAAATCTGGTGCGAAATGCGGTCGGGAAACCGCACCACCTTATCCTCAATGGCCGGACAATAGCGCGGGCCGACACCGGCAATTTGCCCCGAATAGACCGGCGATAATTTGACGTTTTTTTCGATAATATCGAACGTCGCCTGATTGGTATGGGTGATGTGGCAGACGGTTTGCGGCACGGTTATTTTCTCGGTCATGAAAGAAAACGGCACCGGCTGCGCATCGGCCGGTTGCGCCTCCAATATATCAGTATCGATGGTGCGGCCATCGAGACGCGCTGGCGTGCCGGTTTTCATCCGCCCCAATGAAAGCGCGCCGCTGGTCTCGGCCAACGCGTAAAGACGCTGCGACAGGGTGATGGCCGGGGCCTCGCCGTGGCGTCCCGCCGGAATGCGTTGGGTGCCGATATGCACAATGCCGTCGAGAAAAGTGCCGGTGGTCAGCACCACGGCGGCGGCGGTGTAATGCGCACCATCGGCCGTGACAATGCCGGTGCAGCGCCCATCACTGACCAATACATCGTCAACGGGCTGCGCCAGCACAGTGAGGTTTGGCGTCGCGGCAATCGCCGCTTGCATGGCCTGACGATACAGCTTGCGGTCGGCCTGGGTGCGCGGGCCGTGCACGGCGGGGCCTTTGCGCCGATTAAGCAGGCGAAACTGGATACCCGCCGCATCGGCGACGCGGCCCATCAGCCCGTCCAGCGCATCGATCTCGCGCACCAGATGGCCTTTGCCGACACCACCAATGGCCGGGTTGCACGACATCTCGCCAATCGTCTCCAGCTTGTGCGTGACCAACAGCGTATGAGCGCCAAAGCGCGCCGCCGCCGCTGCCGCCTCGCAGCCGGCATGGCCGCCGCCGATAACAATCACGTCAAAGCTGTGTTCACCTATGCTCATAGCTTGGGGTCATAGCGCAGATGCCCCCCGGCCGACAAGTGCCAAGAAAAGAGATAAGAAAAAAGATAAGAAAAGAGCCAAGAAGGGAGAGCCGCCGTGCTGCAATGTTTCACGTGAAACATTTCCCGGCCAAAGCGGTTATTTGCCGATACAGAAATCGGCGAATACCACATCGAGCAATTGCTCGATATCGACCGCGCCGGTCAGGCGACCCAGCGCCCGCTGCGCCAGTCGCAAGTCTTCGGCCGCCAGCTCCAGCGCCGGAGCTTGGCGCGCCGCATCGAGATGCCCGATGACCTCGCGCAATATACTGGCATGGCGCGCGCGGGTGACCAGCACGTTTTCACCGAGCCCGGCTTTGCGCATCACCATATCGGTCAACGCCGCGACCAACGCCTCAGCCCCGTCGCCGGTCTTGGCCGACAGGT
>JADHOK010000066.1 GCA_016779015.1 PS1 clade bacterium | reverse complement strand
AGCGTAAAGCGGCACTTAAAAAGGCGCGCGCCAGGCATCTTTAATATGCCGCGGGCGCTGCCGCGGTGCCATGGCGATGAGGTCAAAACGCCAGTGATGGCGTTGCAGCGCCGGTCGTGCGCCGACATATTGCGCCGCCGCGCGCGCAATACGCCGCCATTGCGCGTCATGCATCACCGCTTGCGCCCCGCCCAAAGAGGGGCGGTATTTGACCTCGACAAAAACCAGCACATTGCCGCGGCGCGCCACCATATCGACCTCACCGCCCGCAACGCGCAAATTGCGCGCCAATATGCGATAGCCTTTGAGGCGCAGATAAAACGCCGCCAGCGTTTCAGCGCGCAAGCCCTGCGCCATGGCGCGGCGCTTAGCGGTCTTTATTTTGCGGTTTGGCGGCGGTTTGCGATGCGGCATTTTCTGCTTCTTCTTTTTGTGTGTCCAAAGCTAATGCGCGAGCATAAATCTCGCGGCGGCTTTGCCCGGTCATATCGGCCACGGCCTGCACCGCATCGCGGCGCGATAAGGTCGCCATGGCGTCGGCCAGCATAGCGTCAATGTCTTCAACCTCCGGAGCCGTCTCGGTCGGCGGGGCGATGAGCACGGTGATTTCACCGCGCGGTTTATGGTCGTTGAAATGCGCGCGCAATTGGTCGGGCGTGCCGCGCCGCACCTCTTCGAATTTCTTGGTCAGCTCGCGGGCCACACAAACATCCACCGCCCCATAAACCGCTTCAATATCGTGCAGCAGAGCGGTGAGACGCCGCGCCGCCTCAAACACAATCAACGTGCCGCCGCGCGCGCCCTTCAAACCCTCCAGCGCTTTTTGCCGCGCCGCGCTTTTGGGAGGCAGGAAACCGGCAAAGGTGAAACGATCGCTGGGCAGACCGGCAATTGACAAAGCGGCGATCGGGGCCGAAGCGCCGGGGATGGCGACAATATTATGTCCGGCATCGCGCGCCATGCGCACCAGCTTCATGCCGGGGTCGGAAATAAGCGGCGTGCCGGCATCAGAAATCAACGCCACGCGCTCGCCATTACCGAGCCGCGCCAAAATTTTCAGGCGCGTTTGCGCGCCATTATGTTCGTGATAGGCCGCCGTCTGGGTTTGGATACCGTAAAGCGATAGCAGCTTGGCGGAGGTGCGCGTATCCTCACAGAGGATTAAATCGGCCGCACCCAGCACATCGAGCGCCCGCAAGCTGATATCGCGCGCATGACCCAAAGGCGTGGCGACAATATAAAGACCGGCATCTAAGGGGCCGGAACCGGATTTTTGGCTTGCGCTCATTTTGTTCTCGCTTGTGCCGGCAGTCTAGCGCGCCGCGCGCCATAAGTCTGCCCGAAAGCCGCCATAATCGCATGCCAAGAAAGCTTCGCGCAAAGGCGAGAAGGCGCTTGTCTAGCGCGCCCGCAAGACTTTATAGGTAGAGCAGAAAGATGAAATGGCCCTTATGACCGCACCCGCATTCCGCTTGCCCAAATACTGCCTGCCCAAAAGCCGCGCCCTCATCAGCGCCGCTTTATTGAGCTTCGTGCTGGCCGCCTGCGCGGGCGGGGCGCCACCTTTATCGCGCGAGGCGGGGCCGTCTGAACAGCGCGTCGCGACCGCGCCGGTCATTATCATGCCGATCGATGAAAGCGCGTATCCGCTGCCGCCGCCGCGCAGCGCCGACACCCGGGTTATCGGCCTGTTGCTGCCGCTGGGTGATGAGCGCGAGAACATTCGCGCGCTGGCCGCTCATCTATATAATGGCGCGCAATTGGCGCTGTTTGACACACCGCACACGACAAACGGCAAGCCTCTGGTCATCAGCCTGCACGACACTAAAGGCACACCACAAGGTGCCGAAGCGGCCGCCAAAGCGGCGATTGTCGCCGGTGCCGATATAATTATCGGCCCGCTTTTCGGCTCCTCGGTCGCCGCCATTCAGCCGGTGCTGGCGGGCCGCGATGTGCCGGGTTTTGCTTTTTCCAATGATGCCAGCACCGCCACGGACGGCTTGTGGCTGCTCGGCTTTTTGCCCGAGCAAAATATCGACCGCATTGTCTCCGAAGCGATTGCGCAAGGGCTGACCCGGTTCGGCGCGCTGGTGCCCGAAGGGGTGTTTGGCGAGCGCATTGCCGCCAGCTTCTCCGCCTCGGTGGACCGGTTTGGCGGCACGGTGGTGCAGACCGAAACCTATCCGCCCGACGCCAAGGGCATGTTTGACCCGGTGCGAAGACTGGCGCGTTATGACGCGCGCAAAGCGGCCCATGCGGCCGAGATGCAAAGGCTGACGCAAGAAGCGCAGGCGCTGCTGCCGGTGCAGAGCGACCCCGAAACCGGTCTCGCCATCGCGCCGCCCGAAGAAGCCGATGCGGTTTTCAAGCTGCTGGGCAATGACGCGCCCGAATTGGTCTCGGCCTATGAGGCTTTGGACCTTGTCGAGACGCTGGGCGACATTCCCTATGACGCGGTGTTTATGCCCGAAGGCGGTCTGGCGCTGCGCAATCTGGCACCGCTATTACCCTATTTCGATATCGACCCGCGGCGGGTGAAATTTATCGGCACCGGCTTGTGGGACGACCCGACCTTGAGCCAAGAGCCGCCTTTGCACGGCGGCTGGTATGCTGCACCGCCGAATAATAATTGGGCCGGTTTTGCGGCGCGCTATCAGGCCACTTATGACACCGCGCCGCCGCGCCTTGCCAGCATGGCTTATGACGCTGTGGCCTTGGCGGCGCGTCTGGCGGCGTTTGATACACAAGCGCCGTTTCGCACCGAATTGCTGATGGACCCGAACGGCTTTAGCGGCATTGACGGTATATTTCGGCTGCGCGCCGGTGGTTTGAATGAGCGCGGCCTGGCCGTGCAGGAAGTAACCCGCACGAAATCGCGCCAGATAAGCCAGCCGCCGGCCAGTTTTGTCGACCATGACCGCCGCATGGAAGCGGCGTTGACGCTGGCCGAAGCGCTACGGCGCTCCAACCCTGACCGCGCCCTGCCGCAATCGGCCCGCCTGACACGCGATGCGGGGGCTTTTGATGCATCTGGCAATTTGGGGGCACCTGAAACATTGGAGACATTGGGCACACCGGAAACATTGGAGACATTGAGCACATTGGGCACAATTGTGTCGCCTGTCGAAAGCCCGGCCACCGGCACCGCCAATCCAACAAGCTCATCAGAAACATTGGGCCCATCAGGCCAATCTATGCCAGCAGGCGACCAATAATATAATCGAGCAGCAAGCGCCCTTTGGCCGTGACTTGCAGCGCGTCATCGCGCGCTGTCAATAAGCCGTCCTGTTGCAGGCTTTTGAGCCGCGCCGACGGCAGCGCGATACCGCGCGCTTCGAGCGCCGTTAATGCCATCCCCTCATGCAGGCGCAAGCCCAGCATCACCGCCTCTTCCGCCGCTTCGGCATCGGAAAGGGGTTTGATTTGCCAGCCATGGCCGTGCGCGGCACACGCGGCCAGCCAAGCGGCCGGCTGCTTTTCAGCGAGGCTCGCATGTTTGCGCCCGTCAACGCTCAAGCGCCCATGCGCGCCGGGGCCTACACCGATATAATCGCCGCCGCGCCAAATGGCGCTATTGTGGCGGCAGTGATGCCCGTCGCGCGCATGATTGGAAATCTCATAAGCCGGCAAACCGGCATCGGCGCATAGGCTTTGCGTCAGCTCGAAAAGATCGGCCGCCATATCCTCATCGGGCAGCGGCAATTTACCTTGCGCGGCGCGCGCGTGAAATGGCGTGTCGGGCTCAATGGTCAATTGGTAGAGCGACATATGCTGCGGTGCCAGCGCCAACGCCGCGCTCAATTCTGTGCGCCAATCGTCGAGCGATTGCGCCGGCCGCGCATATATCAGGTCAAAAGAAGCGCTGTCGAAAATCGCCTGCGCCGCCTCAAATGCAGTGCGCGCCTGTTGCGCCGAATGGGTGCGGCCAAGGGTCTTCAGGGCGACATCGTCAAACGCCTGCACCCCCAAAGACAGCCGCGTCACCCCGGCCCCGGCCAAGGCTTGTAAATGCGGCTGCGGCGCGCTGACCGGATTGGCCTCCAGCGATATTTCAGCGTTTTCGGCCAAACCCCATAGCGCATCGATTTCGTGCAAAATATCGCCGACCAATTGGGGCGGCATGAGCGATGGTGTGCCGCCGCCGAAAAAAACCGTCGCCACCGCGCCGTGCGGGCGCAGCTCATAGGCGTGGCGCAATTCGGCGCGATAAGCGGCAAGCCAGTCTTGCGGCGTGGCGGTGTTTTTATGCGCCGCATGTACATTGAAATCGCAATAGGGACAAATGGCGGTGCAAAACGGCCAGTGCAGATAAACCCCCAAAGGCGGCGGATTATGCGCGGTGACCTTGGCCGCCGCGTGGCTCACGCGATATGCTCGGCAAAGCAGGCGGCGACCAATTGTTCAAAGGCGTCGGCGCGGTGCGAGATGGCATGCTTGGCATCGGGCTGCATTTCGCCGAATGTCATATCGCCGCCAAGCGGCAGAAAAATCGGGTCATAGCCGAACCCGTTTTTGCCACGCATCGGCCACACCAATGTGCCCTCGACCTTGCCCTCAAAACTTTCGACATGGCCGTCGGGCCACGCCAGAGACAGGGCGCAGATAAAGCGCGCCGTGCGCTTGGCGGGTTTTTGCCCCTGCACATTATTGAGCGCCATTTCAATTTTATGCATGGCAAAATCGAAATCGCGACCGCCCGCCGTCTCGGCCCAACGCGCCGAATAAATCCCCGGCGCGCCATCCAACGCATCGACCGCCAGACCGCTATCATCGGCCAGCGCCGGCAGCCCCGCCACCGTGGCCGCGGCCAGCGCTTTCAATTCGGCATTGGAGATAAATGTGTCGCCGGTTTCGGCGGGCTCGGGCAGGCCCAGCGCATCAGCGCCCACCGTCTCGACATTAAAGCGCGTCAGCAGCTCGGCAATCTCGACCAGCTTGCCTTTATTATGGCTGGCGACAATCAGCTTGGGTTCAGCGAAAGCGCGCGCCATATCAAAGGCCAACCGCCTGTTTTTGTTTTTCGACCAAATCGGCAATGCCGCTTTTGGCGAGGTCCAGAAGCGCTTGGAATTCACATTCGTCAAACGCTTCGCCCTCGGCCGTGGCCTGAATTTCCACCAATTTGCCGGCTCCGGTCATGACAAAATTGCCATCCGTATCGGCGACGCTGTCCTCGTCATAATCGAGATCGGCCACCGGCAGGCCTTCATAAATGCCACAAGACAAAGCCGCGACATGGTCGGTAATGACCCCGCCCATTACCGGCGTTGACATCAACCCATCGGCTTTCATCTTTTCGACGCATTGATAAAGCGCCACCCAAGCGCCGGTAATCGACGCCGTGCGGGTGCCGCCATCGGCCTGAATGACATCGCAATCGAGCGAGATTTGGTTTTCGCCCAGCGCTTTCAAATTGACCACAGCGCGCAAAGAACGCCCGATAAGACGCTGGATTTCTTGGGTGCGGCCCGATTGCTTGCCGGCGCTGGCCTCGCGGCGCATCCGATCGCCCGTGGCGCGTGGCAGCATGCCATATTCCGCCGTCACCCAGCCGCGCCCTTGGCCGCGCAGCCATGGCGGCACGTGGGTCTCCAGCGAGGCGGTGCACAAAACATGGGTGTCGCCAAATTTTACCAGACACGACCCCTCAGCGTGTTTCGACACATTGGTTTGGAGTGTAACGGTACGCAGGTCTGCGGCTTTGCGGCCTGAGGGGCGGGAGACTGTCATCGGATTTCCTTTCGCGTGAGGTCTCTATCTAACGCTTAAGGAAAATCTGGGCAAGTGCGCGCGGCTGGCTTAAACTTCAGCGCATGACACAAAACGCGGCAGACAATACCTCCGGGCTTAAAACCGAACTGGCCGAATTGACGGCGCGGACGCGCAATATTTTCGCGCATATTGTCGAGGCCTATTTGGCGACCGGTGCGCCGATCGGTTCTAAAAACCTCGCCGATGTGCTGGACGAGAAATTATCACCGGCCAGCATCCGCACCGCCATGGCCGAGCTGGAGGCGATGGGCCTGCTTTACGCGCCGCATGTTTCGGCCGGTCGCCTGCCGACTGATAGCGGCCTTCGCCTGTTCATTGACGGCATGATGCAATCGGGCGATTTGAGCGCCGCCGAGCGCGCTGCCATCACCCCGCAATTAACCGGTGATGAGAGCATGGAAGACATGTTGAAACAGGCGGTCGAAGGGCTGTCAGGCTTGAGCGCCTGCGCCGGTTTGGTGGTCGCGCCGGTGGCCGAACGCGCCGTCAAACACATTGAATTTGTTGCCATATCTGAAGAGCAAATATTGGTCATTCTGGTCGATGACACCAATCATGTGGAAAACCGCCTTATCCCGCGCCCGCCCGGGCTGGCTCCCAGCAAGCTCATCGAGGCGGGCAATTATCTCAATCACCGCCTGCGCGGGCGCACATTGGGCGAGCTGCGCCGCGATAGCGAAGCCGAAAGCGCCAAGCTGGAAAGCGCGCTGGGACAGATGACCGCCGATTTGGTGCGCCGCGGCCTGATCCGCGACGCGGCCGAAAACGACGCGCTGAGCAATAGCGGCATGGTGGCGAAATCGCTGATTGTGCATGGCCGCGACCATTTGCTGGATGATGTGGCAGCGCTGGAAGACCTTGAAAGAGTGCGCCACTTATTCGCCGATCTCGACCGCCAAAACGAGCTGGTGTCGCTCTTGTCGGAAGCCGAAACCGGCAATGGGGTAAAAATCTTTATCGGCGCGCAAACGCCGCTATTTTCCCTCTCCGGCTCGTCACTCATCATCGGCCCCTATCAGGATGAGAGCCGCTCTTTGGTCGGCGTTGTCGGGGTCATCGCGCCGACGCGCACCGATTATGCCCGCCTCATTCCGATGGTTGACCATACGGCCAAGCTGGTGACCGATTTATTGTCGGGTCACAAGTCCTGACGGACGCCTGTTGGTTTTGCCCTCTTGATTTTAAACTGAGCGCACCCTAACTAAAGTGCAGTCGCGCCGCGCGCTTTAAAAATCGACCCATTCGAACAGGACTTCTCATGCCCCAGATGCAAGACGACGAGACGGAACTTCCAGAAACCCCAGCAACTGAAACCCCAGCAACTGAAACCCCAGCGACCGAAACCGAAGCGGACGCAAATCAAGAAACCGTGTCACAGATGCCCAAGGAAGCCGCAGAGCCGACACCGGAAGAGCGCCTCGCCGAGGTCAATGACCAATTGCTGCGGACGCTGGCCGAGTTGGAAAACACCCGCAAGCGCGCCGAGCGCGACCGCGGCGAAGCGCTGAAATTCGGCGCCATGGGCTTTGCCCGCGATATGCTGGGCGTGGCTGATAATTTGCAGCGCGCGCTCAAAGCCGTCGCCGAT
>JADHOK010000065.1 GCA_016779015.1 PS1 clade bacterium | reverse complement strand
AAAAAAGTGAGAAGGTGGCGGGAGTGACGGGACTCGAACCCGCGGCCTCCGGCGTGACAGGCCGGCGCTCTAACCAAACTGAGCTACACCCCCAACAGGTGTGAGGAGCCATTCATTACGGCTCACCATGCCGCGTGTCAAGCCTGCGACTAAAGCCGAAAAATGGTGGGCGGTGACGGGATCGAACCGCCGACCCTCTCGGTGTAAACGAGATGCTCTCCCAGCTGAGCTAACCGCCCCACGGAGACAGCGTGTAAACCATCACCGAAAAAAAAGCAAAAAAAAACATCGGCTGTTCTGAAAAAAGAACAGCCGATGCTGAATTGATTAAAGGCGCTTAGTTTACAGCGTCTTTAAGAGCTTTACCGGCCTTAAATTTCGGCTGGTTAGAAGCTTTAATTTGGATTGCTTCACCGGTACGCGGGTTGCGACCAGTGGTCGCTTTACGGTGCGTTACCGAGAACGTGCCAAAACCGACGAGACGAACTTCGCCGCCATTACCCAGCGCTCCGGCGATGTTGTCGAGAACAGCATCAACGGCTTTCGTGGCATCGGCTTTTGACAGACCTGCGTCGTCAGCTACCTGACTGATCAAATCGTTTTTGTTCATGAGACCCTCCTTAAATGGCTCCAATATATCGACAACATAAGCCTATGCGCCGATTCACACTCCCGTCAAAGAAAAAACCGCGGGTTTTTCAACAGTTGGAAAGTCCCAAATTAGTGAGGCTGAGAGATATCGCCACCATTACCGCCGCCCAAATTGCGGCTGGCGTAATAGGCTTCCTCGTCCCATTCGATTTCAGTCGGCAAAGTCTGCAGAGCATGCTCCAGCACTTGATCCATATTCTCGACCGGCACGATTTCCAGTCCCTCTCTAATATTCTCAGGGACCTCTGCCAAATCTTTCTCATTTTCCAATGGAATCAATACCTTAGAGATACCGCCGCGCAGGGCCGCCAGCAGCTTCTCTTTCAAGCCGCCAATCGGTAGCACCCGACCGCGCAAGGTCACCTCGCCGGTCATCGCCACTTCTTTACGCACCGGAATGCCGGTCATCACCGATACAATGGCCGTGGCCATGGCGGTACCGGCCGACGGGCCGTCCTTCGGTGTCGCTCCTTCAGGCACGTGGACGTGGATATCTTTTTTATCGAAAAGCGGCGGCTCAATGCCAAAAACGGTGGCGCGCGAGCGCACATATGACGATGCAGCGTTGATTGATTCTTTCATCACATCGCCCAATTTACCCGTCGTTGTCATGCGGCCTTTGCCCGGCAGCATCACGCCCTCAATGGTCAGCAGCTCGCCGCCGACCTCGGTCCAAGCCAAACCGGTGACCACGCCAACCTGGTCTTCGACCTCGGCAAGGCCAAAGCGGAAGCGCTCGACACCGGCATATTCGCCGAGATTATCAGGTGTCAGCGAGACTGTTTCGCGCTCGCCTTTGACGATTTCCGTCGTTGCTTTGCGGGCCAGCGAAGCCAGTTCGCGCTTCAGCCCCCGCACACCCGCTTCGCGCGAGTAATTGCGGATAAGTTTGCGAATGCCCTCCTCACTGATTTCGAACTCGCCTTTGCGCAGGCCATGTTCCTCAATGATTTGCGGCAGCAAATGCGTTTTGGCAATCTCGACCTTCTCATCTTCCGTGTAACCGGCGATGCGAATAACTTCCATGCGGTCCAAAAGCGGGCCGGGAATGTTCAGCGAATTGGCGGTGGTCACGAACATGACATTCGACAAATCGTAATCGACTTCCATGTAATGGTCGGCAAAGGTGTTGTTCTGCTCAGGGTCCAACACCTCCAGCAGCGCCGAAGACGGGTCGCCGCGATAATCGGCACCCAGCTTGTCAATCTCGTCAAGCAGCATTAACGGGTTAACCGCTTTTACTTTCTTCATCGAATGGATGACCTTGCCCGGCATAGACCCGATATAGGTGCGTCGGTGCCCGCGGATTTCGCTTTCATCGCGCACCCCGCCCAGCGACATGCGAACAAATTCGCGGCCGGTCGCGGCGGCAATCGATTTACCAAGCGAGGTTTTACCCACGCCGGGCGGCCCGACAAGGCACAAAATCGGCCCTTTCAGCTTTTTCGAGCGTTGCTGCACAGCAAGATATTCAAGGATCCGCTCTTTGACTTTCTCCAGACCATAATGGTCGGCATTGAGCACTTTCTCTGCGTGCTGCAGGTCTTTTTTGGTGCGGCTCTTCTTGCCCCATGGCACGGCCAGCAGCCAATCTAGATAATTGCGCACGACTGTTGCTTCGGCCGACATCGGGCTCATCGATTTGAGCTTTTTCATCTCGGCTTCGGCTTTTTCGCGCGCTTCTTTTGACAGCTTGGTCTCGGCGATTTGTTCTTCCAACTCGGCAAGCTCATTGCCGCCATCTTCGCCCTCGCCCAGCTCTTTCTGAATGGCTTTCAACTGCTCGTTGAGATAATACTCGCGCTGGGTTTTCTCCATTTGCCGCTTCACGCGACCGCGGATTTTCTTCTCAACTTGCAATACGCCGACCTCGCCTTCCATATGGCCGAGAATGGCCTCAAGGCGCTTATCGACTTCGATGATTTCCAGCAGCGCCTGCTTCTCATCAAGGCTGATATTGAGGTGACCGGCAATGGTATCGGCCAGCTTCACCGGATCATCGATCTGGCTGACATTGGATTGCACTTCCGGCGGAATTTTGCGGTTCAGTTTGACATAGCCGTCAAACTGGCTGACGGCGGAGCGCATCAGGGCGCGGATTTCATCACCATCCTCGCCGCTTTCGGTCAGCATCAGCGCGCTGGCTTCAAAAAACGCTTCATTGTCCAGATAATCCAGCATTTTGGCGCGCGACTGCCCCTCGACCAGCACTTTCACCGTGCCGTCGGGAAGTTTAAGCATTTGCAGAACCGAGCCAATCGTGCCGATTGCATGCATATCAGCGGGCTGCGGGTCGTCCTGGTCGCCGTCTTTCTGACTGACCAGCAACATATCCTTGTCATTGGCCATAACATCTTCAAGCGCCCGAATGGATTTTTCGCGGCCGACAAAAAGCGGCACAATCATACCCGGGAAAACGACGATATTGCGCAACGGCAAAACCGGCAGGACGACGGGGTATTCGGGCTGTTGTTCGAGGTTATCGCTCATTTTTTCCAACTTTCCATTAGACGCGCATTACGCAAGATACGGGCTTTCAGTAACCCGCGATTCCAAAACGCTGTTCAATAGTAATGTGGTGGTCTTCCACATGCTTTTCAATGCCACAGCTTAAAAACACTCTGCGACAAAATGGGTAACTGAATAATTAACGCGATAAGCAAGAAATGGCGGCCTCGGAGCCGCCATTTTTAAGCATATTTACAATCGCACCGCCGTTTGGACAGCGCCAAAAACCATAATCTAAGACGCAGAAGGCGCGCTCGCCGCCTCGTCTTCTTTCTTGGCATAGATGTAAAGCGGCTTGGCTGTGCCTTCGACAACTTCCTTGCTGATGACCACCTCTTCAACGCCATCCATGCCCGGTAATTCGAACATGGTGTCGAGCAGAATACCCTCGATTACCGAGCGCAAACCGCGCGCACCGGTTTTGCGATCAATGGCTTTGCGCGCCACCGCCAGCAGCGCGTCATCTTGGAAGGTCAGCTTGCTGTCTTCCATGTCGAACAGGCGCTGATATTGTTTGACCAGCGCATTTTTCGGCTGGCTCAAAATCGTCACCAGCGCGTTCTCATCGAGGTCTTCGAGCGTTGCCAGCACCGGCAAGCGACCGACAAATTCGGGTATCAAACCGAATTTCAGCAGGTCTTCCGGCTCCAACTCTTTCAGCAGCTCCCCGGTATTGCGCTCTTCGGGCATATCAACTTTGGCGTTAAAGCCGATTGAGGTCTCATTGCCCCGTTGCGAGATAACCCGCTCCAGACCGGCAAACGCGCCACCGCAAATAAACAGAATATTGGTCGTATCGACTTGCAGGAATTCCTGCTGCGGATGCTTGCGCCCACCTTGCGGCGGCACCGACGCGACCGTGCCTTCCATAATTTTAAGCAAAGCCTGCTGCACGCCCTCACCCGACACATCGCGGGTGATGGACGGGTTGTCGGACTTGCGACTGATTTTATCGACCTCGTCAATATAGACAATGCCGCGCTGCGCCCGCTCGACATTATAATCGGCAGATTGCAGCAGCTTCAAAATGATATTCTCAACATCCTCACCGACATAACCGGCTTCGGTCAACGTCGTGGCGTCGGCCATGGTGAACGGCACATCGAGGATGCGCGCCAGCGTTTGCGCCAGCAGCGTCTTGCCGCTACCGGTCGGGCCAACCAGCAAAATGTTCGACTTGGACAGTTCCACATCGGCATTTTTTTGCGCGTGATTGAGACGCTTATAGTGATTATGAACGGCCACAGAAAGCACCCGTTTGGCATGCGATTGCCCGATAACATAATCATCCAGCACTTCAAGGATTTCACCCGGGGTCGGCACGCCATCATCGGTTTTCACCAGAGAGGCTTTGCTTTCCTCACGGATAATATCCATGCACAATTCAACGCATTCATCGCAGATGAACACGGTCGGGCCCGCAATCAGCTTACGGACTTCGTGCTGGCTTTTGCCGCAGAATGAGCAATAGAGCGTGCTTTTGCTGTCGCTACCGCTGCCGCCGCTGCTATCGCTGCTACTGCCAACTTTACTCATAATTCAGTCCTTTCATCAGCCCGTCATAAAAAGGGCTGCGGTTCTGATTCGATTTCTCACTTCACCACAAGCGCGGTCAAAAGCGCAAGTCTATCGCGCATTAGTCGGATTTGCCGCCGCCATTAGCGTCGTCCTTAGGGTCATCCGTGCGCTTGGTGGTCACCTCATCAACGAGGCCAAAATCCTTTGCCTGATCGGCAGTCATGAAAGTGTCGCGCTCCAGCGCGTCTTCGATTTTGCGCAACGTCTGGCCGGTGTGCTCGACATAAATTTTATTGAGGCGCGCGCGCATATCGAGAATTTCTTGCGCGTGGCGTTCAATATCAGACGCTTGCCCCTGAAAACCGCCCGAAGGCTGATGCACCATAATGCGCGCATTGGGCAGAGCAAAACGCATACCGCTTTCGCCCGCCGCCAGCAGCAGCGACCCCATAGAGGCGGCCTGACCGATGCACAGCGTGGCCACCGGTGCGCGAATATATTGCATGGTGTCGTAAATCGCCATGCCCGAAGTCACCACCCCGCCCGGCGAGTTGATATACATAGAAATCTCTTTTTTCGGATTCTCCGCCTCAAGGAACAAGAGCTGCGCCGTAATCAGGCTGGCCATATAATCTTCGACACCGCCGGTGACGAAAATCACCCGTTCTTTCAATAAGCGTGAATAAATATCGAAAGCACGCTCACCACGGCTGGATTGCTCCACCACCATGGGGACCAGTGTATTCATATATGTATCGACCGGATCGTGCATGCTCTTCTCCTTCTTGGCTGCCACTTAATGTGGGGTGTTTTGTGCCGAACGCCAAGTATTAAACGAAGCAAAATGCCGCGGGCTGATTTTACTTCTTATCTGCGTCCTTTTTAGCAGCCGCTTTCTTAGCCGGTGCTTTTTTCGCGGCCGGTTTTTTGGCGGCGGCTTTCTTAGCGGGCGCTTTCTTGGCGGGTGCTTTTTTGGCAGCAGCTTTTTTGGCCGGTGCTTTTTTAGGTTTGGCTTTTTTCGGAGCTTCGGCTTCTTCAGCGCCCGGCTCCGTCATCAGCTGTTCCAAAGAAACTTTCTTGTCACTGACGCTGGCCAGCTCGCAGATGAAATCGATGACTTTTTCTTCAAAAATCGGCGCGCGGATTTGCGCCATCGCTTCCGGATTTTGCTGGAAATATTCGAACACTTGCTGTTCCTGACCGGGGAATTGTTGCACACGCTGCATCAACCCCTGGTTCATTTCTTCCTGCGTCACCTGAATTTCATTTTTACTGCCGACCTCGGCCAGCACCAAACCGGTGCGCACACGGCGCTCGGCAATGGCCCGATACTCAGCCCGCAACTCTTCTTCGCTCTCGTCGAGGTCTTCCAGTTTTTGCTGGTTGTTTTCAAGTTCGTGCTCAAATTGATGCCAAATCTGATTGAATTCCATCTCGACCATGCTTGGCGGCAGGTCAAAATCATGGCTGTCTGACAGCTGGTCGAGCAGGCCTTTTTTCATATGGCCGCGCGACATTTGATCGTAATCCTGACCGATTTGCTCGCGCATTGCGTCTTTCAACTTTTCGAGGCTTTCCATGCCCAGAGAGGTTGCGAATTCTTCATTAATCTCGGCGTCCTTCGGCTCGCTGACTTCGTGAACAGTGCATTCAAACACCGCCGCTTTGCCGGCTAATTCGGCAGCGCCATATTCTTCCGGAAAATTGACCTCGACATCTTTTTTGTCGCCGGCTTTGGTGCCGATAAGCTGCTCTTCAAAACCGGGGATGAACTGACCCGAACCAAGCTCGAGGTCAAAACCTTCACCGGTACCGCCCTCAAAAGCTTCGCCATCAATGCGGCCGATAAAGTCAATCTTCACGCGGTCGCCTTCCTTGGCCTTGGCGGTTTTGGCGCGCGGGGCAAAATCCTTGCGCGTCGCAGCGAGGCGTTCCAACGCTTCATCAACGCGGGCCTCGTCGACATCGACCACCGGCTTTTCAAGTTTCAGTTTAGAGAAATCGGTCAGCTCAATCGGCGGGATGACTTCGTAAGTCACATCGTAAACCAAATCGGCTTTGCCTTCGATAATCGCATCGGCCTCGCCGACCAGTTTAATCTCGGGCTGCATGGCCGGGCGCTCATCGCGGTCAGTGAGCATTTTCTGGCTCGATTCATTGACCGTTTCCTGAATAATCTCGCCCATAAGCTGCTGGCCAAATGTCTTGCGAATATGCGCCAGCGGCACTTTGCCCGGGCGGAAACCCTTGAGCTGAACCTGATCTTTAATGCTGTCGATTTTGATCTCCAGCTTGCTCGCCAAATCGGCGGCGGCAATGGTGATTTGCATTTCGCGCGCCAGTCCTTCGGCGCTTACTTCTGTAATGTTCATTTTCTTCCTCTTATTCCCGCTTGGCCTGCGGGCTAATATTTGGTGCGGGCGGAGGGACTTGAACCCCCACACCTCTCAGTACCAGAACCTAAATCTGGCGCGTCTACCAATTCCGCCACGCCCGCTTGAAACTCATGGGGCGTCGTATAGCAGGAGACAAGCCGAAACGCCAGACTCTAAAGACGCGAAGATAATCGCAACAGCTTAAAATTCCCTTAGAGAAATTATCGCCATAAATGAAATAGACAAAAGCGTTGCGACGCGTCACGATAATCCACTTGATGTTATGGAGGGAGAAAGCCAGTGACCGTTTACATTATTGCCCGTTTCAAAATTCACGACCGCGCCGGTTATGACCGCTATGAAGATAATTT
>JADHOK010000064.1 GCA_016779015.1 PS1 clade bacterium | reverse complement strand
AATCGCTATCAGCGCCGCCTCGCGCAAACCGTCATCGTTGAAATGGGTCAGCATGGCCGCCAGACTTTGCGCTTCGGACGCGTTCAAACCCAAATCGGCGGCGGTTTTATAGCTGAAACTTGCCGATATGGCAGAGTTTTCGTCGTTCAGCGTCACATCGTAAATATACGGCGTCTCGTCGGCGAGATAGGTCTGAATGTCATTATTTCTTGTGATGTTCGTATAATCCATCAGCCTGGCGGTGCTGCTTCCACCGACTGCAAAGAGCGAGGTCAGGCGCGGCGTGATGGTGGCCGTATCGGCCAAGCTCAGCGTGGTGACATCCAATACCGCATCGGTCAATTGTTCGGTATCGACGGAGAACCTCAATTCGCCATTCACGGTCAGCTCATCCACCGCAAGGTTTTCGGTCTCGGTATCGGCATCGCCTTCTTGCCCGATAAGGTGCAGTTGCGCGCGTTCGTCGACCGTGATGTCCAAACCGCCCGTGCCTTTGGTAAGGCGACCAGTAAAGCTGGTGGTGTTTTCAGTGTCACCGGCAATCTCGTTGGATAAGAGCAGCGCGTCATCGCCATTGCCGAAACTGATATCGCCGGTCACAGAGCCGACCTTGATGGTGAATGCATTATTGCCATTGCCGAATTTGACATCGCCCACAATGACAGGCAGTTGGGCGTAATCATCAGTGTCGATAACACCATCGGCATCGACATCAATATCGGTGTCGCCGCTGCCCAAATAAGGATTGCTGGCGCTGTTTGCGCTGCCCGGGTTGAGGAGTGCATCGGCTTTCAAAAACTCCTGCGTCAGGTTGAGCGCTCCGGTGTAATTCGAGAAATCAAACGCCGTCGCATTATCGCCCGCTTCAGTGGTTTGCGCGGCGTCAGCAGTGGCGGCGGTGATGAAAGTTGAGGTCGCCGCCACCGCGCCACGATTGACAAAAACCGGTGTTGCGGAAGCAGTCAGTATCGAATCGGCGGCGAGCGAAATCGCGGTCGCCGAATATGTGGTTGTTGTGGCGTCGGCGTCGGCGCCAGTATGCGCGCTGACGTCAGCCTGAATGGTGCCCTCGTTCAAAAACACGCTGCTATCGGTGCGCAAACCCTCGGTCAATGTGCCGCCATTGATGATGATGGCCCGCGCATTGGCGTTATTGGCTCTCGCTTGAATTGTCCCGCTATTGAAAATGCCGCCATTGATGGTCGCGCCCGTATCAATACGAACCGCATCGGCTTTGAAGTCGTTATACAAGCCATCGGCCAAAATCGTGCCGCGGTTCATCAGGCCGAACGAATAGAAGAATTGCGTCAGGCCGTCGCGGTATTGGTCGGTGCCGGACAGCCCGTCATCATTGGTCGTATCCAGCAGCGTTTCTACTGCGCCATCATTGCCGACCTCGCCATTGATACGCAGCGTCGCCATATTATCGGCCTCACCATGACTGGTCAGCCGCGCAACAAAATTGCGATTTTGGTCGTAATGATACGGCAGGGTTTTTTGCGCCGTTACATCGGTGCCGGTATTTGCGTCATCGTCATCATCGGCGCGCGCCTCGCTTATGGCACTGAGGGCGGTGGTCTCGGCATCGCTTTCAACGCGGTTTATCGTCCCGCCAATTATCACCCCGCCATTGACGTCTGATGCGATATTGACCGCCGCGCCACCGCGCCGCCGCTCGGCCGTATTGGCTGCAATTTGGTCAACGGTAAGCTCGCTTTCATCGCGGCTATGGCTTGGGCCGCCGCTGCCCGAATAAGTCGAAAAGCCGGTCGCGTTTATGCCGCTTTCCAGCAATAAAGCACCGCCGATCGGGGCGGCGATATTGAGACCGACACTCCCTTCGCCGCGCACATCGACTTCCGCCGTTTGGCCGCTAAAATCGCCGCGCTGGCGGTAATAGCCGGTGATTTGCGACAATATATCGACCGCATGGGTCTCGTCGCCAAACATTCTTATGGTGGTGGACAGGTCGAGATTGCCATTCAAATTCGAATCGCTGATGACCACACCCGATGCATAGCGATGATTGCCCGAGACCGGGTCATCGCGTTCGCCATTGCCGTAAATGGTGATCGAAGAGCCTGCCTCACCGATAATATCGGTTGAGACCGCGCCGACTTTCCAGAAACCGACGCGCCAGTTTTTTCCGCTCAGCGCATGCGAGCCTTCGCTGATACCGTCCTCATCGGAATCGTTATCGGCAAAGCCGTCTTCATTCGCGTCGTAATCAGGCCCTCGACGGTCGGTGGCCGAGATACCCTCGACAATAACAATCGATGCATCATTCTTAATGCGGATGGTGCGACCGTTATCAGGGCCGGTAATTTTTACCCCGGTGGCTGCGGTCAAAGCAGTGTCGGTCGCCGTGCCGTCATCTTTATGACTGCGAATGACAATCGGCCCGTCAATAATCACAGTGCCGTCGGGGCTGTTAACAATAATGGCCGAGCTGTCATTGGTCGGCGTGCCGTCAATAAGAATAGAGCCGGTCGAGGCCAACTCATGCGCGCCGTCGTCATTAAGGTCGGCCGATGACGATGCGGTATCCACCGAAGTGGTTTGCGGGGTGTCGCCGCTATCTCGAATATCAAAAGCCAGCGCGGTCGAAACCGGCAAAGCCAATGAAAGCGACGCAATAAGTGTAGTGCTCAACAAACGGGGTTTAAGTGCCACGCGATCCCTCAATTCTTGCCACTCAGGGCAGCTTTATCAGTTTGCGTCCGCCGGATTTAGCGTATCGCGCAATTCTCTTTTGAGAAATTTACCGCTTGCATTGCGCGGCAATTTCTCATTACGCAGCCAGATATAACGCGGAATTTTGAAATTGGCCAATAGTTTGGCGCAATGCGCGCGCAGCTCATCAGCCGTTAATTGCGCGCCCTCGGCAACCACCACGGCTGCCCCGACTTCCTCGCCCAAACGATCGTCCTCGACCCCGAAGACGGTGCACTCGGCAACCCCTTGGTGCTTGAACAAAGCGCTTTCCACTTCGGCGCAATAAATATTCTCACCGCCGCGCAGCACCATATCCTTGGCGCGGTCAACGATGAAAATAAAGCCGTCATCATCCATATAGGCAATATCGCCGGTGCGCAGCCAGCCCTGCTGAATACTCTCCGCCGTCGCCTCTTCGCGGTTCAAATAGCCCTTAATAACATTGCCGCCTTTGACGCATAGTTCGCCGCGCTCGCCTTGCGGCAGGTCATTACCATTGGCGTCGATGACTTTGCCATCCAGCGTCGGCACTAGCGGCCCGCAACTCTCCGGCTTATCGACAAAAAATTTACCCAGCACCGAGGTGATGATGCCGCATGTCTCGGTCATGCCATAGCCGGTGCTGGCTTTGCCATTGGGCAGGGCTTTGTCGATTTTACCGACCAAATCGGGCTGCAATTGCGCGCCGCCGCCGCCCAACATGGCCAGCGAGGAGGTGTCGTATTTATCGAAATCGGGATGCGAGACAATCTCGCGCGCCATCACCGGCACACCGCTGACATTGGTGACCTTATACTTGTCGATAATCTTCAGCGCTTCGCCGGCATCCCAGCGATACATGAAAATCAGCGTGCCGCCGACCAGCGTCGCCGGGTGCGATACGCAATTATTGGCGGTCACATGAAACAGCGGCGTCGTAACAAGACTCACCGGACCCGGAGCATCAGGGTCGGGTTCGGGCGGCTGCTCGCCATTCGACAGCGCCTCAGCAGCGGCCGAAGCGGCGCCCATAAAAGCGATATTCATGACATTGAGCACACAACCGCGATGCGTCAGCTGCGCGCCTTTGGGGCGGCCTGTCGTGCCGGAGGTGTAAAAAATACAGGCATCTTCATCGCCCTCAATCGTCACCTCGGGCATCTCGCCGCCATGTTTTTTCAGCTCGGCATAATCAATAACGCCTTCCGGCGGCTGCTTGGTGCGCGCACCGATCAGCTTCATATCGGGGAATTGATCGCGTACCGGCATAATGCGGGCCAGACGGTCATCATCGGCAATCAGCGCTTTCGGCGCGCTGTCTTCGAGGCCGTATTGCATCTCATCGGTCACCCACCACGCATTCATGCCGACAACCGCGACGCCGATCGATGTCAGCGCCCAATAACACAGCATCCATTCGGGATAATTGCGGAAGGCCAGCGCCACGCGGTCGCCTTGGCTGATGCCATTGGCGTGCATCCAATTCGCAATGGCGGCGGTTTCGGCATTAGCCTCGCCATAAGTCCAGCTTTCATCTTCATAAATCAGATAGGGCTTGTCGCCGTGCAATGCGGCCAAAGCCCATAAATCTCGCAAGGATTCCGGCGCGTTAGTGAATGTTTTCAGCTTTTCGCCGCGGACTTCAACATGGCCGATTTCAAACTGGCCCTCGGCCATCATTTGAGCCCGAACTTGTTGTAATTCTTGATACATCGCTATTGCCTCCCGAAATGCGCTGCGATATTACCCGACCCGTTTGTCGCTGCAAGGGTAAACTTGAGGCGTCCAAACGGCTAGAGGTACAAATCATGGGCATGAATATGGCGATAATGTGTGTCGCATCTGGTTTTTCTGCAGCGCATCGCTTAAACTTTAACGATGATTGATTTTGCCCTCAACGCACTCGACCAATCGGCCATCGTTACCGATACGGATGCCGCGCAGGCGGTGCGCGAAACCGTGGCGTTGGCCAGCTATCTCGACACGCTGGGCTATAAGCGGTTTTGGCTGGCTGAGCATCACAACACCTCGGCTTTTGCCGGGGCTGCGCCGGAAATTCTCATCGGGCATATCGCTTCGCGCACCAAAAATATCTCGGTCGGCTCCGGCGGTGTCATGCTGCCGCATTATGCGCCGCTGAAAGTGGCCGAGCAGTTTCGTATGCTGGCCAGCCTGTCGGGCGGGCGCATTGATTTGGGGCTGGGTCGAGCGCCGGGCGGCGACCCTAAAACCGCCGCCGCGCTGCAACCCGGGCCAAAAGCCTGGCCGCCGGAAGTATTTCCGCAGCAGGTCGAAATGCTTATCCAATTCCTCGAAGACGCCAATGGCCTGAAAGGCGATAGCGGCGGTTTTCCAGAAGAGCATCCCTATCAAGGTATTCACGCGCAACCCATGGGTGCCGAGCCGGTGCCGCTTTATATACTGGGCTCGGGCGGCGACGGCGCTTATCACGCGGCGCAATTCGGCCTGCCCTATGTTTACGCGCATTTCATCAATCCCGATAATCTCACCGACGCGCTGAAAGCCTATCGCGCGCATTTCAAACCGTCGCGCCAATGCACCGCGCCGAAAGTTATGCTGGCGACCTCTGTGCTGGCTGCCGAGACGGCGGAGGAAGCCGCCTATTTGGCGCGGCCGCGCAATATTTGGACGACGCAGTTTTTGCAAAATAAAGGCGGGCGCTTTCCGACCATGCAAGAGGCGCAGGACTGGCAATTAACACCTCAGGATGAAGCGATATTGCCGCAAATCGAAGGCCGCGGCTTTACCGGTGCCACTGATGATGTGCTGTCGCGCTTGAGCGATGTGGTGGCCGAGCATCAAATTGATGAGGTATTTGCCCTCACCCTCATACCCGATATTGAGGCGCGCAAGCGCTCCTATAGACTGCTGGCCGAGGCCGCCGGGCTGAGCGCCGAAGGCCTCGCCGCCGCGCAATAAATAAGCCTGTTAAAAAGCCGTCAAAAGCCCACGCAAAAGGGCTGAAACGCGCTTGACCCTATCGGCCCCATCATGCACAAAAGGGCAGATTTTTTCTTTGGAGGATATTCATTATGAGTTTGGATTTTACCGATAAGGTGGTCATCGTAACCGGTGCCGGTGGTGGTCTTGGAAAGAGCCACGCGGTGGAATTTGCCCGCCGCGGCGCGAAAGTCGTGGTCAATGATTTGGGCGGTTCGATGGACGGTTCGGGCGGCTCGTCAGAAGCTGCCGAAGCGGTGGTCGCTGAAATTAAACAAGCCGGTGGCGAAGCCATCGCCAATGGCTCATCGGTTACCGATGATACCGGCGTCGAAAATATGATTAAGCAAACCATGGACGCTTATGGCCGCATTGACGTGCTGGTCAATAATGCCGGTGTGCTGCGGGATAAAAGCTTCGCCAAAATGGAAGTCGGCGATTTCACGTTCGTCGTTGATGTTCACCTGTTCGGCACCATGAAGCCGACCAAAGCCGTGTGGCCGATTATGAAAGAGCAAGGCTATGGCCGCATCATGGTTACCTCATCTTCTTCCGGCCTGTATGGCAATTTCGGCCAGTCGAATTACGGTGCCGCCAAGCTGGGCGTTGTCGGTTTCATGAACACGCTGAAGCTGGAAGGCCAGAAAGACAATATCCACATTAACGCGCTTGCCCCGGTGGCTTGGACGCGGATGACGGAAAATCTGATGCCGCCTGAAATGGAAGACATGCTGACGCCGGAACGCGTCACCCCGGCCGTGGTCTTTATGTGTTCCGAAGGCGCGCCTACCGGCAAGATTATTTGTGCCGGTGCGGGTGCTTATACCTCGGCCGCCATTGTTGAAACCAAAGGCGTTTATTTGGGTGAGAACCCGAGCGCCGAGGATGTTGCAGAAAACTGGGAAACCATTTCGAAGATTGACGACGCTGCCAAAGCCTTGTTCCAAGGTGGCGAGCAGACCGGTCGCATGTTCGAACTGATCCAAGAAGCCAGTAAGTAATCAGGTCGGGCGCGGGGTCAGGCTCTGCGCCCGTCTTACTTTTATGCGCCAAATAGCCATATCCACCGCCCTTTTATACGCCATCTGGCTGTTGCTATCGGGGCATTATACGGGCCTGCTGCTGACGCTCGGCTTTTTGAGCGCGCTCGGCGCGTCGCTGATTGCCGCGCGTATGGGTGTGTTGGATGAAGAAGGCCTGCCAATGCAGATATTGGTGCGCCTGCCGAAAGTCACATTGTGGCTGATTTGGGAAATCCTGAAATCCAATTATGGCGTCGTTAAAGTCATCCTCAATCCGAAGCTGGCGCAACCGCAAATGGTCAGTGTCAAAGCCAGCCAAAAGACAGTTGCCGGTCTGGTGACGCATGCCAATTTCATCACCCTAACGCCGGGCACTGTTTCGGTCGACGTCGATGAGGATAAGAACATTATTCTGGTGCACGGGCTGACCGATGAATTCGCGGCCGCGTGTCTCGAACCCGAAATGGATGAACGGGTCAGCGGATTGGAGGGGCCGTCGCAATGATCAGCGTGTTTGCCACTACCCTTTTCGCGCTCGGCGTCGCCGCCGCCATGGCGATTGCTCGCGCTACCATAGGCCCAACCTCTTTCGACCGCGTATTGGCGGTCAATACGGTCGGCTCCATCGCCGTATTGCTCATCGCGGTTTACGGCTTTTTCGATGGCCGCCCCGAATTCCTCGATATCGCTTTGCTTTATGCACTCATCAATTTTATCGGCACGATCGCCATATTGAAATTCTTCCGCTTTGGCACGCTGGGCGACCATGC
>JADHOK010000063.1 GCA_016779015.1 PS1 clade bacterium | reverse complement strand
CAGGTCGCAATCAATACCTGGCTCAGACAATATAACCAGATCAGACCTCATCACGCATTGGGCATGAGACCACCCGTCCCCGAAACCTTATTAGAGAACGACAAAATAAGTGGCACTGAAAAATGGGGCTAGACAATGCCGGAATTCATCGCCGATAATGAGCCGCTCGAAAACACCGATATTGTCGGCTGGGCGACGATTGGCTTTCACCATGTGCCGATGGCCGAGGACTGGCCGGTCATGCCATCAAAAGTTGATGAGATTGTGCTGAAACCGCGCAATTTCTTCGATCGCAATCCAGCGATTGATATTAAGGAATAGGAGCGCGAGATGATCGACGCAAATGAGACCTTTAACGGCACTTGGCCGTATAAACCGCATTTTTCTGAGGCCGCCGGCTTTAAGCAACATTATGTCGATGAAGGCAAAGGCGAGACCGTGCTGTGCCTGCATGGCGAGCCGACTTGGGGGTATCTCTATCGCCATATGATTGCGCCGCTGGCCGAGCATTACCGCGTTGTGGTGCCCGACCATATGGGCTTCGGCAAAAGCGAGACACCGCAGGAGCGCGAATATACGCTGCAAACCCATGTTGAGAACCTCATCGCTCTGGTGGAGGCGCTTGACCTTAAAGATATTACTTTGGTGATGCAGGATTGGGGCGGGCCGATGGGCAGCGCGTTTGCCATTCGCCACCCTGACCGCGTGAAACGCATTGTGATGATGAACACCTTGACCGGCTATGGCGGCGAAACGCCAAGGCCTGAACGCACCCCGTGGTTTGAATGGATTGCCAAACATGAGGAAGCGGGCACGCTGCGCGGTGTGCTGGGCGAAATGGGCACGACGGTTTTGTCGGTGATGAAATTGCTGGGATTTGAAAACAGCGCGGCGGTGGACCGCGACTGGCTCAACGCCTATCAAGCGCCGTTTCCTGACCGCGCCTCTTGCATTGGCGGCATCGAGTTTCCGCTCGATGTGCATTATGCGCGCATGGTGCCGTTTATCGTTGAAGGGCTGAAGAGCGGCAATCTGGAGAAACTGCAAGCCAAACCGGCAATGATGGCGCAAGGATTGCAGGACAATGCGATTTGGCCGGAAAACGCCATGGCCGATTTCAAAGCCATATGGCCCGATGCGCCGCTAACCACTTTTGATAATGCCGGTCATTTCATTCAAGAAGATGTGCCGCAGGCTTTGGTGTCGCTCATCCATCATTTTATTCAGGCCAATAAATAGGATTTAGCCGAATTGCGGCGCGCTTGCTTGGGGAAACTCACCCAATATCCAGCCACCCAATATCCAATTTGCCAATCGTTATTTTGCAAAACCGGAAACAGGCCGTCCGCTGATGAAGTCGTCCATTAACAAAGCCAAACGTGGGCCGACTTCCTCCTGCACAAAATGACCTACCCCTTTGATGACGACCCGCGTGGCACCGGGCACACGCTTTTCAAACTGGTCGGCTGCGTCGGTGCCGCTTGAAGCCGGATCTTCATCGGTAAACGCTACCAAAAACGGCTTGTCCCATTTTTCATAGACCGTTTTCCAGATTTCTGCGTTTTCTCTCAATTGTGACGGGATGAGATACGGAAAGACGCGCGCGCCGGCTTTGTAAGCGGGTGATGGAAAAGGTGCTGTGTACCCCTCTACGATTTTGGGGTCTTCGATTTTGCCCAAAGTCCTCATCAGTTTGTCGACCGCAAGATCCTCGGCATGGTAAGCATAAGCAATCCAACTTCTGAAGTTTGCGCGTTCACGCATTTCCTCAAATGTCATCGCCCCTTCCCACCAGACAGCCAGCTTCAAAAGCGGGTAGCCGATATATCCTTGCAGGCCATCCGCCGCTACCAGCGCCGTATTCGATACGACAATATGAGAGAAGCGGTCGGGTGAATTTGCGACCACCCGCAATCCAACGAGACCGCCCCAGTCTTGTCCAAAAAAAACCGCGTCGTTCAGGTTTAGACGATCGACCAGCGCGCTCATTATGTTTACGTGGCTTAGATAGCTATAGTCTTCCATATTGACCGGTTTGTCTGACCGGCCAAAGCCGACCATGTCGGGAACAATGACACGGTATCCCGCCTTAGTCAGAGGTTCGATCATGTTGCGAAACAAATAACCCCAGCTTGGCTGCCCGTGTAACAGGAGGATGGGTTTGCCGTCTTTGGGCCCCTCATCAAGATAGTGAACGCGCAAATTATCGATGACCAAATAGTTCGGCTTGAAATTGAAATCTTGCAGGTTCTCGAAGCGTTCATCCGGCGTCCGCATCACGCCCGGCCGAATTTCCTCGGCAAAGGCATGTGATTGGAACCCCAAAATGACGCATAAAATAAGTGCCGCTCTCATCATAAACCCCCAAAAAAGTGCTCCCTATATCTTACATAACGGGATTTGGGCTATTTCCTGTCACATCCCCGCCAACCTTTAACGCGCAAGCGAGCCAATATCGGGTGAAAATTTTGTGATGGGGCGCAAAAAATATCGGCATTTTATCAATTCGGCCACGCGGTTTAGTGTCTGGCTTTGCCTTTTGCGCCGCGCTATAGAATGCCCATGTCTGCCAGTCCGCCGATTTTATATGTCGATGATATTCATCTGACGCATGGTGTTACGCCGCTCTTGGCGGGCGCGACGCTATCGGTGGGGCGCGATGACCGCATTTGTCTGGTCGGGCGCAATGGCTCGGGTAAATCGACACTCTTGAAAATCATTGCCGGTCTTGTTGAACCTGATGATGGCGAGCGCTTTGTGCAGCCCGGCATTCATGTCGAATATTTGGCGCAAGACCCGAGTTTTAAGGGCTTTCTCAAAGCCGAAGATTATGTGCTGCAGGGGCTTATGAATAATGAGGACCGGCAGCGGGCGTTTCAGCTCATGGCCGATTTGCATATTGACCGCGATGCCGAGATTGCTCCCATGTCGGGTGGCGAACGCCGCCGCGTGGCGCTGGCCAAGGCGATGGCCGGACAGCCCGAAGTGCTGCTCTTGGATGAACCGACCAATCATCTCGACCTGCCGGCCATTGAATGGCTGGAGGCGGCGCTGCGGCAGATTAATTCGGCGCTGATATTGGTCAGCCATGACCGCCGCTTCCTCTCCAATATGGCCAGTCAGACGGTTTGGCTCGACCGCGGCCAAACCAAGCTGATGCGCAAGAATTTCAGCCATTTCGAAGACTGGCGCGATGGCGAGTTGGAACGCGAAGCCGAAGCGCAGCACAAGCTCGACCGCAAGATTGCGCGCGAGGAGGACTGGCTTCGCTATGGGGTGACGGCGCGGCGCAAGCGCAACGTCAAGCGGCTTGGCGCGCTACACGATTTGCGCCAGCAGCGGCGCGATTATCGCGGGCCGCAAGGTGATATGGAAGCGGTGATGCAGGCCGGCGACCGCTCCGGCAAGCTGGTGGTCAAAGCCGATAAGATTGAGAAATCCTATGGCGACCGGGTGCTCATCAAAAATTTCTCGACGCAGATTAAGCGCGGCAGCCGCATCGGTCTTATCGGCCCCAATGGCGCGGGCAAGACGACGCTGTTGAATATGTTGCTGGGCACACTGGCCCCCGATAGCGGCAATATCCGCCTCGGCAAAAATCTGACGCCGCTCATTCTCGACCAACAGCGGCAGGGCATTAAAAAAGATTGGAATGTCAAAGACGCGCTAACCGATGGCGCGGGTGATTTGGTGTCGATTGGCGAAGAGACCATGCATGTCATCGGCTATATGAAAAACTTCCTGTTTCATCCGGCGCAAATGCGCACGCCGGTCAGCGTCTTGTCGGGCGGCGAACAGGCGCGGCTGTTTTTGGCGCGCGGTCTGCGTCAGTCGAGCAATTTATTGGTGATGGACGAGCCGACCAATGACCTCGACCTTGAGACGCTGGATCTGTTGCAGGAAATGATCGCCGCTTATGACGGCACGGTGATATTGGTCAGCCATGACCGCGATTTTCTCGACCGAACAGTGACGGCGGTTTTCAACGCCGAGGGCGGCGGGCATTGGGTGGAATATGCGGGCGGCTATTCGGATATGAAGGCGCAACAAAAAGCGCTGGCGCGCCCCACTACCAATGACGAAAAAACCGGTAAAAAGCGCGATACGCAGGCCGATAAAAACACCGCTAAGCAAGACGCCAATGCGGCGCAAAAACCCGCTAAGCTGAGTTACAAGCATCGCTATCGACTGGAACGGCTACCGCAGGAAATGGCCGATTTGGAAGCGGCGATTGCCAAAGCCGAGGCGGTGCTGGCCGATAGTGCTTTGTTCACGAAAGACCCACGGAAATTCGAGGCAAATGCCGCGCAATTGGAGGCCGCCAAGGCGGATTTGGCGAAGGCCGAGGATGAATGGCTGCAGCTTGAATTGCTGCGTGAGGCGGCGGAAAACGGGCTTTAGGCGCAAAAACCTGCCCAAAAACATCACTGCCTGAAATGCCCCGAGAAAGCCGTTTCAAGGGGGCAGTTTTTATGGACACAGAAAAGTCAAAACCGTATGGTGCCGCCTAATCACAAAAGGCCTTGGGCTGACTTATGCTGCGGGCGTTCTGGAGAGATAGATATGCGACAGGTTCAACATTTTATTGCCGGTAAGGCGACACGCGGCGCGGCGACACGCGATGGCGATATTTTCGACCCCAATACCGGCGCGGTGCAAGCGCAGGTTTGCCTCGGCGGGGCCGATGATATCGCGGCCGCGGTTGAGGCTGCCAAAAAAGTGCAACCTGAATGGGCCGCCACCAATCCGCAGCGGCGCGCGCGGGTGATGTTCAAATTCAAGGAATTGCTGGAAGCCAATATGGACGAACTGGCGGCGCTTCTCTCCTCCGAACACGGCAAGGTTATCGCCGACAGTAAGGGCGATGTGCAGCGCGGGCTGGAGGTCATCGAGTTTGCATGTGGTATCCCGCATCTTTTGAAAGGCGAATACACCGAAGGGGCCGGGCCGGGGATTGATATTTACGCCGTGCGCCAGCCGCTCGGCATTGTCGCCGGTATCACGCCGTTTAATTTTCCGGCGATGATCCCGATGTGGATGTTCGGCATCGCCATTGCTTGTGGCAATGCGTTTATTTTGAAACCGTCGGAAAAAGACCCGAGCGTGCCGGTGCGACTGGCTGAATTAATGCTGGAAGCAGGCGCTCCCGAGGGGCTTTTGAATGTCGTGCATGGCGATAAGGAAGCGGTCGATGCGGTTCTGGCGCATGATGATATCAAAGCGGTGAGCTTTGTCGGCTCGTCGGATATCGCCCATTATGTCTATCAGACAGGCACCGCCAATGGTAAGCGGGTGCAGGCTATGGGCGGGGCGAAAAACCATGGCATTATTTTGCCCGACGCCGATATGGACCAAGTGATTGCAGATTTTTCTGGCTCGGCCTATGGCTCGGCCGGCGAGCGCTGCATGGCGCTGCCCGTCGCGGTACCGGTGGGCAAAGATACGGCGGATGAATTTGTCGGCCGTATGCAAGAAGAAGTGGCGAAACTCAATGTCGGCGTCTCGACCGACCCTGACGCGCATTACGGGCCGGTGGTGTCTGCCGCGCATCGCCAGAAGATTGAGGATTATATCGAGATGGGCGTCAAAGAGGGCGCGGACCTGCTGGTCGATGGCCGCGGCATGTCGCTGCAAGGTAATGAGGACGGCTTTTTCATCGGCCCGTCTTTGTTCGATAATGTGAAAGCCGATATGCAGTCTTATCAAGAAGAGATTTTCGGCCCGGTTTTGCAAGTGGTGCGCGCTGATAGCCTTGAGGAGGCGGCGCGCTTGCCGTCGGAGCACCAATATGGCAATGGCGTGGCAATCTTCACCCGCTCCGGTCTGGCGGCGCGGCAGTTCGCGCAAAAGGTCAATGTCGGCATGGTCGGTATTAATGTGCCGATTCCGGTGCCGGTGGCTTATCATACTTTCGGCGGTTGGAAGCGCTCAGCTTTCGGCGACACCAATCAGCACGGGCCGGAAGGCATCAAGTTTTACACCAAGGTGAAAACGGTGACGCAGCGCTGGCCGGAAGGCGATGTCAGCGACCAGAGCTTCATCATCCCGACAATGAAATAACCGGCGCTATAAGCTTTATAGCGACGCCGCCAATGCCCGCGTGCCGGCCAGCATTTGCTTATACCCGGGGCGCAATTGGTTGGCGGTTTGCGCCGGACTGGCGAAATTGGCAATCACCAAATTCTTCGCCTTATTGACGTAAATCACTTGCCCGTGCACCCCCATGGCCAGGCGCTCGCCTTGGCTTTGGTCGAACTGCCACCAGAAACTGCGATAGCCGCTAAAGCCGTCGATAAAGCGCTCGTGGTCGGGGTCGGCATTGACCGACGCCGCGCCGGCTTTTTTGTCTTCATCGGTCATGGCGTAAGTGTCTGTCATCCAGCTTTCGGGGGCAATTTGCGTGTCGCCCAATCGTCCGTCACCCAGCGCCATCAGCCCGAAGCGCACGGCGTCGCGCAAGGTTGAATTAAAACCACCCGTAGCGACCGGCGCGAAAGAAACATCGACAGTGAACACACCATCATGTTCGGTGGCCAGCGGTGCCCATAGTTTCTCGCGCATATAATCCATCAGCGCGCGACCGGTGATACGCTCAATCAGCCAGCCAATAACATCGACATTGGGCGACTGGTATTGGAACATCGCGCCGGTGATACCGTCCTCGGCTTGCTCGAAACGCGGCAGCATATCGCGCACACCGCGCGGCTCGTCCGACTGGTTCGGGTCAATGGCCAGTAATTCAAAATCACCCATAAAACCGAGGCGGCGGAAATATTCGAAATGCACACTGCCCGGCGTCATCTCGTCATATTCTTCGGTGTAATTGAGGGCCGTGACCATATTCAGCACATGGCGCACCGAGACATTGGCGAAGATGCTATCGGCCAGTTCGGGAATATAGTCGGCCGGTGTTTTGGTCTCATCAATGCCGAACTCGGCCTGCGCAATACCGAAAGTGGTCGAGATGAGCGATTTGGTCATGGAAAACCAAATATGGTGGTCGTGGGCGCGGAAATTATCGTAATAGCGCTCAAACAGCACCTCGCCATTTTGCACCACCATATAGCCGTCAATGCAATCATCGCGCATCGCTTCGCCCAGCGTCAGTGTGCGGCCTTGATAGTCATAAGAAAAATTTTCGACATCTTTCTCACTGCCGGTTTTCAGCTCAAACAATTTATCGCCGCGCGGCATAATCAGGGCCGGTAGGGTGGACATATTGCGCAAATGCCAGCGCACACTATCGGGGTCGCGCCAGCCATTATAATGCGCTTTGGCTGGCATCATGCGGGGGTTGTTACTCATTGACTTTACTCCTATTTTTGGCTTTGGCCGCGTTGTTGAACGGCTTCGCGGCGCGCTTCCACTTGGTCGGCTCCAACTTGGCCATTGGCCGCTTTGCTGCGCTTTTGTTCAAGCGTCATGCCTTCGCCAAAACTCAGGGCAAAGCC
>JADHOK010000062.1 GCA_016779015.1 PS1 clade bacterium | reverse complement strand
GCGCATCCCACGCATAAATATCGAACATATCGGCCAGCGGCGTCAAAAGCGGCTCATAAGTGCGCCCGTTAAAACCATTGGCGTGGGCCCAGTGCAGCACCGGTCGGTCAGAGGCCTTTTCTTGCCCGGTTTCTTGCCCCATATCTTGCCAGTGATAAAGTGAAACGCTGCCTGAGCCGTCATGCGGCAGGCAGAGCTGGCTGTGCTGTAGCATAAATCTTCCTTCTTTCAGCGAAATATGCATCGCACCACGCAAAAGGCAAGGTGATAGGCAAATTCGCTATAATATGCTAGGCCGAGGCCTGAGGCGGGTGCGGGGCAACCAAAGCCCGCCCGTTTCGAAATTTGTCTCGAAAGGTTTTCGCGCCGCATGCAGATCTATCTGCCCATTGCAGAAATGAGTGCCAATATCATGACCCTTATCGGCATGGGTGGTTTGGTCGGTTTCATGTCGGGTATGTTCGGTGTCGGCGGCGGTTTTTTGATGACGCCGCTGCTGATTTTCATCGGTGTGCCGCCGGCTGTTGCGGTGGCCAGCGAGGCCAATCAAATCGTTGCTTCTTCGGTCTCTGGCGGCCTCGCCTATTGGCAGCGCCGCGCCATTGATGTGCCGATGGGGCTTATCTTGATGTCCGGCGGTGTCGTCGGCTCGTATAGCGGGGTGCAAATCTTCAAAGCGCTGCGCGCGCAAGGCCAAGTCGACCTGCTCATCTCAGTGTCTTATGTGCTGTTTTTGTCGGTCATTGGTACGTTGATGCTGCGCGAAAGCATTCAGGCGCTAAACGCGCGCCGCCTCGGCAATCCGGTGCGGGCGCGGCGACCGGGCCAGCATAGCTGGATACTTGGCCTGCCGTTCCGCATGCGGTTTCGCCGGTCGAAACTTTATATCAGCGTCATCCCGCCGGTGATTATCGGCTTTTTTGTCGGCGTGATGTCGGCGATTATGGGCGTTGGCGGCGGCTTTATTATGGTGCCGGCAATGATTTATATCCTGCGTATGCCGACCAATGTGGTCATCGGCACCTCACTGTTCCAGATTATTTTTGTCACCGCCTCGGTGACTGTTTTTCACGCGGTTGAAAACCAGACGCTGGATATTGTGCTGGCCGCCCTGCTGATGGTTGGCGGGGTTATCGGCGCGCAAATCGGGGCATTTGTCGGACAGCGTCTGCAAGGCGAACAATTGCGCGCCCTGCTGGCGCTTATTGTGCTGGCGGTCGGTGCCCGCTTGCTGTTTGACCTCCTGGTCGAGCCGGAAGAGCTATATTCGATGACGCCGCTTACCGCCATAGGGGGGCCTGAATAATGTTGAGCCGCGCCCTATTCATCGTCGCGCTGTTTGCTTGGTTGCCGGCGCAGGCCAATGTGCTGGTCACTGATTTGTCGAAAGACCAGATTTCCATTCGCGGCGATTTTACCGGCGAGACGCTGCTGCTATTCGGTGCCATCGACCCCGGGCCGCACGGGCCGGTTGACGGCGTTGTGGTGGTGCTGCGGGGGCCGGGCGAAAATGTGGTGCTGCGCGAGAAACGCAAAAAAATGGGTATTTGGATCAATCAGGCCGCCTACCCCATGGGCCCGCTGCCGGGCTTTTTGGCCACCGTCAGCTCAGCGCCGCTTTCCGCGCTCATCCCCGATGATAAAAGGCGCGCGCTGGGCATTGGCACGGATAAGCTGGAAGCGTTTTTGCTGGATGGCGAAGCCAGCGACACCGAACAGAAAGCCGCGCTTGAAGCGTTTGTTCGACTGAAACATGCCGACCGGCTTTATGCCGAAAACCCGCAAGCCGTTGAGATTATCGATGAGCGCTTGTTTCGCGCCGAAATAAGCCTGCCCGCCGGTATGCCTGTCGGGCGCTATGTCACCGATTTCTATGCCTTCAAAAACGGGCGCGTGGTCGGCTATCGCACCGGCGAATTGCCGGTTGATATTGTCGGCGCCGGACACATATTGGGGGAAGCGGCGCACAAACAATCGCTGCTTTATGGCCTGTCGGGCGTCGCTTTGGCGGTGTTTATGGGCTGGGGTGTAGCAGTAATTTTCAGGCGGCGCTAATGGACGGATTTCTGGTTTCAGCTTTTGCGGCTTTTTTCGGCGGGGCGCTGAGTTTTCTCTCGCCTTGCGTATTGCCGCTTGTGCCCGGCTATTTGTGTTTTGCCGCCGGTTTGCAATTCTCCGAATTGAGCGAGCTTGATGAAAAAGGTCAGGCGACGGCGCGCATCATGCCCGGTGCATTGGCTTTTGTCGGCGGCTTTTCAGCCGTCTTTATCGCGCTGGGTGCCGGTGCGGCAGCGATTAATCCGCTGCTGCTGGCCTATCAGGCCGAGCTGGCTTATGTCGCCGGCGGCGCGATTATTATTTTGGGGCTGCATGTCGGCGAGGTCATTCATATCCCGCTGCTGGCGCGCGAGGCGCGTTTGCAGGAAAACACCCGCGTCGCGCAATCGCGCGCGCCGCTCATCGCCGCTTTTATCATGGGTTTGGCTTTTGCTTTTGGCTGGACGCCGTGCATCGGGCCGATATTGGCGACCATATTGGCGCTGGCTGCAGCCCGCGACAGCCTTGGCGAGGGTGTCACCCTGCTGGCTGTTTATGCCGCCGGTCTCGGCCTGCCATTTATTCTCGCCGCGCTTGGCGTCGGACGCTTTCTTGCCGCCAGCCAGAGAATAAAGCGGCACATGCTATGGGTGACGCGCGGCGCCGGAGCCTTGCTGGTGGTTACCGGCGGGCTGATTATGGCGGGCAGCCTACAAGCGATTGCCGGCTATATGCTCGACTGGTTCCCGTTCATGGCGACCCTCGGCTAGCGCTATGGGGTTTCGCCAGCGTTTAAAAACCGTGCCGTCCATGGCATTGGCTTTGGGGCTTCTGGGTCTCACCCCTTTTATCATTGGCGGGGTCGGCATTTGGCTGTCGATTCTGGGCGACCTGCGCTTTGCCCTGCCGCTCATCACCATTGCTTATGCTTGTTTGATCGCCAGCTTTTTGGGCGGCGTGCGTTGGGGCGCAGCGATGCAAAACAATATGGCCGAAAAATTGCCGCGTCATTTGGTGATGGCGATTGTGCCAACATTGCTGGCGCTGGTGGCTTTTATGCTGCCCTTGCCGCAAGCCTTCACCCTGCTGATTGTCCTGTTTGTCGCGCAAGCAGTGCTGGACATAAACAGCACGCGCGAGGGCGATATGGCGGCGTGGTATGCGCCGTTGCGCTTGGTGCTCACAAGCGTCGCCGGTCTGGCCATGACCTCGCTATTGTTTCACAGCCTGACGCGTTAAATCTATCAGAAGCGGTCGGGCAATAATCTATCGGCATCGACACTGGCGAGGCGTTCGCGCCCCAGCATGATGGTTTGATAGCTATCCTCAAACAGCCCGTCAAAGGCCGCATCGCGCACATTCAGACTGCCGGTCAATGCGCCGAAAGCCGGCAAAATGGCGCGCGCGCCATCATGCACAAAACAACGACGGCGCAGATTGCGCCCGCGTTGGCGCAGCCTGGCGCATGGGTGCAAATGCCCGGCCAGCTCACCGGCTTCAAATCCATTGCTGCGCGCCAGCGGCTCGTGACGCATCACCAGCGCACCATCGCCTTTCAAATGAAACGCCCCCGCCGCCTTGCCCGGCAGACCGGCCGGCGGTGTCGGGTCGTGATTACCGGTGACCCATAAGGTCTGCGCCGCGCCGGTCAGTCGCGCCAGCTTGTCGCGATCGTCCGCCGCCATGCGCGTCGGCCAGTCATCATCGTGAAACGCATCGCCCAGCGAGACAAAATGTTTCGGTCGATAAATCTCAAACACCGCCGCCAGACGCTGCAATGTCGCGGCCGTGTCATAGGGTGGCAGAACGACGCCGCGGGTCGCAAAAGCCGAGCCTTTCTCAAAATGCAAATCGGCGACAATCAGCATGTCGCGGTCCGGCCAGTAGACCGCGCCGGATAAATCGGCGACCAAAAGCGCGCCATTGACGATGAACTCACACTGCGTCTGCATGGCCGAAACCGCTTATCCCTTGTGTCGCCTCGCGCACCAAATCATCGTGCCGCGTGCTCGCCGCTTCGCCCAGCAGCTCATCATCGGCCGCGCCGCGCACCGGCTCCTTGCCCATTTCCATCAATAATGGCACCGCGAGGGGCGAAATATGGTCGAGACGCTTGAGCAATAATTTGCCTTGAATGCGCGCCAGCATTTGCCCAAGGCGGCCAATATCAAGCAATCCGGTGGCGGCATCGGCCCGCGCCGCTTGCAGGAGAATATGGTCGGGCTCGTGCGAGCGCAGCACGTCGAAAATCAAATCAGCCGAAAATAATACCTGTCGTCCGGTCTTTTCATGGCCGGGCAGGTTTTTCTCAATGAGGCCGGAAATCATCGCGCAATCGCGGAACGTGCGTTTCATCAGGGAAGATTCATCGAGCCAAGCTTCGAGGTCATCGCCCAACATATCCTCAGCAAACAGGGCAGCGAGTGTCAGCTTTTCTTGCTCGACCATCAGGCCGATATCGCGTAACCCCCAAACCGCGAGGCCATAATCATTGGCAACAAAACCCATCGGGCGTCCGCCCATGCGCTCGAGCCGCCGCGTCAATAACATGCCCAATGTCTGGTGTGCGAGACGGCCCTCAAAAGGATAAGCGGTCATATAATAGCGCGCGCCGCGCGCAAAGCTCTCGACCAGCAACACGTCTTTATCAGGCAAGGCCGAAAACGCCTGCTGCATTTTGAGCCATTGCGCCACTTGCGGCGGCAGGTCGTCCCAGGTTTCGGGTGTCGACAGCATGGCGCGCACGCGCTCGGCCAAATGCGTCGAAATCGGAAATTTGCCGCCCTGATAGGTCGGCACTTTCGGGTCGGCATGGCTGGCGCGCGAGACCAACGCCTCGGTATCGCGCACCGCTTCCAATCGCAAAGTCTCACCGGCAAACACAAACGTGTCACCGGGCGCCAAAGCGGTGAGGAAATATTCCTCCATCTCACCCAAAACGCGCCCGCCCCTTATCGGTCGCTTGCCTTTTTGCGGCCGCGTCAACCGCACTTTCAGCATTGGCGCTTCGACAATCGTTCCGACATTCATCCGATAGCGTGTCGCCAATCGCGGATGCGCCAATCGATAGCGACCATCCTTCTCCTGCCGCAAACGCGCATAGCGGTCATAAGTCTGAAGCGCATAACCGCCGGTGGCGACAAAATCGACCACCCTATCAAACACCGGGCGCGGCAGGTCGTGATAGGGCGCGGCGCGGCACACTTCTTGATACAGCGCCAGCGGGTCAAACGGTGCGTGACACGCGGTGCCAAAAATATGCTGCGCCAGCACATCCAACCCGCCGGTGCGCATCATCGCGCCATCCTGTTCGCCGGCCGCCACGCTTTCGCGCGCCGCTTTGCATTCCAGCACTTCGAACCGATTGGACGGCACCAGCAACGCCGCCGAGGCTTCGTCGAAACGGTGATTGGCGCGGCCGATACGTTGCGCCAACCGGCTTGCCCCTTTCGGTGCGCCGACATGGATGACCAAATCGACAGCCCCCCAATCAATGCCGAGGTCGAGCGTCGAGGTGCAGACGACGGCGCGCAACTGCCCCGCCGCCATTGCCGCCTCGACTTTGCGGCGGCGCTCCGGGGCCAGCGAGCCGTGATGCAAAGCAATCTCAAGCCCGCCCTCATTGAGCGCCCATAATTCGCGAAACACCATTTCGGCCTGCGAGCGCGTATTGACAAAAACCAATGAGGTATCGGCGTTCTTAATCGCCGCCAGCACATCGCCCATAGCGTGACGCGCCGTGTGACTGCCCCAGGGCAGACGCTCTTTGGTATCGAGAATAGACAGGCTTGGCGGCGCACCGGCTGTGCCTTCGATAAGCTTGGCCGTTTCATCGCCATCGCTTTGCGGGGTCAGAAACCGGCGCAGCGCATCCTTATCGGCCACCGTCGCCGACAGGCCGAGACGCTTGGCCTTGGGTGCCAATGTCGCCAATCGCGCCAGACCCAGAGCCAATAAATCGCCGCGCTTATTGGGCGCCAGCGCGTGCAACTCGTCGATGATAATGGTGTCGAGAGCGGCAAAATAATCCGCCGCTTCGGGCCAGCTCAGCATCAGCGCCAATTGCTCCGGCGTCGTCAACAATATGTCGGGCGGATTTTGTTTTTGCCGCGTCTTGCGATTTTGCGGCGTGTCGCCACTGCGCGTTTCAATGCGCATATCGAGGCCCAGTTCTTCGACCGGCTGCATCAGATTGCGCTGAATATCGACCGCCAGCGCTTTCAAAGGCGACATATAGAGCGTGTGCAATTTGCCGCGTCCGCCATTGGTCACTAAATCCTCAAGGCTCGGCATAAAACCGGCCAGCGTTTTACCGCCGCCGGTTGGCGCTATCAGCAGCGCATCGTGTCCGGCGCGCGCGGCTTGCCAAAAAGCAATCTGATGGGCGCGCGGCTGCCAACCACGCGCGCTGAACCAGCCGTCAAATTGCGGCAGAAGGTCGGGCGACGGGGCTGGTGTTTTGGCGTGGCGCGGCATTGGGCGAGTATAGGCGCTGGGCCGTCAAGCCGCCAGCTATCCGCTCATTATCGCGCGAGATGCGCGCCCAAGTCGCGGGCGATTTGCACGCTCGCTGCATTGGCCGCTTTGGAGACGCGCGCCAGACACAAAAAGCTATGCGATAAATCGCCAAAGCAATAATGCGTCACCTGATTGCCGACCGCGGCCAGCGCCTCGGCATATTCATTACCCTGATCGCGCACCGGATCGAAACCGGCTGTGGCGATAACCGCCGGTGGCAATCTTGTCAGATTGTCATTGTGCAATGGATTGGCCCAAGCATGGTCTATGCCTTTTTCATCGGGGAACACATTGGCGTTGAACATGTCCATTGTGGCGCGCGACAGCGGAAACATTTCGGCGCAGCTTTCGACCGAGCCTTTGGCATTTGAATCGGTACTGACCCACGGATAGACCAGCAATTGCGCCGCCGGTTGTGGCACTTTATCGGCCCCCGTCTGGCGCGCTTCGGCCGCTTTGTCGCGTAGCACCTGACACATCACCGCAGAAATCAGCCCGCCGGCACTATCACCGGCCAGCGCGATGCGGCGGCGGTCAATGCCCAGCGCCGCCGCTGCCTCATGCACATAATCCCAAAGCGCTAGCCCGTCCTCAATGGCGGCAGGGAAAGCGTGCTCGGGACACAGACGATAATCCAACGTAATCACTTTGGCGCGACACTCTTCAGCCAGCACCGAGCAAAACCAGTCATCGGTCAGATGGTGCATAATCACCAAGCCGCCCGGATGGAAAAACAATATGCCCGGCAGGGCGTCGCCCGCGCCTTTCGGCTCGTAAATGCGCGCTTTCAGCGTCGCTGTCTTGAGCGGCAATTCGACATCGCGGATTGCCACACCGCGCCGCCGCTTGGGGGCAATCGGGTCAAACGCGTTGCCCATCTCACGAATTTCCGCAAGCGTCGGCTGCGTCTCACCCGCTTCAGCTTCGGCGCGACGGCGCGCCGCCATATTGGCCAGAATTTGAATATTCG
>JADHOK010000061.1 GCA_016779015.1 PS1 clade bacterium | reverse complement strand
TCGCACCGGCCGGGCCGGGCGCAGCGGCGCAGCGTTTACACTGGCGACGCGCAATGACACCAAATATGTCGATGCGATTGAGCAGCTTATTGAACGCAGCATTGAGCGCGAGGCTTTTGCCGGTGGCGACGATGGTGAGGGCGGCGGCGAAGACAAGCCGCGGCGCGCCCGCGGTGGCAGAAGTCGCAGTGGGGGCCGCAGCGCAGATAGAAGTGAAGGCCGCGCCGAGAATAATGGTGAAGCAAAATCTTCAGCCTCTTCCGGTGGTGGCAAACGGCGCGGTCTGCTCGGCCGCAATCGCCGCAATGGCAAAACCAATGGCGACACGATTTCTGATAACGCTATCTCAGATAACACTGCTTCTCACAAAGCAGCCAAGCCGAAGCGAAACGAAGCCGCGTCCAAATCCGAAAAGTCGGAACCGGCAAAATCGCAAGCACCGCGTAAATCGGGCAAAAAAGGCGACGCCTTTGAAGGTAATATGCCGGATTTCCTAAAGTAAAATCCTAGCGGCGTTGGTCGAAACGCCGTCCAATCATCGCCGCGGCGATATTGGTCTTTTGGATATCAATCGCCCCGCCGGCAATGCCCCAACCCCAGGCGTCGCGCATACGCCGCTCCATCGGATAGGCGCGCGAGTAGCCATAGCCGCCCATAAGTTGCACGGCAGCGCCGGTCACTTCGCGGCACATTTCATTGGCAAAACATTTGCCGACCGAGCTGTCGATGACGCTGGGCAAGCCGTCCTCGGCATTGACCGCGGCGCGATGGATGAGCAAGCGCGCCGCCTCCACTTTCATCTGCATTTCCGCCAGCTTGATTTGCACACCTTGAAAATCGACCAGCTCTTTGCCGAATTGCTGGCGCTCCTGCACATAATCCAGCACATCCTCCAGCGCGCCCGAGGCTTGGCCCAACGCCATGGTGGCGTTGCCGCAGCGCTCGAGGTCGAAAGCTTCCATCAATTTGCGGAAGCCACCGGCGGGCACGACAATATTGTCTTCCGGCACGGTGACATTATCAAGGAAGATATCAGCCGACGGCACGCCGCGAAAACCCATCAGCTCTTCTTGCGCGCCAAAGCTCAGACCCGGCGTGTCTTTATGCACAAACACCGCGCCAATGCCTTTGGCACCGGGGTCGTCTGACAAGCGGCAATAGACCAGATAGCCATCGGAATGGCCGCCGCCCGAGCACCATCGCTTCTGCCCGTTCAACGTCACTTTGCCGTCTTTAATCTCGCCTTTGGTGGTCAGGTCGGTCAGGGCGCTGCCAGCTTGCGGCTCCGACATGGAGACGGCCAGCACCATCTCGCCTTTGCAAACTTGCGGCACGACTTCTTGTTTCAGCTTGACGGATGCGAAATGTACCAAAGCATGCACCGGCCCGACATTGGCTTCGAATAAGGGGAATGCCGAAGCGGACGAGATTTTGGCAAACTCCTCCAACACCAGCAGCGCTTCCAAATTGCCGAGGCCCAGCCCGCCCAGCGTTTCGGGGATGTTTATGCCCAAAAAACCCATCTCGCCGAGTTTTTTCAGCATATCAGGTTTCACAGGATGACCGGTTTTCTCACAATAGGCTGCCACTTCGGGCATTTCGGCGCGGGCAAATTTGCGCGCCGCGTCGCGCAATTCGCGCTGCTCGTTACTTAACTGAAAGTCCAAAACGCTCTCCCCTGTTCTCGGTTTCACGGGCCTGCCGGCCGCTTCTCAACAGTCGGCTAATATTGGCCCGCTTTGACGAATAAGCCAATAGGCGGTTGATTTCATCGGGATTAGGCTTCAAATTAGCTGCCAATTCATACTGGAGGATCTAGAAATGACCGATGCATATATTATTGATGCCTGCCGCACACCGCGGGGCATTGGCAAACCGGGCAAAGGTGCCCTGTCTGATATTCACCCGCAACATTTGGGCGCGACCGTGCTGAAAGCACTGGCGGAGCGCAATAAAATCAACACGGCTGAAGTCGATGACATTATTTGGGGCACCAGCGCCCAGCGCGGCACGCAAGGCGGTGACCTTGGCCGCATGGCAGCGCTCGATGCCGGTTATGATGTGCGCTCCAGCGCCATGACGCTTGACCGTTTTTGTGGGTCGGGCATCACCTCGGTCAATATCGCCGCGACCAATATCATGTCGGGCATGGAAGACATGACCATTGCCGGTGGCACTGAAATGATGTCGCGCTTCGGCACGGATGCTAAATCGGACTCGCCTTTCCTCGATAGCGGCAACACCCGCCTGCGCGAAGTGCACCCGCAGCCGCACCAAGGCGTTTGCGCCGATGCCATTGCCACATTGGAAGGCATTGATCGCGAGGCGGTTGACGCGCTGGCTTATGTCAGCCAGCAAAACGCCCAACGCGCCATTGAAGAAGGCCGTTTCGACAAATCGCTTGTCCCGGTTCACAAAGAAGACGGTTCGCTGGCCCTCGACAAAGAAGAGTTTCCGCGCCCGCAAACCACGCCGGAAAGTCTCGCCGGATTGGAGCCGAGCTTTGCCAAGCTGGCCGATATCCCGCTCGATGAAAACGGCACCACTTTCCGCAAGCTGGTCAATCAGGCTTACCCTGACCTTGAGATCAATCACGTCCACCATGCCGGTAATTCTTCCGGTGTTGTTGACGGTGCGGCGGCGCTGCTGCTGGCTTCCGAAAGCTATGCCAAGGCCAATGGTCTGAAAGCCCGCGCCAAAGTGCGCGCCATTGCCAATATGGGTGACAGCCCGACACTGATGCTCAACGCACCGGTGCCGGCCGCCAAAAAAGTTCTCGAAAAAGCCGGTCTCAGCATTGCCGATATCGACCTGTTCGAAGTCAATGAGGCGTTCTCTGTGGTGACCGAGAAGTTTATCCGCGACCTCGATATCGACCGCGAGCGCATCAATGTGAATGGCGGCGCGATGGCGTTGGGTCACCCGATTGGCGCGACCGGCTCCATTCTGGTCGGCACCATGCTCGACGAGTTGGAGCGTCAGGACAAACAATTCGGTCTGGTTACCATGTGCGCCGCCGGCGGCATGGCTCCGGCCATCATCATCGAACGCGTCTAACAAGACACGCTTCGAGGCTTTTTTTGAGGGCGCGGTGCATTGGTGCCGCGCCCTTCTTCTTGACCCGACAAGCGGTTTTACCCCAAACTGGCCTGAACTTGAGGGAGTTTGAATTATGCGCGCGCATTACAACCATCTAGATCCGTTTCTGACCAAACAAGACGCCGACACCATGCTGCGTCTGGCTGAAAATTTCGGCAGCTTCGGCCCTTACGCCAATGAGGCAGAGAATGACGGCATTGGCGAGGAATTGCCGCAGCGTTTCGACGCCGCCTTCAACTATATCGCGCATGGCATGGATGGCAGCGAAAACCGCGACGATGCCCGCACGGCGGCGGCGCGCACCAATTATTTCCGCGAGACCTATGCCTATGGTGACGAGGTCAAAGCGCCGGGCGTTGAGCCGTTTATGAACCATCCGGCATTGGCCGAGACGGCGCGCAAAATCTCCGGTGTAGAGCGTATTGTGCCGGCCATTATTTTCGCCAATATCCTCATTCCGGGGCAAGAGCTTGCGGTGCATACCGATGTGCCGGAGTTTCGCGGGGCCAATCGCAAAGTGACGCCGCAATGGCTGCTGGTCACCATGCTGCATAGCGGGCTGTTTGATGAGTGGCGCATTCCCATCACCACCTGCGTGTCATGGTTCGGCAAATCCAAGGGCGGCGCGTTTGCGTTTTATCCCGAAGGGCCGGACGGCAAGGCCGAGGCCATTCAGTCCGACCATAATTCGGCAATCGTTATCGATACCGATAAAGTGTTCCACGGCGTCGAGCGGGTTTTCGAGACCAAGCCCGACATACCGCTTATCAATAAATCGGCGCGCCTGCATTTCATGGGCGATGACCAATGGCAACTGCGCCATGAAGACGAAGTGCTGGGCGATTATGACTGGTCAGAGCTGCGCTATTCGATCTCGTGGAAAGGCTATTGCTTCAAGGATGCGGCGGAAGAAGAATTGTGGCGCAGTGGCAGCGATGACCTATCCATCGCCTTCATCCTCAACCGCCTTGAGGACGACTTGCGGGCCAAAGGCGTGTTGACCGGCGAGCGGCCGAACCCGACCGCTTTTGCCACTATGATGGTCAATCACTATATCCGCTTCCCGAAGCAGAAAATGGCGGCTGAATGATTTAGCCGCCTGACACTGCCTCAATAAAAGGCCCCAATAAAAACAAGAAAGGGGTTTTGTGTGAGGAAAACGCGTTCATTTGCGATGTTGGCCGTCGCGGCGATAACAAGCGGCTGCCTCGGCGCGTCGGTTGACCCGATGCAGCAGCAATCCATTATCGCGCAGTCGAAAGAGGCGGTGCGCGCGCGCCTTGCCCAGCCCGACGCCGCGCTTACCGATGTCTTTATGCGCAAAACCAATATCTCGCGCTTCACCCTGCCGGTGCATATTGTCTGCGGCAAAGCGCGAAGCGCCTCCGATAATCTGATTGTTAATCAGCGCTTTTATGTCATTGACCGAGAGATGGTAGGGCTGAGCGGCGACCCACAATTCGAAGAAAATGGGAGGTTTATTGCGGTTAGGCGACAAACCCCTGCAATTTAGCCGCTTCTTCGCGCACCGCTTGCGGGCCGCCGAGCAATTGTCGGTTGGCCCCAATGCGTTTGAACCAATAATGCAGCCCCAGCAAATCGGTGAAACCCATGCCGCCATGCACTTCGGTGGATGTGCGGGCAACGAATTTGCCGACTTCTGACATATGCGATTTGGCCAGACGCGACATCAGCGGCGCTTCATCCGGCACATTGTCTTGCGCATAGGCCGCATACCAAACCAGCGACCGGCACGGCTCCAGCTTGGCGGCCATTTCGGCGCACATATGTTTGACCGCCTGAAAACTGGCAATCGGGCGGTTGAACTGCTCGCGGTCTTTCGCGTAATCGACGGCTTTTTCCAGCATCATGGCCGCCGCGCCGAGGCTGTCAGCGGCCAGTAGCACGCGGCCCGCATCGATCATCCGGCTTTGCGCTTCGGCGTGATTATTACCCGCCACCAAATGCGCCGCCGCATTGTCGAGGTCCAACGTCACGGTGTGGCGGGTCTTGTCGATCATGGTCAGCGCGGTCTCGGAGACACCGGCTGCGCCGCGCTTCACCACCACCAATTGTTCGCCGGTTGTCAGCAGAAAATGCGTCGCGTTCTCCGCGCCCATGACAAATGTGGCGCGACCGGAAACTTTGTCGCCTTTCGGCGTCAGCCCGGCACCTTCGCGCCCTCCCGTCGCTTCGGTCATGCCGACACCCATAACGGCTGCACCCGAGGCGATTTGCGATAGCCAGTCTTCATCACCCGCCTCGCGCAAACCGATGACCGCCATGCCGTAAGTGGCGGCGAAACCGGACGGCGCAACATGGCGGCCCAATTGTTCTTGTATCAGCGCCGCTTCCAGCACCCCCATGCCAAGGCCGCCCAATATCTGACCATTGAGCGCTTCGGGCAGCAGCACAAACGGCACACCCAATTCCAGCAGACCGTCCTGCAAATTATTGGCAAGGCTCATATCGCCCTCGGCGAAACCGCGAACCGCTTCCAGTTCTGAGGCGTCTTCGAGATAGCGCCGCACCGAATCCTGCAGCATGGTCTGGTCTTCATTCAGTCCGAAATACATGGCCGTCTCCTAATTGGCTTTAAACGTGCCCGGCGCCGGTTTCGGCTCGCGCGGCATACCGAGGCCACGCTCGGAAATGATATTTTTCTGAATTTGCGCCGAACCGCCGCCGATAATCAGACCGAGATCGAACATATAAGCGGTCTGCCACATGCCCTTATCGCGGATAAACGGGCTGTCTTCGAAAAGCATGCCGTATTCGCCCATCACATCGATAGCCAGTTCGGCAATCTGGTGATTAAGCTCGCAGCCTTGCAGCTTGACCAACAGCCCCGCCATGCCGGCCGATTTCTTCTCGCTGGCCGCTGTGGTCAGACGCATGCCGTTCATCTTCATGGCATAGGCCTCGCCCTGCAATTGAAGGAGGCGGTCGCGGAACACCTGATTATCCATCAGCGTTGCGCCATCGACTTGCTCGTTTTGCATTATATCAGCCACTTGGCGCAGCCGCGACAGCGCCGCATCCGGGTCGCCCAGCATGCCACGCTCATGCGTCAGCGTTGCATTGGCGACCATCCAGCCCTCGCCGCGATTGCCGACAATCGACGTCACCGGCACGCGTACATCGGTGAAAAACACCTCGTTGAATTCGGCAAAACCGGTCATGGTCATGAGCGGGCGCACTTCGATGCCCGGCGTCTTCATATCGATCAGTATATAGCTAATGCCCTGGTGCTTCGGCGCATCCGGCTCGGTGCGCACAAGGCAGAACATCATATCTGCAAATTGCGCCGTCGACGTCCATATCTTCTGGCCGTTAATGACAAAATCATCGCCATCGACCACCGCCGCTGTGCGCAAAGATGCCAAGTCAGACCCCGCGCCCGGTTCAGAATAGCCCTGACACCAAACCATCTCGCCTTCCAGCGTCGGGCGAATATATTTCGCTTTCTGCTCATCCGTGCCCAGCTCCAAAAGCGTCGGCACCAGCATATTAATGCCCTGACCGGAAATGCCGCCGGGCATTTTGGCGCGGGCAAATTCTTCTGCGATAATGCGCGCTCTCAGCGCGTCCGGCTCGGCTCCATAGCCGCCATATTCACTCGGCAATGTGCGCGCCGCGTAGCCGTTCTCCAGCAAAATCTTTTGCCAAGCCAGCCGCTTTTTGCTGCGCACCGAGCGGTCGCCCTGCGCCGGTGCTTGGTCTTTATGGGTGTCCAAAAAGCCGCGCACTTGGTCGCGGAAATCGACATATTCTTGCGTGAAATTGAGATCCATAACAATCACTCCCTTTGCGTAAATCTTAGCAATCAGCGGGGGCCGCGCAAACCGATAATTGTCCCCGCAGCGAGATGGTAAATTATTCGCCAAATTTGTTAGGAAGCCGCGCCGAGCGCTGATATTGTGGCCCCATGCTCGACCGCTATTTATTCATGCGTCTCTTGAAAAGCCAAATCGCGCTGACCCTTGTTCTTTCCGGGGTCATCTGGCTGGTGCAAGCGCTTGACCTGATTGACAAGGCGCTGACCTCGGGCACCGCGCCGTTCGAAACATTGGTCTTGTCAACGCTCGTGCTGCCGCGCGTTTTGACCTTCACCCTCGCCCCGGCACTGCTGATTACGGTGATTTCGCAAATGGTGCGGCTGCTGCAAGACCATGAATATTTCGCCCTCACCGCCGCCGGTTTCAGCCCGTTGCGCATATTGCGCCCGATGCTGTTGCTCGCCATGCTGGTGATGCTGGTGCAGGGTTTGCTGGCTTTTTACGTCTCGCCAATGGCCATGAAGACGCTGAAACTGTCAACGCTGGAGGGCCGCAGTGGCATTGCGCTGGCCGATTTGCAGCCCGGCGCGTTTAAGGATTTGAAACCCGGCATGACCGCTTTCACCAGCGGACAAGATAGCAACGGGAATTGGCTCGACCTGATGATTTATGACGCCACCAAACCGGCGCGCCCCATCACCTATCTGGCGAAAAAAGCGCAACTCAGCGAACGCAATGGCGAACCCTATTTTGTTCTGAAAGACGGCAGCCAGCATG
>JADHOK010000060.1 GCA_016779015.1 PS1 clade bacterium | reverse complement strand
CGGGCGGTTTCGTCGATACCGGCCTCGGCCAAAAGCGCGCTTGGGTCTGAGCATATCTGTTTCAAAGCGGCGCGCAACATTTTCCGCCTCTGCCCAAAAGCGGCGGCGGTCAATTTGGCCAGCACTGTCGGGTCGGCCTGTGCGGCCGGTGCGGCGCGCGGCGTCAATTGCGCAATGGCCGAGGTGACTTTGGGCGGTGGCACAAATACTTGTGGGTCAACCTCGAAAGCCAGCTCGGTATCGCACAACCAATTGGCCAGCACGGCGAGGCGACCATAATGCTTTTCGCCGGGTGCGGCGGTGATGCGTTGCGCCACTTCTTTTTGAAACATCAGCGTCATGGAGAGAAAATTGGGCTGCCATTTGCCATTCTGCCAGCCGCCGTCTAGCCACTGGGTGAGCAATGCCGTGCCGATATTATAGGGCAGGTTGGAAACGATACGGTAGGGTGCTTGCGTCACTTGCGCGGGCGCGATGGCCAGTGCATCGCCCTCGATAATATTGAGGCGGTCTGGATAGGCCGCGGCAATCTCTTCGAGCGCCGGTATAAATCGCGCATCGGCCTCGATAACATGCACGCGGCGCGCGCCTTCCATCAGCAAGCCACGCGTCAGCCCACCCGGGCCGGGGCCGACTTCGATAATATCACAATCTGTAAGGTCGCCCGTCCCCATGGCTTGCCGCGCAATGCGCCGCGTCACATTCAGGTCGAGGATGAAATTTTGGCCGAATTTTTTATCGGCGCGCAGGCCGTGTCGATTGATGACATCGCGCAAAGGGGGCAGGGCGTCATCGGCCATCGGCTTAGCGATATTCGACCACCGCATCGCGGCGCAAATCGCGCAAATGGCGGCGCGCCATTACCGAGATACGCTGCGAGAAAATATTATCGGCAATTTGGTCGCGCGAAATCTCAATGCCCAAATCATCCTTGCGGTCGCACACAATATAGACATTGGTCACATCATCGGCGGCATGCGGTGCGGCCACCTCACCGGCCTCCAAATTGGCGACGGCCACAGCGGCGGCGCCCGGCAGGAGGCGCAATTCCTTAAGGCCGGAGCGTTTGACGCTGGCTTTTAATTTCTTACCGGCGGTTTGCGCGCGACGGCAGGTTTTGAAATCGCTGACAAATTCGGCAATCTTGTCGTCGGCAACCGAAGCGGGAAAGCCGACGGTCAGCACATCGAATTTATTTTTTGATGGGTCATTGCCGCCGGCGCGCTTATCGGCCAGAGCCAGAATGTAAATGCCACCCGTCGTCGGGATGGGCGGCGAGATTTGCCCGACCTGCATTTGGCGTATCACTTGCGCCAAGCGCGGGTTCAACTGGTTGGCTGAAATCCAACCAAGCTGGCCGCCTTGCGCCGCCGTCGGGGCGATGGAGAATTGCCGCGCCACGGCCGGAAAACCGACGCCCGATTGTAATTGCCTGACAATCTCATCGGAGAGCTGGCGCACTTGTTCTTCGGTCGAGAAATTATCCAGATTGAGCAGAATTTCACTGACCAGATAGCGGGTCTGATTGACCGCTTTGACGGCTTTTTCAAATTGCTCGTCAATCTCGCGGTCGCCGACCTTGATGCGGCTGCTATAGCTGCGCCGAACAAATTGGTTCCACGCCAGCTCGGCGCGGATTTGCGCCTGCAGCGTTTCTTCCTCAATTTCGCTTTCTCTCAGAAATTCCTTAATACCGTCCAGCGTCCGATTATCCTGCTTGGCCAGCAATTCCATGCGCTGGTCAATCTCGCTCTTTTCAATCTCGATTTCGACGCGCGCGGCTTCCTGCATTTGCAGCTTTTCATCAACCAGAGCGCGAAGCACTTGCTCGCGCATGCGTTCAATCATGGCCGGATTTTTTTCAATACCCGAAGTGACGAAAAACAAATCTACGCGCTGGTCGACATCATATAGCGAGATAACCTGATCATTGACTACGGCGGCGATACCCTCAACGTCGCGCGCGGTGGCGGGCGCAATGGTGAGCATTAGGACAATAAACAGTTGGTAAATCGGTTTCAGCTTCATCTCTTTTCCAGCTCTGCACCGCGGCTGCGGCGTTGAGACCCTCTCTTACCCCAAAAGGGGTGTGGACGCACAGATATTTACACCATAATGTGTCCGACAATAAACCCTCAAGTTTTTGCTGCATGGAGAACAAAATGCCTCTTTCGATTGCTTTGGCCACTGATAAACTTCCTGAAAAAGGGTCTCTCATCATCACCGCATCGGATGGTGGCAAGCTTGGGCCTTTGGGCAAGCAGCTCGATAAGAATATCGGCGGCGCCATCGCCAAGGCGATGAAGATTAAGAAATTCAAAGGCAAGCAGGGTTCTATGTTTGCGCTGCTGGCACCGGCGAAATCGCAGCTCGACCGCATTGTCGTGCTGGGGGTCGGGGATAGCAAAAAACTGACCGCATCTGACGCCGAAAAAATGGGCGGCACGGCGTTGGGCACGGTCGAAAAAGCCGATGGCACTGTCACATTACTTTTGGAACCGATGGGCAGCAATGTTGCCGATGCCGAGATTGCCGCGCGCGCCGCGGTCGGCGCTTTCCTGCGCGATTATAAATTCGAAACCTATAAAACGAAAAATAAAACCACCGGCGGCCCGAGCAAATTCACCGTCGCAACCAAAGCCGCCACGGCGGCCAAAAAAGCCTATGCCGAATTGAAAGCCGTCGCCGATGGCACGATTGTGGCGCGCGATTTGGTCAATGAGCCGTCGAATATTCTGACGCCGCCGGAATTTGCCAAGCGCACCAAGGCGCTGAGCAAGCTTGGCGTCAAAGTAGAAGTGCTGAGCGAGGCGCAGATGAAAAAGTTGGGCATGGGCTCGCTTTTGGGCGTCGGGCAGGGCAGCGTGCACGCCAGCCAAATGGTGGTGATGCAATGGAACGGTGCCGCCAAATCGAAACAGCCGGTGGCTTTTGTCGGCAAAGGCGTGTGCTTTGACACGGGCGGTATTTCCATCAAGCCGGCCGGCGGCATGGAAGACATGAAAGGCGATATGGGCGGCGCGGCCGCAGTGACCGGCCTGATGCACGCTTTGGCGAAGCGCAAAGCCAAGGTCAATGCGATCGGGGTTATCGGGCTGGTGGAAAACATGCCCGACGGCAATGCGCAGCGCCCGGGCGATATCGTCACCTCCATGTCGGGGCAAACCATTGAGGTTTTGAACACTGACGCCGAAGGCCGTCTGGTGCTGGCCGATGCGCTCTGGTACACGCAAAAACGGTTCAAGCCGCAATTCATGATTGACCTCGCCACATTGACCGGCGCCATTTTGGTTGCGCTGGGGCAAGATTATGCGGGCATGTTTGCCAGCGATGACAATCTGGCCGCGCAATTGACCGAGGTCGGCAATGCTGAGGGCGAGCGTGTCTGGCGTATGCCGATGAATGATAATTTCGACAAAATGATCAACACGCCGAATGCCGATATGAAAAATATCGGCGGTCGCTATGCCGGGTCATCTACGGCGGCGCAATTCTTGAAGCGCTTCACCAATGATGTGCCTTGGGTGCATCTCGATATTGCCGGCACGGCGATGGGCAGCCCGAAAAGTGCCACCAGTCGCAGTTGGGCGTCGGGCTATGGCGTGCGTTTGCTCGACCGTCTGGTGAAAGCGCATTACGAAAAATAATGAGCGAGGTGCTGTTCTACCATCTGGAGCGTCAGACGCTGGAACAGGCCCTGCCGCTGCTGTTGGAGGCAACGCTGAAGCGCGGCTGGAAAGCGGTTGTGCAGGCCGGCTCGGAAGAACGCATGCAAGCGCTCGACAGCCATCTTTGGACTTTTAAGGATGAGGCGTTTTTGCCCCACGCGGCGAAAGGCGATGCGCGCTTCACCGAGACCGCCGCTTCGCAGCCGGTTTGGTTGACGCATGAGGACGAGACGCCGAACGAGGCCAATGTGCTGTTTCTGGTCGATGGGGCCGAGCGCGATGCGATAGACGGCTTTGAGCGCACGGTTTTCATGTTTGACGGGCGCGATGACGACAATGTGGCGCGGGCGCGAGCGCGCTGGGCAGCGTTGCAGGATGCGGGCCATGAACTGACCTATTGGCAGCAATCCGCCGAGGGCAAATGGGAGCAGAAAGCCTAGCTTGCCAAGCCCGCAAAGCCCGCCTATAAGACGCACAAATGAACCAGTTTTGAGGATTTTTCCATGGCCATTGAACGGACTTTTTCAATCATCAAACCCGATGCCACCAAGCGCAATCTGACCGGTAAAATCATCGACCGGTTTGAGAGTAATGGGCTGCGCATTATCGCTTCCAAGCGTATCCATATGACACGCGAGCAGGCCGGTAGCTTTTACGCCGTGCACAAAGAGCGCCCGTTTTATAACGACCTTGTCGATTTCATGGTCTCCGGTCCGGTAGTCGTGCAAGTGCTGGAAGGCGAGAACGCCATCGCCAAAAACCGCGAGATTATGGGTGCCACCAATCCGGCGGAAGCCGATGAAGGCACTATCCGTAAGGATTTTGCCGAGAGCATTGACGCCAATTCGGTACACGGCTCCGACGCGCCTGAAACCGCCGCTGAAGAGATTAAATTCTTCTTCTCGGATGATGAATTGGTCGGCTAATACGCGCCGATTTTAAAACGCGAAAATGTCAATATGGCGGGTTTAAGCACCCGCCATTTTTGTAAGCGCGATATCCAACGCTTGCGCATAAGCGATGTGTTCCTGCTCGATGACCCGCGCGGCCAGCGTCTCAGGCGTATCGTCGGCCAGCACCGGCACTTTTTTCTGCAAAATAATCGGCCCATCATCCATTTGCGGACGCATATAATGAATGGTGCAGCCATGTTCGGCGTCGCCCGCCTCCAGCGCGCGCTTATGGGTGTGGAGACCTTTATATTTCGGCAGCAGCGACGGGTGGATGTTCAACAGGCGGTCGGGCCAGCCATTGACGAAATCGGCGGTCAGCAGGCGCATGAAACCGGCGCAGCAAATCAACTCGACCCCCGTCGCACGCAGCGTTGCATCAAGCTCGGCATCGAACGCTTCGCGGCTGTCAAAAGCCTCATGATCGATAATTGTGCAGGCAATCCCCTCGGCCTCGGCCACGGCGATGCCGGCGGCGTTAGGGCGATTGGTGACGGTCAGCACCAGCTCGGCGGGCACATTGTCCCGCGCGATATGGCGCGCCAGCGTTCGCATATTGCTGCCGCGACCGGAAAACAGAATGGCGATTTTGACGGGGCTACCGCTCATTAAGCGTCGAGCCCGGAAAAGGTTACGGCGGCGCTCGTGTCAGCGCTTTCGGCTTTGGTAACGGCGCCGATGGGGATGACCGTCTCACCGGCGGCGGCCAGCATGGCCATAACATCCGCCACACCGTCCTGAGCGACAATCAGCGCCATGCCAATACCGCAATTGAAAGTGCGCAGCATTTCCGGCGTGGCGATATCGCCCGCATTCTGCAGCCATTGAAAGATCGGCGGCATATGCCACGCGCCAAGGTCGATATGTGCGGCCAGCCCATCGGGCAGCACGCGCGGCAGATTTTCCTGAAAGCCGCCGCCGGTAATATGCACCAGGCCTTTAATCGGCGCATTGGCTTTGAGCGCTTGCAGCACCGGCTTGACGTAAATCCGCGTCGGTGTCAGCAGGTCTTGCGCCACCGTTTGACCGCTTTTATCGGGGCTTGAAACAGGGCTGGTTGCATCCCATGCCAGCCCCTCCTGTTCCACCAATTTGCGCACCAGCGAAAAGCCGTTCGAATGAATGCCATTAGAGGTCAGGCCGAGAATGATATCGCCCGCCGCAATATCGGCACTGGGCAGAATTTTGTGACGCTCCACCGCGCCGACCGAAAAGCCCGCAAGGTCGTAATCACCCGCCGCATACATGCCCGGCATCTCCGCCGTCTCGCCACCAATCAATGCGCAACCGGCTTGCCGACACCCCTCGGCGATACCGGCGACGACGTCGGTTGCGGCGTCCACATCCAGCTTGCCGGAGGCGAAATAGTCGAGAAAGAACAGCGGTTCGGCACCTTGCACAATCAGGTCATTGACGCACATGGCCACCAGATCGATGCCGACCGTATCGTGAATGCCGCTTTCAATGGCGATTTTCAACTTGGTGCCGACGCCGTCATTGGCGGCCACCAAAACCGGATCGTCAAACCCGCATGCGGCGAGGTCGAACAATCCGCCAAACCCGCCAAGGTCGCTATCGGCCCCGGTGCGGGCAGTGGATTTGGCCAGCGGCGCGATGCGCTCGACCAGCGTGTTACCGGCCGCAATATCAACGCCGGCTTCTGCATAAGTGGAGGTTTTTTTCGGGCTGTCGCTCATTGGCGGTTCTGCACCTCATCTGTCGCGGGAATCGCTGGGATTGCCACAAAATAGCCCGCATCCCGCCTAAAGTAACCACTTAAATCAGCATTGCGGGGAAGATGTCCCCGCGTTAGGTTGCGCGCATGATCAAAAAACCGCTTCTTCAGCTTATGACACGCTCGGTATGGGTGGTGCTGGCTCTCTTGCTGGCGCTTCCCAGTGCATTGAGCAGTGCCGCGCAGGCCGGTAATGTGTTCGAGGTCGATGGCATCAAGGTCGATGTTTCGGCGACCTCGACCACATTGGCGCGCGCCACGGCATTGCAGCAGGGGCAAGCCCAAGCCTTGGCCAAAGCCATGCGCCGTCTGGTCAAGCGCGAGGAATGGCAAATGCTGCCCGATATGGGCAGTTTGGATATCGAAAATCTGGTCGAAGTGCTGCGCATAAGTGACGAGAAAACCGGGCCGACGCGCTATCTGGCGACGCTGTCTGTGCAGTTCAAAGCCGGGCCTCTGCGCGACCTGTTGCGCAGCTATGGCGCTTCGGTCACCGAAGTGCAGAACAAACCGGCGCTGTTACTGCCGGTGCTGGAAGACCTACAAGGTCTGCAAGCCTGGGGCGAGCATTGGTGGCAGCAAAGCTGGCGCGACTATGACATCGACAATAATCCGTCACCGCTCATGCTGCCTATGGGCGATTTGGAAGACAGTGTGATTGCCAATGCTGAGGATATTCTCATCGGCGACCCGATGAAGCTGCAAACGCTGAGCGACCGCTACGGCACACAAACCGTCATTGTCGCGCATGCCTTGGCCGATGTGGAAGGGCAGTTGGGTGTGACGGCGTATATTTACGGCCCCGAGACCAGCGACGTGATTGTCAAAACTTATCGCACCGGCCGGCCACATGACGAAATGGCCGGCATCGCGATTGACGAGATTGCGCAAGAGCTGGCCGAGCGCTGGAAGAAAGTCGCCGCCGTGGCCTCCGATGAGCGGCAAATATTGCGTGTGCGCGCCGATTATCCGGGGATTAGGGACTGGACGCAATTACGCTCGCGCCTCAATGAGACCAAATTGGTGCGCCATGTGAGCATTGTTGAACTGGCCAAGACTTATGCCTATCTCGACCTCGCCTATATCGGCTCGACGACGCAATTGAGCGGCAATCTCGGCCAGCGTGGTCTGGTGCTGCGGCAAGGTGCTGATGGCTGGCGCGTGACGACCGAAGAAAACGCGCCGCCTATCGAGCCGGTGAACACGCCGCTCAGCCTTTCTAATAGTCTATCCAATGGCCAATCCAATAACTTGCCGAATGACATTTCAAACAACCGGCCGGAAGCGCCCGCCGCGCCCGCCGCAACACAGGGAGGGCTGCAATGATACAAATTCGCCTCAGCCATTTATTCGCCGTCGCGGGTGTCTTTGCCG
>JADHOK010000059.1 GCA_016779015.1 PS1 clade bacterium | reverse complement strand
GTCAAAAGTCAGGGCTTCGCGGAACATCTGTCAAATCCTCTCGCTGGGAGCTGTGTTTGACGACCTCCTGTATCACCAATGTGAAGGGTTTGGCAAAGAATATCTGCAGGAACCGGAAAACTGCCGTTTTTGTCGCAGGCCTCAACCTTTGAAATCGCGCGCTATGACATAAAGCTCGACTGATTCCTTGCGGCTTGATTTCGGCTTCATGTGCATGACATTGCCGAAACGGATTTTAAGGTCGGTCAAAAGCCCCCCCGATGTGCCGCCCTGAAACACTTTGGCGCAAAACGAACCTCCCGGCTTCAACGCCTCAAAAGCAAACCACGCCGCCGCCTCGGCCAAGGCCATGGTACGCAAATGGTCGGTCTGGCGATGGCCGGTTACCGCAGCAGCCATATCCGACATGACGATATCGGCGCGCCGTCCGGCCAATTCGCGCACCAATTCGGGCGCATTATCGTCCAGGAAATCGAGCTTCAAAAAGGCAACACCGGGTATCGGTTCCATATCCTGAATATCGATCGCCGCGACAAAACCTTTTTCTTTCACCGCGCCGAGCCGATGCGCCGCCACTTGCGCCCAGCCCCCCGGGGCACTGCCCAAGTCTATGGCGCAGCCGCCCGGTTTGAAGAATTTGAAGCGATCATCCATTTCGATGATTTTATAAGCGGCGCGCGAGCGATAGCCGTCCTGCTTGGCCGCCGCCACATAAGGGTCGTTTAATTGCCGTTCGAGCCAACGGGTCGAAGACAGCTTGCGGCCACGCGCCGTCTTTACGCGCTCGCGCATGCGGTCGCCGCGCCGCTGCCCATCCCCGAAACTCTTATTGTCTTTCTTGGCCATGATTATTGACCATCGCTTTGGGCGCGACGCCGATTGCGGCCGCCGCGTTTGCTATTATGTCTGCCATTGCGTCTGGCATTATGTCTACCATTGCGGCTATCTTTGCGTATCATGCGCATCAGCAAGCCCTCGCGCAGCCCCCTATCGGCGACCGAAAATTGCGTCACCGGCCAACGCCGATAAATCGCTTCCAGCACCGCACAACCGGCCAGCGCCAAATCGGCGCGCTCCTTGCCGATACATGGATTTTCGGCCAGCTCGTCGCGGCTCAATTGGCGCAAATCGCCAATCACGCGGGTGATATCGCGCGCCGCAATGGTGCAACCATCAACGACATTGCGATCATATTTGGCAAGCCCCAACTGCACCGCCGCCAGCGTCGTCACCGTTCCGGAGGTGCCGATAATCTGCACCCGCGCCATATCGGTGATATCGCTCTGCCGCTCCATGAAATCTTTGAGACGGGTCTCGGACTCGTCCAGCATGCCCTCATAACCATGCTCGTATGGGCCTTCCCCGGCATGGCGTTCAGCGAGGCGCACCACACCCAACGGCAGCGATGCGCTATCGACCAGTTTGAAAAAATTGTTTGGTTGGCGGGTCATGCGACTGACCTCGGTCGAACCGCCGCCAATATCGAATAAAATAATATCGTCAACATCCGGATTGAACAGCGAGCCGCAGCCGATCGCCGCCAGCTCGGCCTCGGCTTTGCCGTCGATAATTTCCAGTCGCAAACCGGTTTCGCGTTTGACGCGTTGGATAAACGCCTCGCCATTCTCAGCCCCGCGACACGCTTCGGTGGCGACGCATCGCATACGGCTGATACCGGCGCGGCGAATTTTTGAGGCGCAAATCCGCAAAGCGGCAATGGTGCGGTTCATGGCGTCGTCCGACAGCCGCCCGGTGCGTTCCAACCCTTCGCCAAGGCGGACAATGCGCGAAAACCCATCGCGCACGCGAAACCCGTCATTGCCGTCGCGCTCGACAATCAGCAGCCGACAATTATTGGTGCCGAGGTCAAGCGCTGCGTAAAGCCGACGGTTTTGTGGCGCTCGGCCCTTCTTGCCGTTGCCAGCTTTTTGCTTAGAATTTTTTTCCGCTGTCGTGCGCGCTTCGGATGGCGACGCCGGGGTGGATTGGGGCGGGTGCTCTTCAGACATAAATCTCTCTTTAGCCGACACATAATCGGAGCGGGCAAAGCCGTTGCCCAAACAATAACAAGGCGGCGTGAAAGCGCAAGCAGACAAAAAATGTGATTTTCGACGCTTAATTTGGTTTAATCAGCGCCTAGCGATAAGGAGGCAGGCCATGCAAAACGCAGACGCGCATAAACCGCTCGACGGCGCTCTGGCCGCGGCCGTGGAGCCGTATTTGGCGGGTCGCAGCTTTGAGGCGGCTTTCGCCGATTTCGAGCGCGACGGTTATATTGTGTTTGAGAAGCTTATCGGCGACGCCGAGATTGCCCGCGTGCGCGCGGCGCTGGAGCCTTATTTTGGGCTGGGCCGCGCCGGTCGCAATGATTTTGAAGGGCTGAAATCGAACCGCGAATATGCGCTTTTGTCGAAAGGCGATATTTTCGCCGAGCTTGCCATTCATCCGGTGGCGCTGGCTTTCGCCGAATATGATATGGGCAAAAGCTGCATCCTTTCGGCTTTTCTGGCCATTCAATTGCACCCGGGCGAGACCGTGCAGCCATGGCATTGCGATGACGACCATTGCCGCGTCTCGCGCCCGCGACCGCCTTTTCAGCTCAGCGCTTTTTGGGCGATTGACGAGACGACGTCCGAAAACGGCGCCACCGAGGTGATACCGGGGAGCCATTTATGGGATGAGGCATTGGGCCAAGACCTTTTGAATAGCGGCGCTTTCGAGCAACGCGAGATCGGCGATGTCAATGTCGATCCGGCACCGCACCCCGATGCCGTGCAGGTCACCATGCCGGCCGGTTCTTTGATGCTGGCCAAGGGCACGCTGTATCACCGTGGCGGTGCCAATCGGTCGGATGGCAAACGGCTGATTTTAACACCGCAATACAGCCCCGGCTGGGTGCGCCCGCTGGAGAATATGATTTTATCGACCCCGCCGGAAGTGGCCGCCAAGCTGCCGCAACGGGCGCGGGAATTAATTGGGTACTCGATTCACCCGCCCTTTATGGGCTATGTAAACGGCGAGCATCCGCAAAAAGCATTGGACCGGCAACTGGCCGGCGAATAGGAGCGTTATATGACTGACATGAAAACTGAAACCCTGCTGCTGCACGCCGGCTGGCGCGCTGATGAGACCACCGGCTCCGTTGCTGTGCCGATTCACCAAACCACCAGCTATCAGTTTAAGGATACTGACCACGCGGCCAGCCTGTTTGCGCTGTCAGAATTGGGCAATATTTACACCCGCATCATGAACCCGACCAATGATGTGCTGGAGCAGCGCATCACCGCATTGGAAGGCGGCGCGGCAGCATTGGCAGTCGCTTCGGGGCAGACCGCCTCGACCATGGCCATTCAGAACATTGCCCGCACCGGTGACAATGTTGTCTCCTCGACCAATCTTTATGGCGGAACCTGGAACCTGTTTGCCAATACGATGAAGGATATGGGCATTGAGGTGCGCTTTGTTGACCCGGATGACCCGCAAAATTTCGCCAATGCGGTGGATGACAAAACCCGTGCTTTTTATGCCGAGACGCTGCCCAACCCGAAACTCGAAGTGTTTCCAATCCAGGCCGTCGCCGATATTGGTCGCGGTCTTGGCATTCCGATGATTATGGATAATACGGCGGCGCCGATTTTGTGCCGCCCGTTCGACCATGGCGCAGCGATTGTGGTTTATTCGGCGACCAAATATATTGGCGGTCACGGCACCTCAATCGGTGGCCTGATTGTCGATGGCGGTAATTTCGATTGGGAAGGTGCCGGTGTCGAGCGCCAGCCATTGTTAAACTCGCCCGACCCGTCTTATCACGGCGCGGTATGGACCGAGGCCGTAAAACCGCTCGGCCCTATCGCCTATATTTTGAAAGCCCGCACTACATTGCTGCGCGACCTTGGCGGGGCCATGTCGCCGATGAACGCTTTCCAATTCCTGCAAGGCATGGAAACGCTGGCGCTCAGAATTCGCGCCCATTGCGAAAATGCTACCGCCGTTGCGGCTTGGCTGTCGAAACAAAAAGGCGTCACCAAAGTCATCCACCCCTCTTTGATGGATGGCGAGGCGAAAAAACGCGCCGATGCGGTGATGAGCGGCGGCTATGGCGCACTGATGGGATTTGAGCTTGAGGGTGGTGTCGAAGCCGGCAAAAAGTTCATTGATAATCTCGAATTGCTCTACCACGTTGCCAATATCGGCGATGCGCGCTCGCTGGCCATTCATCCGGCCAGCACCACGCACAGTCAATTATCGGAAGAAGACCAAGCGGCTTCGGGCGTCACCCCGGGCTATGTGCGGCTTTCCATCGGCATTGAGCATGTAGATGACATTATCGCTGATATCGATCAGGCACTGAAAGCGCTCTGAGCCGACATTGAAGGCTCTAAAAAACGTGGAACTCTGAATATGAAGGAGCTTCATGGATTGCCCTTTCGGCCAAAAACGGCTAGTTTCGTGCGATGAAAAAGCTCGTTGAAACAGTTCTGAAAATGATGCCGGTATGGTTCGGCATCGGATTTTTGGGGCCGGTTTTGGCAGAGATTTATCTGCGAACCTCTTTGAGCGCTTATCTGCCGCTGCACGCAACCTCGGTGCAAATTTATACCGTCTGCATGGTCTTTGGGGGGCTTTATGGACTGTTTGCGTGGCGCTTTGGAAGGTGGATATGAGGGAGATGAATATGAGCAAGACAATCGCTGATTATGGTGTCACCGGCATGAGCGAGGCCGAGCTGACCAGATTGGAGCGGCAGATTGCCCGCAAATATATGAATAAGCTGTCCATCCCCATGGTGCTGTGGCCGATTGCCAATCTCACTTGCTGGCTGGCCTTGTGGCCACTGGTAATGACCGGCGTGATGCCGCTTTGGGTCGGCTTTATCATCGCCACGGTGAATGTCACTCTGTCCTATCTGCCAAGCCATGAAGCGCAGCACGATATTTATGCGCGCCCGGGCGACAAGCTGCGCTGGCTCAATGAGGCGATCGGCCATCTCTCGCTGATACCGATGGCCTATGGCTATCGCATTCTGCGCCTGACCCATTTGGAACATCACAAGCACACCAATACGCCCGAGCTTGACCCTGACCACATTTTCAATAACGGCAAAACGCTGTGGGAAACGATTAGGTTAAACATCGCGTCTTACCAACCAAGTTCGAAAAGCAGCCAATCCTATGCCGCTTGTCTGGAGCGCATCGGCACGCCCGAAGCCAAACGCGCTTATCTTGAGCAAATCGGCATTTTGCTGGCGCATATGGCGGTTTTGTTCACTTGCGCTGCCTATGGTTATGCGCTGGAAGCACTGCTTTTGTGGTGGCTGCCGCTTAAACTGGCAGTGATTTACATTCGCATTTATCTGTCTTGGCTGCCGCATTACCCGGGTGATGCAACCGGCCGTTATAAAGACACGCGCGGCTTTTCAAGCTGGCTCGGCGTGTGGAGCTCGCTGGCCATGACCGCGCATATTGTCCACCATCTGCACCCGCGCATTCCATTGGATAAAACGCCCGCCGCTTTGCGCGAGCTTTACCCGATATTGGAAGCGCGCAATTGCGACCTGTTGGCCCGCGAACACGCGCATTAACCGCGAAAAAAAGTTTGCAAACTGCGGCATGCCTGCGCAAAATCTTCTGGTCAATATTTCTGGGAGGGAAAGATGAGCGCAGCAGATAAATTAAGCGAAATTCCTGAGGGCGGCTTCGATATGGCGCGGCCTGAACTTTACGCCAGCGAGGATGTGCTGGAGACTTTCAAAATTCTGCGCGCCGAAGACCCGGTGCATTTTTCTGAGAACAAACAATTTGGGCCGATGTGGCATGTGACGCGCTACGCTGATTGCGTCGCCGTCGATACGGACCATAAGCGTTTCTCTTCCTCTGACAAATTTGGCGGCATTCAAATCGACGACGAGATTATGCGCCCTGCCATTGAGGGGTTTGCGGTTTCGGCTTTCATCACCAAAGACCAACCCGAACACGCGCCCATTCGCAAAGCCGTGCAACCCATCGCCTCGCCGCCTGCTTTGGACAGCTTTAAGGATCTTATTTGGCAACGCACTGAAAATGTGCTGGATAGCTTGCCCGAGGGCGAGGCTTTTAACTGGGTCGACGAAGTGTCTGTCGAGCTGACGACGCAAATGCTCGCCACCCTGTTCGACTTTCCGTTTGAAGACCGTCATCTACTGACCTTCTGGTCGGATATGTCAACCGCCATGGAAGGCTCGGATAATTTCCCCGGGCAAGAAAAGCGTGTGCAATATTTGCTCGAATGTCTGGAATATTTCACCAAGCCGCGCGAACAGCGCGCCAATGGTGCCCCGAGCTTTGACCTTGTCTCCATGCTCGCAAGCGACGCCAATACCAAAGATATGGACCCGATGAATTTCCTCGGCAACCTGATGCTATTGATTGTCGGTGGCAATGACACGACGCGTAATTCCATGTCGGCCAGCATTAATGCGTGGAACAAATTCCCCGATGAATTTGCCAAGCTGCGCGATAATCCGGACCTCATCGACAATATGGTCGCCGAAGTTATTCGCTGGCAGACGCCGCTCTCGCATATGCGCCGCACGGCGTTGGAGGATGTCGAGCTTGGTGGCAAGACCATCAAAAAAGGCGACAAAGTCATCATGTGGTATTATTCCGGCAATCAAGATGAAGCGGTGTTCGAGGACCCGCGAACCATTAAGTTTGACCGCGAAAACATCAATCGGCATTTGTCTTTCGGCTTCGGTATTCATCGCTGCATGGGGCTGCGCGTGGCTGAACTGCAACTGCGTATTCTGTGGCAGCAAATCCTTGAAAAATTCGAAAAAATCGAATTGGTGCAAGAACCTGTTCGCATGAAATCGAATTTCGTTAACGGTTATTCCGATATGCAAATAAAGGTTACCCGCCGTTAAATCAGGAGTTTCGCTTGTCTGACCATAAAATTCGCTGGGGCATTCTCGCCACCGGCAACATCGCTGCACAATTTGCCAATGATTTGAAACTCAGCCATAGCGGCGAGCTGGTTGCCGCAGCCAGCCGCGACGCCGCCAAGGCAGAAGCGTTTTGCGCCAATCATGGCGGCGAGGCGGTGACCGGTTATGACGCGTTGCTGGCGCGCGACGATATTGACGCGGTCTATATCGCCACGCCGCATGACAGCCATATTGAATGGGCGCATAAGGCGATAAGCGCGGGGCTGCCCACCTTGTGTGAAAAGCCGTTGGGCCTCAACCAAGGCGAAGTACTTGACCTTTATGGTGCGGCGGCGCGCCAAAAAGTACTGCTGGTCGAGGCGCTCATGTATCTCATGCATCCGCGCATGCATTTGGCCAAACAGTTGATTGACGATGGAGCGATTGGCACGATTACCGGCTTTTCATCAAGTTTTGGTTTTGCGTTTCCGTTCACGCCCGACCACCGGCTGTATAATATCGACCGCGCCGGCGGCGGTATCGTTGATATCGGCATCTACCCGCTGACCGCCGCGCGCTATTTCATCGGCGAGCCGAACGGGCTGACCGGCGAAGCGCGGCTTGCCCCGACAGGGGCCGATGCCGAGGCCAACGCGGTTCTCGCCTATGACGGGTTTGACGCGCATCTGCATTGCGCCATCGACACCGAGCTGGAATGGCACATCACCGTCGAGGGCGATAAAGGCACGCTTAAAATCAGCCAGCCTTGGCATCCGGGGCCGGAGAATAATGACATTCTGGTCACCGATAAGGACGGCCATGAAACCACGCATCGCAGCGACGACACACGCCCGCTTTACGCCGTCGAGGCCGAC
>JADHOK010000058.1 GCA_016779015.1 PS1 clade bacterium | reverse complement strand
GGGGTCACAAAACCCGCCGCCCACATAAGCGGCAGCACGCTGAGGGTCAGCTTGGCCCCGCCGGTCACCCAATAATCGACCAAATTCATCGCCGCCTCCATCGATATCATAGAGATGAGCGACATGCCGATAGCGGTCTGGAACGCCGCTTTCAGCGCCATTTGCCGCGCCAAAATCACGGTCTCCAGCATGATGGAGGTGATGAGGCCGTTGATAATCGCCAAGCTCATAATGGCCAGCACCGGCCAGGCAATGCCGGTCAGTTGGAAAAACAAAATAGTACCCATATCGCCGATCGAGCAGCCGATAAGACACCACATTGTGTTGTAGGACGCGCTGCGCCAAGTAGGGCGGCAGCGCCAGTGGAAATCGGCATTGAGAGTTGTTTGTGTCATGCCCGCATTCTAGCACCCGAGCCGTTATTTTAAAAAGCCGTTTCGGCAAGGGTGAAATATGCGGCAAACCCTTGCTCTTTTTACCCGCATTTTCATATGGCGGGTCGGGGATTAAAGCGCGGCAATCTGCTTTTCGGTCTCTTGCCAAAGCCGCGCCGCGATGTCTTCATCGACGGCCCACGGGCGCACGCCGTTGAAATCGGCGCTATCGGCGGGCACCAGTTCGGCGATATTGCAATCATTGAGATAAAGCCCGCCCAGCCCGTCGAGCTTGGGTGAGGTCGCCGCAAACAGCGTGGTGCCGGCCCCTTGCGCCGGGGTTTTGAAACCGGCCGCGGCCAGTTCTGACGGCGAGCCATCATCATTGGTCCAGCCCAGCGCGACCATTTCTTCATTCGGCAAATGGCGCTGCAGCGGCGTAAAAATACCCCCCGGATGCACGGAAAAAGCGCGAATGCCACTATCCTTGCCGCGCTTGTCCAGCTCCACCGCTTGCAAGGCTTTGGCGGTTTTCGACTGGCCATAGCTCCGCCATTTATCGTAATCGCGGGTCTCGAAATGCATATCATCAAAATCGATACCGGCAATCCGGTGACCGATGGAGGAGAGCAGCACAACCCGCGCCCCTTGCGCTTTTTCGAGCGCGCCCATGAGTTTTTTGACCAGGGTGAAATGGCCGAAATGATTGACCCCGAGCTGGCTTTCAAAACCCTGCGCGGTCTTGGCAAACGGGCAGGCCATGATGCCGGCATTGCCGATAAGCAGGTCGAGCTTGGCGTGGTGGCCGAGAAAATCATCGGCAAAGCTTTCGACCGAGCGCAAATCACCGAGGTCCATGACGCTGATATGCGCCGCCGGTATAATGCCGTCGAGCGCTTTTTTGGCTTCGTCGGGACGCCGCGCCGGCACATGCACATGCGCGCCGGCTTTCACCAAAGCGCGCGTCGTTTCCAGCCCGATGCCGGAATAGCCGCCGGTGACCAAAGCCGTTTTGCCGCTCAAATCAATGCCGTTCAGAATTTCATCGGGCTCAGGCCGCGCGCCCATGCCAGTGTCAATCGGGTGCTGATCTTTTGAAATGCTCATTTTTTTCTCCCCCTCGCATGGGCTTTATCAAAGCAAATGGCCGTCCGGCGAGCAAGCGGCAAAAGCCGACCGGCAAACTGGACACAAGAGGATACGCCGCTTAGTCTTGCTGCAAAACACAGTGTCGATTTTTGGGGGAGCAAATCATGCGTGATTATATTGAATTGAGCCGTTCGGTTGCGGGCAAAAAAGCCATTGTCACCGGCGCGGCCAGCGGCATGGGACGGGCCACGGCGCATTTGCTGGCGCGCGAGGGCGCGCATGTGGCGGTCACGGATTTGGACCAGACGGCGTGTGATAAAATCGTCGGCGAAATCGAAGCGGCCGGTTTCACCACCGCCAAAGCCTATGCCATGGATATGAGCGACAATGCCGCCATCGCATCGGTCGCCAAGAGCATAATCGATGATTTCGGCGGTCTTGATATTGTTATCAATAATGCCGGTCTGGCTTTGCCCTCGCCGATCGATGGCGATGATTATGCGGGCAATTGGAACAAAAGTCTGGCCGTGATGCTGGAAGGCCCGCAAGTTTTAATCCGCGAAACGCTGGGCGCGCTGCGCGGTTCCAAGACGCCGCGCATCGTCAATATCGCCTCGACGGAAGGGCTTGGCGGCAGCGCCGGTAATTCGCCCTATACGGCGGCCAAGCACGGCATTATCGGCCTCACCAAAGGTCTGGCCGTCGAGCTTGGCAAAGAGGGCATCACCGTCAATGCGGTGTGTCCGGGGCCTATCCACACCGGTATTACCGAGCTTATTCCAGACGACCACAAAGCCACTTTCGCGCATCGGCGCACGGCGCTCAGGCGCTATGGCGAGCCGGAAGAGGTGGCGCATATCACCTTGTCTTTATGCCTGCCTGCGGCCAGCTATATAACCGGCGTCGCCATTCCGGTCGATGGCGGGATGCGCGCGCGCAATAATTAAACCGCGCGCCGTTATTCGCTTAATATACATAAATAATTGTGGAATAAATATTTACGCAAAAAATATTGGAAAATTGTTTGCCTGACCACAGCTTTGCGTTATAAAGGCCGACATTACTTCAGGGCCGATATGTATTCAAAGGCCGCCAAGATTTTTAAGGATTGCCCCGATGAGCAATGCGCCGAGCGAAGAAAAAGTGCTGAGTGTCACTCATTATACTGACCGCTTGTTCAAATTCACCTGCACGCGGCCGCAAAGTTTCCGCTTTCGCTCGGGTGAATTCATCATGATTGGCCTGCCCCAAGAAAACGGCAAACCATTATTGCGCGCTTATAGTGTCGCGAGCCCCAATTGGGACGACACGCTGGAGTTTTATTCCATCAAAGTGGCCGACGGCCCACTCACCTCAAAGCTGCAAAAAATCACCGAAGGCGATCACGTGCTGCTGGGCAAAAAACCGGTTGGCACATTGGTGCTGGATGCGCTCAAGCCCGGCAAGCGGCTTTATATGTTCTCGACCGGCACCGGTTTTGCGCCTTTTGCCAGCCTTATTCGCGACCCCGAAACTTACGAGAAATTCGATGAGGTGATTGTCACCCATACATGCCGCGAAGTGTCCGAGCTGGCCTATAGCCGCGAGACGGTGGACGGGTTTTTGAACGATCCCGATATCGGCGCGCTGGGCCAAGGCAAGCTAAAGCTTTACCAGAGCTGCACGCGCCAGGCTTTCGACCATGAAGGGCGCATCACCGACCTCATCCGCTCCGGCCAATTATTCGAGGATTTGGGCGTGCCCAAGCTCGACCCGGCGACCGACCGCGCGATGATTTGCGGCTCGATTGAGATGACCAAAGAACTGAAAGGGCTGATGGAAGACCACGGCCTGCGCGAAGGGGCCAATTCGGACCCCGCCGATTTCGTTATCGAACGCGCTTTTGTCGATTAAGCCGAGCCGGTTTTAAGACCCCCCAAATCCAAATCGACAAAGCGCCCGCCTTCATTGGCCAGCCTCTCCAGCGTTTTGGCGGGCTTGATGGCCTGATTTTCTGCCGCCAATTTTTGCATGGTGGCGAGAATATCTGCCGCCCCGACAAGGTCGCCATAAAACATCGGCCCGCCCGTATCGCCCGGCCAGCCATAGCCGAAAGACCAGATGACATCGATATCGCTGGGGCGTTGGGCTTTGTTTTCTTCAAGGATAACCAGCGCTTCATTGACCATAGGGTGCAGGCAGCGCGCCAGAATATCGTCTTCCGACAGACCCGAAGCACCGGCCGCCACACCGGTGACATCGGCGATTATTTCCTCTGTCACCCGGCTCGGGCTGCGCTGGCGGTTGTCGTCATAATCATAATAACCGGCACTTGTTTTCTGGCCGCGGCGGTCCATCTCGCATAGGCGGTCGCGTATCGGATTGCCGGTCGTAGCGCCTTTTTTCCAACCAATATCCAGCCCCGCCAAATCCGACATTTGGAACGGCCCCATTTTGAAACCGAAAGCGTTGAATGCATTATCGACATCCCAAGGCAGCACGCCCTGATTGACCAGCGCTTGCGCCTCGCGCTGGCGCGCCGCCAATATGCGATTGCCGACAAAGCCCGGGCACACGCCGACCAGTGTCGCGACTTTGCCTATGGTCACGGCCAGCGCCATGGAGGTGGCGACGACATCATCGGCGGTTTCATCAGCGCGGACGATTTCCAACAGCTTCATGACATTGGCGGGGGAGAAGAAATGCAAGCCGATAACGTCTTGCGGGCGGGTTGTTACGGCGGCAATCTCGTCAATATTCAACGCCGATGTATTGGTCGCCAAAATGGCCCCCGGTTTGCAAATCCTGTCGAGATTGGAAAATATCTGCTTTTTGAGGTCCATATCCTCAAACACCGCTTCGATGACCAGATCGCAATCGGCCAGTTTTTCCATCTCCAAAACGCCGGTGATGCGGCCCATGCGCGCCTCGACTTCTTCTTGCGGAAAACGCCCGCGATCGGCCGAACGCTGATAATTGCCGTGCACCACGCCGAGGCCGCGGGTCAGCGCGTCTTCTTTGGTCTCAACAATAGTGACGGCGATACCGGCCGTCGCGAAATTCATCGCAATGCCGCCGCCCATTGTGCCGGCCCCGATAATGCCGACGCTCTCGATCGGGCGCAGCGGCGCATTCCCGCCGATGCCGTCAATCAGCCGCGCCGTTTGCGTCGCCTCATTCATATAATCTGCTGCATTGCTCATCATGCTCTCCCTCAAAAGCCGGCGGTTTGTCTGGCCCATATTGTGTCGTTTATTGAAACCCGCTTCAAGGCCAAAGCGTCGCCTCTAGGCGCTGCGCGCTTGAGTTTGCGTGCCCTTCGGTCTAGAAGAAAAGCAGTTCAATAGATGAGAGGCGCTTATGGCCATCCATTTGCATAAAAACGACCTGCCCGACGGCCTCAGCTTCAGCGGTTCCATTGCTGTTGATACCGAGACATTGGGGCTGAAACCGTCGCGCGACCGGCTGTGCTTGGTGCAGCTTTCGGCCGGCGATGGCGAGGTGCATATTGTGCAATTGGACGGCGAAAATTGGGATGCGCCAAACTTGAAAGCGGTGCTGGGCGACCGCCAATTGGTCAAAATCTTCCATTATGCGCGCTTCGATTTGGCGGTGATTGCGCAATATTTGAATGTCCACGCAGCGCCCCTATGGTGCACCAAAATCGCTTCCAAGCTGGTGCGCACCTATACCGACCGCCACGGCCTGAAGGATTTGAGCCGCGAATTGCTGGGCGTTGATTTGTCAAAAGCACAGCAAAGTTCCGATTGGGGAGCGGCCGAATTATCTGACGCGCAATTAAACTATGCCGCTTCCGATGTGCTGCATCTGCACGCGCTGAAAGATAAGCTTGAAGGGATGCTGGACCGCGAAGGCCGCCGCCCGATGGCCGAAGCGTGTTTCGACTTTGTATTGGTGCGCGCCGCCATGGACCTGGCAGGCTGGGACGATTTGGACATCTTCGCCCATTAGGCGCAGCGTCATGGTTGAACAACAGCCCGACACAAAACCGCAAAATTCACCCGACCACACGGCGGCTTATTCGCAACGCATCACCCGATTGCGGCGCTTATTGCCGCTTATCGCGCTGCTGCTTTTCGGCCTTTTAGTGCTCGCGTCCAATCCCGATTTTACCCGCCAATCGGGCGGTGAAGGGGTTGTGAGCAGCGACCGTCTGGTCATCAACCGACCGATATTTGCCGGACGTTTGAACGATGGCCGACCCTATCTCCTAAAAGCCGAACAGGGACGCCAGCAAACCAATGGCGATGTGGCGCTGCGCGCCGCCGATTTGACGCTCGACGCCACGGCCACAAAACCCAGCCTGTCTTTTGTCGCCGATCAGGGGTTTTACAAAAGCCCGACCGGCCCCGAAGCCGGTGCCGCCAATCTGTCGGGCAATGTGGTGGTCAAAACCGGCGACGGCAATGTGGTGCTCACGCAACAACTCGACATGGATGTGACGAACGGCAATTGGCAAGCGCCCGAAGGCGCTGACATGGACGGGCCGAGCGGCGCGTTGACCGCCAAGCGCATGGCCGCCGATGAAACCCTCGGCGTCTATCGTTTTGAGAATGTTACCATGCGGCTGCAAAGCCAAACCGCGGAGGCCAAATAATGCGCGCGGTCATGGTCTTTGCGCTGCTGCAATTTTGCCTCGCCGCGCCGACACTGGCCCAAGGCCTACGCTTCGCCACCGATAGCGCGGCGCCGATTGATATCGCTGCCGGGTTGATGGTCTGGCAGCGCGAGAAAAATGTCGCCGAATTGACCGGCGCGGCGCGGCTCGAGCAAGGCCCGTTGAACCTGACGGCGCAGCGCATTGTGTTGCGTTTGGGCGATGACGGCACGGCCGAAACATTGACGGCAACCGGTGATGTGGTGTTGGTCTCAACGGGCGATGACACAGCCGCACCGCGCCGCGCCACAGCGGCGCGCGCCGATATGGATTTGAAAGGCGAAAAGCTTGTGCTCAGCGGCAATGTCGCCGTCGTTGAGGACGCGGCAGGCGCGGATGAAAAACGTCTATCGGGCGGTCGATTGGCGCTCGATATGGTGAGCGGTAAAGCGCGCCTTACCGGCGGTGGCGACAAGCCGCGCGCGCGCATTGAATTGCGCTAGTTGAGGCGTTGCCGCAATTGCGCTTGCCCACACCCCAAACTATAGTAGCGCCATGAGCAGCCGGCCTTCCGATTTGACCGCCCCTGTGCCGACCTTAGATGGTTTGCAGGCGATCGACCTGTGCAAGTCTTATAAAGGGCGGCACGTGGTGAAAAACATGTCGCTGCAATTCAACCGGCGCGAAGCGATCGGCCTTTTGGGGCCGAACGGGGCCGGTAAGACGACCAGCTTTTACATGATTACCGGTTTGGTGCGCCCCGATAGCGGGCGCATTTTGCTGGACGGGCAGGATGTATCGCATCTGCCAATGTATCGCCGCGCCCGTCTCGGCATCGGTTATCTGCCGCAGGAAGCGTCGATTTTCAGCTCTTTGTCGGTTGAGGCCAATATTATGTCGATTCTGCAAATCGTCGAGCCCGACCCGCAAGCGCAAGGCGATAAGCTGGAAAATCTGCTGCAAGAATTTTCTGTTACCCATGTGCGCCATTCGGCCGGTGGGGCGCTGTCGGGCGGCGAACGCCGCCGCGTCGAGATTGCCCGCGCTTTGGCCAGTGACCCGAGCTTCATCCTGCTCGACGAGCCGTTTGCCGGTATCGACCCGATTGCCATTAGCGATATTCGTGCTTTGGTGGCGCAATTGAAAGATCGCGGCCTTGGCGTGCTGATTACCGATCATAATGTGCGCGAGACGCTGGGCATTATCGACCGCGCGGTAATCATGCATGACGGCAATGTGCTGACCGAGGGCACGGCCGATGAGATTGTCAATAATGAGGCGGTGCGGGCGTCTTATCTGGGTGACGATTTCACCCTTTAAAGCCGTCCGGCCACGGCAACTCGACGGCGACTCGACTCTTCGCGCCTCATGAGGCACAGTTAAGGCTCATGCAGGCACATGCCTGATACACTTGCTTCTGCCTGCGACGGCGTTTTTTCTGAAATGCCGCATACGGCTTTTTGAGCCGCCAAAAGACAGGAGAAGAAGATGAAAATAAATATCACCGGCCGTCACATGGAAACCGGCGCTGCTTTAAAAGCGCATGTCGAACACCGCCTCGAAGACGCGGTGAGCAAATATTTTGAGCGTTCGGCCGATGTCAGCGTGACTTTTTCAAAACAAGGTCATGAGTTTCAGGCGGCTTGTGCCATGCATCTTGATAGTGGTCTTTATCTGCACGCCTCAGGGGCCGATAGCGATGTCTATGCCAGCTTCGACCAATCGGTCGGTAAAATAGAAAAACAATTACGCCGCTATAAAAGACGGCTGAAAAACCATCACGACCAGAAACGCTTGGCGGCACCTCTGCAAGCGCCGGAAAAAATCTTCGCCCCCGAACCGATCGATGAAGCGCCGGCTGAGTTTACGCCGGTGGTGATTGCTGAAAGCCAGCGCCAAGTGCGCCAGCTCAGTGTCTCGGAAGCGGTGATGCAGTTGGAACTTGGCGAAGAGGATTTTGTG
>JADHOK010000057.1 GCA_016779015.1 PS1 clade bacterium | reverse complement strand
ACGTGTCGCGGCGCATTTTGCCGCCACCGGAAATACGAAAAAAGGAAGCGATAGATGAGCGCGCCGAAATTGGAAATAAAATGGCTGCCACACGGGCACGGTCTCGACGCCCCATCTTATGAGAGCGCGCAAGCCGCCGGCATGGATATTCGCGCCGCTTTGGCACAGGGTGAAACGCTGGTGCTGACGCCGGGCGCGCAGGCCATGGTGCCGACCGGTTTTGCAATGGCGCTGCCGCCGGGCTTTGAGGCGCAAGTGCGCCCGCGTTCGGGACTGGCGGCCAAAAACGGCATTACAGTGTTGAACACGCCGGGCACGATTGACGCCGATTATCGCGGCGAAGTGAAAATCATTCTGGTCAATTTGGGGCAAGAGGATTTCACCATCGACCGCGGCATGCGCGTGGCGCAGATGATTATCGCGCCGGTGGTGCAAGCCGAGACGGTGATTGTCGAAACATTGTCAGAGACGGCACGCGGAAGCGGCGGTTTCGGTTCCACCGGCACCGGTGAAACCAAATGAGCGGGGCCGAGAAATGATAAGATTGTCGCGCAAATCATTGCTGGCCTTGGAAGCGGTGTTGGATGTGGCGTTGCACGCGCGCCCCGACCCGGTGCAGGCGCGTGAGATTACGGCGCGCCAAGGCGTGCCGCAGCGTTATCTGGAACAAGTGATGCAAGCCTTGGTGCGCGCCGGTATTTTGCGCGGTGTGCGGGGGCCCAGAGGCGGCTATCGACTGGCGCGCGAAAGACGGCGCATTTCAGTGCGCGAGATTTTTGAAGTCATCGAAGAAATCGATGGCGGCGATATGGACGGTCTGTCACAATCTGATTTGGGGCAAAACATCATTGCGCCGTTTCATGGTAAAATGCAGGATGCGCTTATCGGCGCGGTCGGCGATACGACAATTGCCGATTTGTGCAGTCAAGCGGGTGCCGATAATGGCACGAGCGTACAAAACAAGGATAGCGGCGATTTCACCATTTAGGGGGACACGAAGATGACCGAAACAACAAAAAAACCGGGGCGCGGGCGCATCTATAGTTCGATTACCGAAACCATTGGCGACACGCCGATTGTCGAGGTGAGCCGCATGGCGGGCGAATATGGTATCGCTGCCAAAATTTTCGCCAAGTTGGAATTTTTCAACCCGATTGCCAGTGTCAAAGACCGCATTGGCGTGGCCATATTAGACGCGCTGCAAGCCGACGGCAAAATAAAGCCCGACACGGTTCTGGTCGAGCCGACCTCTGGCAATACCGGTATTGCGCTGGCTTTCGCCTGCGCCGCGCGCGGCATTGAGCTGGTGTTGTGCATGCCCGAAAGCATGTCGCTGGAACGGCGCAAAATGCTGTCGCTTCTAGGGGCCAAGCTGGAGCTGACCCCGGCCGAGCAGGGCATGAAAGGGGCGATTGCCAAAGCCGGCGAGTTGCTTGCGCAAAATGATAATTGGGTGATGCCGCAGCAATTTGAAAATCCGGCCAATCCGGAAATTCATCGCCGTACTACGGCAGAGGAAATTTGGAACGATATGGACGGCAAGGTCGATGTGGTGATTTCCGGCGTCGGCACAGGCGGCACATTTACCGGCATTGGGTCGGTGTTTAAGCCGCGCAATCCGGATATAAAAATGATTGCCGTCGAGCCCGAGGACAGCCCGATATTATCCGGCGGCGACCCGGGGCCGCATAAAATTCAAGGCATTGGCGCGGGTTTCGTGCCCGCCAATATGGATATGCAATGGCTCGACGAGGTTGTCACCATTGGCAATGAGACGGCGTTTGAGACGGCGCGCAAACTGGCGCGCATCGAGGGCATTCCCGGCGGCATTTCCACCGGTGCGGCCATGGCGGCGGCGCTTGAGGTTGGCGGGCGCGCCGATATGGCAGGCAAAAACATTGTCGTCATTTTGCCGAGCTTTGCCGAGCGCTATCTCTCCACCGCCTTGTTTGAAGGCCTGTAATCCCTATGGCGGCGCTGGATGAGGCAGAGATTGCCCGCTACCAGCGCCATATTGTGCTGAAAGAAATCGGCGGTGGCGGCCAGCAAAAGCTGAAAGCGGCGCGGGTGTTGATTATCGGCCTTGGCGGGCTGGGCCATCCGGTGGCGCAATATCTGACGGCCGCCGGGGTCGGCACATTGGGGCTGGTCGATGATGATGTTGTCACACTGTCCAATCTGCAACGCCAAATCTTGTTCACCGACGCCGTGCTGGGGCAGAAAAAAACCCAAGCCGTGGCCGACGCCTTGGCGGCGCTCAATCCGCATCTCTCCACCGTCCAGCACGATATGCGGGTCGGCCCGGATAATATCGGCGCACTGCTCGACGATTATGACGTGGTGGTCGATGGCTGTGATAATTTCGCCACCCGATGGTGCGTCAATGATGCGTGTTTCGCGGCGCAAAGGCCGCTGGTTTCGGGCGCGGTCGGACGTTTTGACGGGCAGGTCATGACTTTCAAGCCATGGCTGAAAGAGGCCGATGGCACGCCGCTGCCATGCTATCGTTCGCTGGTACCGGAGGATAAAGAGAATACCGAGGAAGCCGCGCTGAGCGCCCAAGATAATTGCGCCACCACCGGCATTGTCGGCGCGCTGACCGGCATTATCGGCTGTCTGATGGCGCTGGAAGTGATTAAAGAGATTACCGGCGCCGGCGACAGTCTGGCCGGTCATATGTTGATCTATGACGGTCTGGCCGGCACGGCGCGCCGCGTTAAACTTAATTGGGACCCTGAAAACCCCAATAATGGCCGCCACCCCACCGGCACGCCGCGCGCTTAAAGCGGCTTGTCGGAATCGGACAGAATTTGTATCAGTGAAGGATGGCTCGTTTGGTTCTTTTACGCGTTGGTCTCGGCCTGTTTATAGCGCTCAGCATTGTCGCTTTGCTGCCGTTTTCCGTTGCGGCGCAAACCGGTCGCGACGACCGCGCTTTGGGGGAAAGCGGCCTGCCGCTGCCGCGCTTTGTGGCGATCAGCGAGAACATGGCCAATGTGCGCCGTGGGCCGGGCGAGGATTACCCGTTGCTCTATCAATATCAACGCAAAGGCTTACCGCTGGAAGTTGTGGCCGAATATGAACAATGGCGGCAAGTGCGCGACCATGAAGGCAGCGAAGGCTGGATGCATGCGCGCCTATTGCGCAATGGACGCCATGTCATCATTCGCCAAGCCGCCAACGCCCTGCCGTTACGCAATGGGGCCTCGGCCGGTGCCGGTGTGGTGGCGCTGTTGCAATCGGGGGCCATTGCGCGGCTGAGAGAATGCGCCGGAAGCTGGTGCGAGATAGAAGCTGAGGGCTATCGCGGTTGGTTACAGCGCGACAATCTGTGGGGCGTTTACGCTTTCGAGCAGCTCGACTGATTTCCCTATAAAGACAAAAAGCAAAAAAAGAGGGGAGCCGCGAAGCCCCCCTCCAGATTGGGTATTTGTGTGACGTAAACTGTTAGGCCGCCAGATCGAAGCGGTCGGCGTTCATCACTTTGTTCCATGCGGCGATGAAGTCGGCGACGAATTTCCCGCCATTATCATCCTGGGCATACACCTCGGCAATGGCGCGCAGTTCTGAGTTAGAACCGAAGACCAGATCGACACGGGTTGCCGTGCCGACACTCTCGCCGCTGGCGCGGTCTTTACCTTCAAACAGGTTCTCATCAGTTTGCGACCAGACCGTGCCCATATCGAGCAGTTTGATAAACCACTCATTGGTCAGCTTGGCACCATCGGTCCAAACGCCATGGCCATCGGTCGAGACGCCAAGGGCGCGCAGACCACCCACCAGAACCGTCAACTCAGCCGCCGTCAGGCCCAGCAATTGGGCTTTGTCGAGCAGCATTTCTTCCGGCGATACAGCGAAGGAGCTACGCTGGAAATTGCGGAAACCATCTGCTGCCGGTTCCAGAACGGAGAAGCTGTCGGCATCGGTTTGCGCGTCAGTGGAATCGCCACGACCCGGCACGAAAGCCACGTCTTGACCCGAAGCCATTTCGATACCGACGCCTCCAGCCAGCACAATCACATCAGCCAGGCTGGCATTGTTTTCCGCCGCAATGGTTTCCAGCACGCTCAGCACTTTCTCCAATTGCTCGGGTTTATTGGCCGCCCAGTTTTTCTGCGGTGCCAGACGGATGCGGGCGCCATTGGCTCCCCCGCGCATGTCTGACCCACGATAGGTCGAGGCCGATGCCCAAGCGGTTTCCACCATTTCGGTGACTGACAAGCCGCTGTCTTTGATCGCGGCTTTGACGGCATTGACGTCGTAGCTGTCATTGCCGGCCGGCACCGGGTCTTGCCAAATCAGTTCTTCATCCGGCACTTCCGGGCCGAGATAGCGCTGTTTCGGGCCCATATCACGGTGCAGCAATTTGAACCAAGCGCGGGCAAAAGCGTCAGCGAAATACTCAATGTCATTATGGAATTTCTCTGAGATTTTGCGATATTCCGGATCTTTAATCATCGCAATATCGGCCGTGCTCATGGCCGGTGTTACTTTTTCACCGGACCCGTCCACTTCAGGTGCCATATCATCATCGGCCAGATCAACCGGATGCCAAATATTGGCGCCGGCCGGGGTTTTGTTCAATGCCCACTCATATTTGAACAACAGGTCGAAATAGCCGTTATCCCATTGTGTCGGATTGGCCGTCCATGGGCCTTCCAAACCTGAGGTAATGGTATCGACGCCTTTGCCCGATTTATGGGTTGAGAGCCAACCAAAGCCTTGCGCTTCGATCGGTGAACCTTCCGGCTCCGGACCGACATGCGCTGCATCACCGGCACCGTGCATTTTACCGAATGTGTGACCACCGGCGACCAAGGCAACGGTTTCTTCATCATTCATTGCCATGCGGGCGAAGGTTTCACGAATATCCTGCGCGCTCAAAAGCGGGTCAGGATTGGCATTCGGGCCTTCCGGATTAACGTAAATCAAACCCATTTGCACAGCGGCAAGCGGGTTTTCCAGCGACTGACGGGTCTCGGCATAGCGATTATCGCCCAGCCATTCGTCCTCAGCGCCCCAGTAAATATCCTCTTCCGGATGCCAAATATCGGGACGACCGCCGCCATAGCCGAAAGTCTTACCGCCCATCGATTCAATGGCGACATTGCCCGCCAGCACCAACAGGTCGGCCCAGCTAATGGCGTTGCCGTATTTCTGCTTGATCGGCCACAACAGGCGACGCGCCTTGTCGAGATTGCCATTATCCGGCCAGCTATTGAGCGGCGCAAAACGCTGCGCGCCAGTGCCCGCACCGCCACGGCCATCGCCGGTTCGATAAGTGCCGGCAGCATGCCAGGTCATGCGGATGAAGAACGGGCCATAGTGACCATAATCGGCCGGCCACCATTCTTGGCTGTCAGTCATCAACGCCGTCAGGTCTTGCTTCAGCGCTTTAAAATCAATTTTTTTGAACTCTTCGCGATAATCGAAAGCCTCGCCCATCGGGTTTGATTTCGTGTCCTGCTGGCGCAGAATGCCCAGATTGAGCTGGTTCGGCCACCAGTCTTTGTTTGAGGTTCCTGTCTCTTGGTTGCGGGTCAGCGCACCGTGCATAACAGGGCATTTTGAAACATCCATTGGTCTCAGGTCCTTTTCTTTATCTGTAACATCTTCAAATGAAATGCGAGGCGTTTTTGCCTATGCGCATATTAGGAGTTACGCATGCGCTGTCAATATGATTAGAAAGATTCTAAATAAAAACTGGGGGCATTTTGCCACAGGGGCACAAGCCCGCCCGGCCGCGGCTTGCGTTATTTTTTGGCGGCTTTTTTATCGAGACGAATGATTACCTCAACGCGCTCGACATCATAACCGGCCGGGCTGTCGGGCAGCTTGGCCACATTCACCGCATCGGCAGCAATATCGATAAGACGGGCTTCGTCCTCAACATAAAAATGGTGATGCGCGTCAATATTGGTGTCGAAATAGCTGCGCGCTTGGTCGACCTGCACCTGCCGCAAAAGACCGGCCGCCTGGAACTGGTTGAGCGTATTATAGACGGTGGCTTGCGAAACTTTGAGACCGGCGCGCAGCGCTTCGTCGAGCAGCGTCTCGGCCGTTACATGGCGATTGCCGTGGCGAAACAATAAATGCGCCAGCGCCAAACGCGGCTCGGTAACGCGCAAACCTGCTATGCCCAGCTTTTCGGCCAGACGGGTTTTGCGCTTGTCACTGATTTGTAAACGCGGCATCAAGCTTCCTTCACAACTTGGCCAAGCAATACAAAGCGGCAGCCAAACTGTCAAGAGTGCACCCTATTTCAAAGCGCGTGTTTTAAAGGGCCGCGCCGAAAGCTGATGTTTTATGGCACGGCGCGCCAAAGCGTGCTAATTTCACGGCTATAAAAAAAGGGGGCTTTTTCATGTCACGGCAGAATTCCTACACTTATGACGAGCTTATTGCCTGCGGCAATGGCGAGGTTTTTGGCGATGGCAATGCACGTCTGCCGGCCCCGCCTATGTTGATGTTCGACCGCATCACCAAAATTTCTGATACGGGCGGGGCGTTTGACAAGGGCTATATGGAAGCCGAGCTGGATATCCACCCCGGACTTTGGTTCTTCGACTGTCATTTCAAAACCGATCCGGTCATGCCTGGCTGTCTGGGGCTCGACGCCATGTGGCAGCTTATCGGCTTTTATCTGGGCTGGCTTGGCCATCCGGGCCGCGGGCGGGCGCTTGGCGGGGCCATTAAATTCACCGGCCAAGTGATGCCCGATGTCAAGCTGGTGCGTTATGAAATTGACATGAAGCGGGTGATGGCGGGTAAGCTGGTCATGGGCATTGGCGATGCGCGCCTTTACGCCGATGATAAAATGATTTACGAGGCTGAAGGTCTGCGGGTCGGTCTGTTCCGTCCCGAGCAAATGTAGCGCTAAATTTCACCGAATAAGGAGTGCGCCCATGCGACGCGTCGCCATTACCGGAATGGGCATTGTCTCAAGTCTCGGCAATAATACCCAAGAAGTCACCACCGCATTGGCCGAAGGCCGCTCGGGGATTTCTGCTATGCCGGAATTTGCCGAGCTCGGTTTCCGCTCGCAAATCGCCGGCCAGCCGACACTCAATGTCGAAGAGGCGGTCGATAAACGCGTTCGCCGCTTTATGGGCGACGGCGCGGCGTGGAATTATGTCGCCATGCAACAAGCCATTGCCGATGCCGGTCTGGAAGAAGACACCATCGTCAACCCGAGAACCGGCTTGATTATGGGCTCGGGCGGGCCATCCACCAAAGCGCTGATTGCGGCGGCCGATACGGCGCGCAATGCCAGCCCCAAACGGGTCGGCCCGTTCGCCGTGCCGAAAGCCATGAGCTCGACCAATTCGGCGACATTGGCCACCCCGTTTGGCATTAAAGGCGTCAATTATTCCATTTCCTCAGCCTGCGCCACCTCGACCCATTGCATCGGCAATGCGGCGGAGATGATCCAATGGGGCAAGCAGGATGTGATGTTTGCCGGCGGCGGCGAGGAGCTGGACTGGGCGCTCTCCGTCTTGTTCGACGCCATGGGCGCCATGAGCGCCAATTATAATGACACGCCGGCCACAGCCAGCCGCGCCTATGACAAAAACCGCGACGGCTTTGTCATCGCCGGCGGTGCCGGTGTGCTGGTGCTCGAAGAAATGGAACGGGCGCAAAAACGCGGCGCCAAAATCTACGCTGAAATTACCGGCTATGGTGCCACATCTGACGGCCATGATATGGTGCAGCCAAGCGGCGAAGGGGCGGTGCGGTGCATGCAAATGGCTCTAAATCAAGCGATGCAAGGCCGCAGCGCGCCGCTCGATTACATAAATCCGCACGCCACCTCAACACCGGTCGGCGACGTCAAAGAAATCGAAGCATTGCGCGAAGTATTCGGCGCTGATTGCCCGACTTTCTCAGCCACCAAATCCTTATCGGGTCACTCTTTGGGCGCGGCCGGTGTGCAGGAGGCAATATATTCCTTGCTGATGATGCAGGGCGATTTCATCGCCGGCTCGGCGCATATTGAAGAACTGGATCCGGAATTTGCCGATATGCCCATCGCCCAAGAAACCCGCGACGCGACCCTCAATAATGTGATGTCGAACTCGTTCGGCTTTGGCGGCACCAATGGCACGCTGGT
>JADHOK010000056.1 GCA_016779015.1 PS1 clade bacterium | reverse complement strand
GCTGGCGCAATCAGCCCTGTTGCGGATGCGCGAGGCCAAGGGCGAGGCGATTGGCGATATTCCGGAAGGGCTTTATCCGGGCGATTATCTGGTGCCGGTGGGTGAAAAACTGGCTGATATGGACTTGCCGGAGGACGCGGCAGAGCAACTTATGGCGGCTAAAACCGTCGCCCTGCCGATGATGATGGATATGATACGCCAAGACCTCGCGGCGCTCGGCGTGGTGCATGATTTCTTCCGCTCCGAGCAAGATTTGCACAATGACGGCTCAGTTGATAAATCACTTCAAGAACTAGATACTAAATCATTGATTTATAATGGAGTATTAGAACCACCAAAGGGTAAAGAACCACCGCCGGATTGGGAGCCGTCGCCGCAAACGCTGTTTAAATCGTCGCAATTTGGCGATGATAGCGATCGCGCTCTCAAGAAATCTGACGGCAGTTGGACGTATTTTGCGCCCGATATCGCCTATCATTTTGACAAAGCGCAGCGCGGTTATAAGCAAATGATCGACGTTTGGGGCGCTGACCATATTGGCTATATCAAGCGTATGCAGTCGGCCGTTACCGCCATCACCGATGGCGAGGCACAGCTTGAGGTGAAAGTTTGCAATCTGGTGAAGCTGATGCGCGGCGGCCAGCCGGTAAAAATGTCGAAGCGTGCCGGTAGCTTTATCACCCTGCGCGAGGTGGTCGACGAGGTCGGTAAAGACGCCGTGCGCTTTATGATGTTGACGCGCAAAAACGACGCGCCGCTGGATTTCGATTTTGATTTGGTGAAAGAAAAGAGCCGCGATAATCCGGTGTTTTACGTACAATACGCCTATGCGCGGATTTTCTCGGTGATGAACAACACGGGCGCGCTCGGTTGGCAGGTCGATGATGCGACGCTGGCCAAAGCATCGCTCGCAACATTGACGCATGAGGCTGAATTGACGCTCATCCGCCTGCTCGGCACTTTTCCGCGTATGCTGGCAGCGGCGGCGCAGGCGCGCGAACCGCACCGCGTAGCGTTTTACCTGCTCGATTTGGCGGCCGCGTTTCACGCCCTGTGGAACCTCGGCAAAGAGGAGAAAGCGCTGCGCTTTATCCAGGAAGAGGACGCGGCGGGCAGTCTGGCGCGTTTGGCGCTCATTCGCGCGACGGCGCTTACTTTGGCTTCCGGCCTTGACGTTATAGGCGTGACTCCGCAGGACGAATTGCGTTAAGCTTTTAACCACACCGCCTGCAATAAGAGAGCCACGATGTCGCATCAAGATAACGGCGATTTTGAAAAAGAATTCCTCGACAGCGATGTCGATTTGCGTATCGCGCATCCATCGCCCGGGGCGGAGATTTATTCGCGTTCGTCGAGGTTCAATCTGCCCTCCATGCGCGCCATTGCGGTGATGCTGCTGGTGCTGACGGGTGCCGTTGGCAGCACTTATTTCTACGCCTACCAACAGGGTCTTGAAGAAGGCCAGCGCAGTTTGCCGCCGGTCGTCTTGGCTGAAAAAACGCCGATTAAAGTGCCTGCAGAAAATGTTCCCGGCGGCGTTCCGGCCGAACCAGAGGAGCTGAATATTTACGGTGTCATGCGCGGCGGGGCCGAACCCGAGGCGACACAAGCAACGCCCGGATCGCCGGCCGACAATGCGACGGGGTCAATCGAAAGCCTGATTGCGCGCACCGAAGACCCGTTTGAGCAGGCGCTGAATGTGCCGAAAGCACCGGCTGCAAACGAGACATTGCCTGCCGTGCCTGCCGCGCCTGCCGCCGGTGGAACCACAATCTCGCAGGATGACGCACCCATTGCTGTGCCTTTAACCGAGCCGGTAACTGAGCCGATAGCGACGCCAGAAGCGCGGCCCGAGCAAGTGCCGACACCAGTGGTTACCAATAGTGGCCAGCGCGATGATTTCATGGTGCAGCTCGCCGCTTCGCGCTCGCGCGCGTTGGCCCGCGGCGTTTATTCGGGTCTGCAAAATAATTATACCGACCTGCTGGGGCAGCGTAACCCGCTTATCCTGCGCGTTGACCTCGGCGATAAAGGCATTTTCTATCGCGTCAATGTGCCGGGTTTTGAAAGTCGCAGCGCGGCCAACGCGTTTTGCGCCAAATTGAAAAGCCGCGGGCAAGACTGTCTGGTGCGCAAGCAACCGTAAATGGCTGATACGGCGCCGGTGATTTTCGGCCTCAAAGGCCTTTCCCTGAGCGATGACGAAGCAGCGTTTTTCCACGATGCGCGGCCATGGGGCATTATTCTGTTTGCCCGCAACATTGAGAGCGCTGCCCAGTTGCGCGCGCTCACCGACGACCTTAGAGAAAAATCAGGCAATCAAAATCTGCCCATATTGATCGACCAAGAGGGCGGGCGCGTGGCGCGGGTGAAGCCGCCTTTGGCGCCGCTTTATCCGCCAATGGGGCTTTATGGCGAGATGTATCAAACCGACAAAGTGCGCGCGGTGGAAGCGGCGCGCCTCGGCGCGGCTCTGCTGGCCGAGGATTTATCGTCCCTTGGCATTAATGTCGATTGCGCCCCTTGTCTTGATTTGCGCCTTGCAGGGACCTCGGATGTGATTGGCGATCGGGCTTTTGGCGAGGATGTTGAGAGTTGCGTCGCGCTTGGTCGCGCCGTCATGGATGGGTTGGAAATGGGCGGGGTGATGCCGGTCATCAAGCATCTGCCCGGGCACGGCCGCGCCCGTGTCGACAGTCATCACGAATTGCCGCGTATCAGCGAAGATGCCGAGACGCTGGCGACCAGTGATTTCGCTATTTTCAAACAGCTCAATGACGCGCTTATTGGCATGACCGGCCATCTGCTTTACGAGGCGATTGACGCGCAGACCGTTAGCACTTGCTCCAAAAACATTATTGATGGCGTCATCCGCCGCCAAATCGGTTTCGATGGCCTGTTGATGAGCGATGATATTTCAATGTCGGCGCTTGCGGGCGATATGGGCGAACGCGTTGTCGCGTCGCTGGAGGCGGGCTGCGATATGATTTTGCATTGCAATGGCGATATGAACGAGATGCAGGCGGTCGCCGCAGCGGCCCCAAACCAAGCGTCGATTGACGCAAAGCCGCGCTTCGACCGCGTGGCCGATGCCTTGGCCACACTGAGCGCGCAAACGCCCAAAGGGGCCCGCAAAGTCTGGGGAGAACTGATGGGCGATATTTTCCCCGAATCGCAGAACGCGCTATAAAGCCGTATGGAAGAAAACCAGAGTGATTCCCCGCAAAATGACGGCTTTCAGGAAGGCATAGCCTATCAAGCCTCCACCGATAGCGGCTTGTCGGTTCAGCTGGACGGTTATGATGGGCCACTGCATGTGCTGTTGGCGCTGGCGCGGACGCAAAAGGTTGACCTCAAGCAAATCTCCATACTGACGCTGGCCGAGCAATATCTTGATTTCATCCGCGAGGCGCAGGACTTAAAAATAGAACTGGCGGCTGATTATCTGGTGATGGCCTCGTGGCTGGCTTATTTGAAGTCGCGCCTCATTTTGCCGCCGCCGCATGACGATGAGGTCATGGATGCGGAGGAAATGGCAGCGCGTCTGGTGTTCCGTCTGAAATGTCTGGAAGCGATGCGCGAAGCGTCGGCGCAACTGATGGGCCGCGACCTGCTGGGCCGCGATTTCTTCACCCATGGCATGCCCGAGGGCATTCGCACCAAACGCCAAAGCACCTATGACGCCAGCCTGTATGAAGTGCTGGCCGCCTATTCGACACAACGTCTGCGCAATTATTACGAAAGCTGGTCGCCGCCGAAAATCGATGTGTTGAGCATTGAGCGGGCGCGCCTGCGTATTGAGCGCCTGCTTGGCAAGCTGGATGATTGGGAGACCATGGATGCGCTGGTGGCGGGTGATATCCGCGACCCGCAAAAGCGCCGCACGACAATGGCCAGCTCGTTCAGCGCGTTTTTGGAATATGCCCGCGATGGTCGCGTGGAGTTACAGCAGGGTAAGAATTTCGACCGGCTTATGGTGCGCCGCGCGCGCCCCAAGCTGATTGACGGTGCGGGAGCCGAATGATGAGCGATAAAGACGAAACAGACCTGCGTCCGGTCACCGATGAAGATATCCGCACGGTGGAAGCGATATTATTCGCCGCTGAGGAGCCGCTCGATGCCCCCAATATCGCTGACAAGCTGGCCGCCAATGCCGATATACCAAGCATTATGGAAGCGATTGCCGTGAAATATGCGCAGAGTGGATTTAATCTGCAAAAGACCGGCAAGAAATGGTCTTTCCGCACCGCGCCGGATTTGGCGCATGCGCTGCAAAAACATGTGGTGCAACAGCGCCGCCTGTCGCGCGCCGCGTTGGAGACCTTGGCCATTATCGCCTATCACCAACCGGTGACACGCGCCGAGATTGAGGATATTCGCGGTGTGTCGATTTCCAAAGGCACGCTGGATGTGCTGCTGGAAAGCGAGTGGGTGAAAATTCGCGGTCGCCGCCGCGTGCCCGGCCGGCCCGTTACTTACGGCACCTCCGACCATTTTCTGCTGCATTTCGGGCTTGAAAGCCTTACCGATTTGCCGGGGCTTGAGGAATTGAAAGCGGCCGGGCTGTTGGATGACCGACTGCCGCCCGGTTTTGAAGTGCCGGCACCCGACCCCGACAATGATCCGGAAGAAGACCCGTTGGCGGCCGGCGATGATGGCAGCGATCTGGAGCCGTTGGAAATGGATCTGCCTGAAGACATGCCTGAAGACATGCCCGACGAGCCAACGGAGGATAGCGCTTCGGCATGAGTGAGGCGCTCCGTTTCGAAAATATCTCTTTCAGCTATGACGATGATGTTGTGGTCAATAAAGTCAGTTTCGCCATCGAGCATGGCGAGATTGTTTGCCTGCTGGGGCCATCGGGTTGTGGCAAGACCACTTGCTTACGCCTCGCGGCGGGCATGGAACAACCCGATGACGGCACCATAAGTCTTGACGGCGAAGAGGTGTCATCGCGCAAGGCCGTGGCGCCGCCGGAGACGCGGCAAATCGGTTTTCTGTTTCAGGAATTTGCGCTGTTTCCGCATTTATCGGTTTTCGACAATATTTGTTTCGGCCTGACGGCGCTGTCTGCCGAAGAGCAAAAAGCCCGCGCGCTCGAACTGTTAAAGCAGGTCGGCCTGACCGGCTATGCCGAGAAATTCCCCAACAGCCTGTCGGGCGGTGAACAACAACGCGCCGCTTTGGCCCGCGCGCTCGCACCGTCGCCGAAATTGCTGTTGATGGATGAGCCGTTTTCAAATCTCGACCCGCAATTGCGCGACCGTATGCGCGACCTGACTTTGCGCCTTCTGAAACAAGTCGGCGCAGCGGGGCTGGTGGTGACGCATGACGCGGCCGATGCGCTGCGCATGGCGGACCGTATCGCGGTGCAGGTGGACGGGCGGGTTCTACAAATCGACACGCCGGAAAATGTCTATCGGCAACCGGCAACGCCGCAGGTCGCGACCATGTTCGGGGCGGTTAACTTCTTTACACGCGATGGCGACCGGATAGGCGTGCGCCCGGCGGATGTCAGCCTGTCGGGTGATGCCGATGATTTTTCCTTTAGCGGTGAGATTACCGAGACGCGCCTCATGGGGGCGGATTGGTTGTGTCTGATAAAAGGCGAAAAAGGCGCGCATTATGAAGCGTTGATTGGCGGCGATGCCGCGCCGCAATTAGGTTCTCACAAATTCTTTGTGCCGCAAGCGCGCCTCATGCTATTCAAAGACAGTTACTGAAGGGGAACTTTATGGGAATTAGCTGGGTACAGATTTTGGTTGTCGCCGTTTTGCTCGTGCTGCTGTTCGGGCGCGGTCGTATTTCATCGCTGATGGGGGATGTCGCGCGCGGCGTTACCAGCTTCCGGCAGGGCTTGCGCGAAGGCGTTGAAGAAACCGCCAAGGATGATGACGCCGAAAAGCAAGTCGGGCAGACCATCGAAGGCGAGGCTGTCAACAAATCCACCAATTCATCAGAAAACAAGAAGTAGCGGAGCGCGCCGATGTTTGACATTGGCTGGACCGAAATGGTGGTTCTTGGCGTCGTCGCCCTTTTGGTTTTGGGGCCGCGCGAACTGCCAAATATGCTACGCACAATCGGGCGTTATGTGAAACAAGCCCGCACTGTCGCCGGCGAATTTCGCGCTCAACTTGATGATATCTCCAATGAGATTGACGCACAGGCTCAACTGAAAAAAATGGCCGAAAAAGACCTCGACGTCGGTCTGCCGGATTTGTTTGATGAAAAATCAGACGCTTCGAAAGATAAGGATAAATCGACGTGAGCGAGGAAGCGGAACTGGCGCGCGGCGAGATGCCTTTGCTCGATCACCTCGTGGAACTGCGCACGCGCCTGCTTTGGTGCGTTGCATGGTTCGTCTTGGCATTCGCCGTTTGTATGTTTTTCGCTTCGGAGATTTTTGCGTTTCTCCTATGGCCATTCGCGCAAGCCGCGGGCGAGGCTAACGAGCTTGAGCTTATTTACACAGCGCCGCATGAGTTTTTCTTCACGCAGATTAAGCTGGCCATGTTCGCCGGCTTGTTCGCCGCTTTTCCTTTCATCGCCTATCAGCTTTATCGCTTCATGGCGCCGGGGCTTTATAAAAAAGAGCGCCGCGCTTTTCTGCCTTACTTGATTGCCTCGCCGGTTTTATTCGCGCTCGGCGCATCGCTGGTGTTCTTTTTGGTCATGCCGATGGCATTTGAGTTCTTCCTCAATATGCAGCAAGGCGGCGAGGGGGCAGCGGCTGAGGTGCGGATGGTCAATCGGGTCAGCGAATATCTCTCATTTACCATGGTGCTGATGCTGGCTTTCGGTTTGTGTTTTCAGCTGCCGGTCGTATTGACCCTGCTCGGACGCATTGGCGTGGTAACGGCGGCGGGGCTGCGAGCCAAACGGCGCTATGCGATTGTCGGCGTGTTTGCCGTAGCGGCGCTGATGACCCCGCCCGACCTCATCAGTCAAATCGGTCTCGGCGTGCCGACATTGATGCTTTACGAGATTTCCATATTATGCGTCGCGGCCATACAAAAACCGAAAGCCGAAGAGACCGAACCGGCTTCGGAATAAAACGCCCGCATTTTCCCGCGTCTGGCTTTTAGCGGCGGCGCGCTTTATACAGAACAGAAACCAAGGCCGAGCGAGTCGTTCATGCATGATATTAACGCCATACGCCAAGACCCCGACGCATTTGACGCGGCGTTGAAGACGCGCGGCTCGGCGGCGTGCGCGGCCGATATGCTGGCGCTGGATGATAAACGCCGTGCTGCGATTGGCGCGGCGCAAGACTTGCAGACCAAGCGCAATGAGGCGTCGAAGAAAATCGGCCAGGCCAAAGGGCAGGGTGACGAAGCCGAAGCGCAGCGTCTGATGGATGAAGTCGCAGGTTTAAAAGACGATTTGCAAGCCGCCGAAGAAGCCGAGCGCCAAGCGGCTGCCGCTTTGACCGAGGCTTTGGCGGCGCTGCCCAATTTGCCATTGGCCGATGTGCCGGTCGGCGAAGACGAGAACGCCAATGTCGAGCTGCGTCGTTACGGCGACGCCAAACCATCTGCGCGCGAAAGCAATGCCGAACATTTTGAAATTGGTGAAGCCCTCGGCATGATGGATTTTGAGGCGGCTGCGGCGCTGTCCGGTTCGCGCTTTGTGTTGCTGCGGGACGGCTTGGCGCGTCTTGAGCGCGCGCTCGGCAATTTCATGATTGACCTGCACATTAATGAGTTCGGCTATCGCGAAATGGCCTTGCCGGTGCTGGTGCGCGACGACGCGGTTTATGGCACCGGCCAGTTGCCGAAATTCGCCGAAGACCTTTTCCGCACCGAGAACGGCTATTGGTTGACCCCGACGGCCGAAGTGACGCTGACCAATTTGGTGCGCGAACAAATTACCGATGCGGCGGACTTGCCGCTGCGTTTGACCGCGCTGACGCAGTGCTTTCGGTCAGAGGCGGGCGCGGCGGGGCGCGACACACGTGGCATGATACGCCAGCACCAATTCACCAAAGTTGAATTGGTTTCCATAACCGATGCCGAGAATGGCGAGGCCGAGTTGGAGCGCAAAACACAATGCGCCGAGCATGTATTGCAAAAACTGGAACTGCCTTATCGGGTGATGCAGCTGTGCACCGGCGATATGGGCTTCGGCGCGCGCAAGACCTATGACCTCGAAGTCTGGTTGCCCGGGCAGAATGCGTATCGCGAGATTTCCAGCATTTCCTATTGCGGCGATTTTCAGGGGCGGCGGATGAATGCGCGCTATCGTCATGAGGGCGAAAAGCAGAC
>JADHOK010000055.1 GCA_016779015.1 PS1 clade bacterium | reverse complement strand
GCGCCTTTGGTCTCACTGCAATCGGAATATTCGCTGGCGCATCTCAATATGTTGCGCGACGGTTCGCTCGACCGCTGCATGAGCACCGATACGACGTTTCTCGCCTGGTCGCCTTTGGCCGGTGGAAAACTGGTCAGCGGCGACGGTTTGCGTCCTGCATTAATCAGCAAGATCGACGAACTGGCGGCGCGCGAAAATACCGACCGCGCCGCTATTGCGCTGGCTTTTGTGCTAGCGCATCCGAGCGCGCCCATCGCCATTATCGGTTCGCAAAACCCGGCCCGCATCGCCGCCGTGACGCAAGCGCTGTCAGTCACCTTGACGCGCCAAGATGTCTATGCGCTGATTGAGGCTGCAGAAGGCGTGCCGCTTCCTTAGGATTTGACTATGAACCAACACCCCAAAGCCGAAATAAGCTGGTTCTCCGCCCTGTGCGACGATGACTATCAGTTCCTCGGCGTCGAAGATCCAAGCCTGAAAGCGAGCTGGCCGCATTGCCGTGATATTGCGCTGACCGCTGAGAAGAACGGCTTTGACAATATACTGCTGCCCTCCGGTTACACGCTGGGTATGGACTCCATCGGTTTTGCCGGCGGCATAGCGCCCTTGCTTGAGAGGATGCGCCTGCTCGTCGCCGTGCGGTGCGGCGAGATGTGGGTACCGCAACTGGCGCGGCAATTGGCGACGCTCGACCAAATGCTGGGCGGCCGCCTGACCATCAATATCATCTCCTCCGACCTGCCGGGGCAAACGCTGGACGGCGGGCCGCGCTATCAGCGCACACGCGAAATCATGCGCGCCTTGCGGCAATTTTTAAACGGCGAGGCGGTAAACCTGCAAGGCGAGCACATTCACCTTGAGCTTGAGCCGCCGCGCATGCAGACGGTCTCCGGCAAATGTCCGCCATTTTATTTTGGCGGTCTGTCACCCGCCGCACGCGACGTCGCCGCTGAGGAGGCCGATGTGTTTTTGATGTGGCCCGATACGATGGATAAGGTCAGCGATATTCTCGACGATATGCGCCAGCGCGCCGCCGCCTATGACCGCAGCTTGAAATTCGGCTACCGCGCCCATGTGATTGTGCGCGAGAGCGAAGCCGAAGCACGCGCCGCCGCCGACAAACTCATCAGCCGATTGGATGATGGCGTCGGTGAAGAAATTCGCAATCGCTCGCTCGACAGCGCCTCATACGGTGTGCGCCGCCAAGCCGAAATGCGCGACGCGGCCAATGCCGCTGGCACCGGTGATTATGTCGAGGATAATCTATGGACCGGCGTCGGGCGTGCGCGCTCGGGCTGCGGCGCGGCGATTATCGGCGACCCCGACCAAGTGCTGGCCAAGCTCAACGCCTATCGCGAGCTTGGCATTGAGGCTTTCATCCTGTCCGGCTATCCGCATAAGGATGAATGCGATTTGTTCGGCAAATATGTTCTGCCCCGCCTCGAGCACGGGCCATTGGAGGTCTGATGCGTTTCGGTCTCGACCTTGGTGGCACCAAAATGGAAGCCGTATTGCTGCAGCCGAGCGGCGAGATTGTTTGGCGCGAACGCCGCGCCACACCGGCCGAGGATTATGCCGAGATTATCGAAGTGATTGCCGAATTGGCTGAGAAAGCAGCGGCGGAAAGCGGTATCGAACCGAGTATTGGCATCGGTATGCCCGGCTCGCTATCGCCCCAAACCGGTCTGGTTCGCAACTCGAACACGCAAAGCCTTAACGGCCAACCGATTAAACAAGACCTCGAAGCAAGACTGGGGCGCGAAGTGCGCCTCGCCAATGACGCAAATTGCTTCGCCCTGTCAGAAGCGACGGATGGCGCAGGTGTCGATGCGCAATCGGTGTTTGGGGTGATTGTCGGCACCGGATGCGGCGGCGGGTTGGTTATCAATGGCGCATTGCAAAACGGCGTCAACGGTATTGGCGGCGAATGGGGTCACAACCCGCTGGCCGCGCCGCGCGCTGATGAAGTGCCGGGCCCGCCATGCTATTGCGGCCGCCATGGCTGCAATGAGGTTTGGATTTCCGGCTCGGGATTTGCCCGCGACCACAAGGAATTTACCGGCGAAACCATGACCGGCGAGGAAATAATCGCCAGCGATAGCGAGGCGGCCAAGGCCAGCTTTGAACGGCTTTGCGACCGGATGGCGCGCGCACTTGGCGCGGTGATTAATCTGGTGGACCCTGAAGTGATTGTGCTGGGCGGCGGCTTGTCCAATGTCGAGGCGCTTTACACGCGCATACCGGAAATTTGGCAGGCGTATATTTTCTCCGACGTCATCGAAACCCGACTGGTGCGCAACCAACATGGCGACGCCAGCGGTGTGCGCGGCGCAGCTTGGCTGTGGCCATTAGAGGATTAAAAAGCCTAAAGCCTTACGTCACCATTATCGACTTTGGCCTGCGCATCACCCGTTAGCGGTTCCACGCCATCGGCATCGCGGGCCAGCAAATAAAGCGGGTCCTCCACTTCATCGACTTTATAAGCGGCGTTTTTCAGCTTCGATTTCTGAAATTTAAACGTCCCCGTCACATCGACTTTCTGGCCGATGCGGATGAAACGCGGCACCGCATAAGCCGGCAAGTTTTCGCGCATATGCGCCGCCAGCCCATTGAGGTCGAGATTGCCCTCTTCTTTTTGCGTCATATAAAGCATGCCGCAGCGGCCATCGCGCCCCGGCACAGTGACACCATAAACCACCGCATCCTCAATTTCCGGCCAATTCATAATCACGCTTTCGACTTCCGTGGTGGCAACATTCTCACCCTGCCAACGAAAAGTATCGCCAATGCGGTCGCCAAACTGGATATGGCCGTGCTTTTGCAATACCACCAAATCGCCCGAATTGAACCACGCATCGCCTTTTTCAAACACATCGCGGAGAATTTTCTTCTCGCTGGCCTGTGCATCGGTATAGCCATCAAACGGGTTTTGATCGTTAATTCGCATAATCAGTAGCCCGGTCTCGCCCGGTGACAGGTTTTTCATAAAACTATCATCGCCGCGAATGGGCTCGTCGCCATCGACGTCATAGTCGATAACGCTCCAGGCTTTGCCATAATCCGGCGACCAGCCGACCGTCTTATCGAAATTGAAAATATTGACGAAGCCGGTATTGCCTTCCGACGCGCCGTAAAACTCGTGAATGCGCGCAATGCCGAAACGGTTTTTGAACTGCATCCAGATATCGGGACGCAAACCATTGCCGAGAACACGGGTCACATTATGCGCCGTATCGCTCTCACGCTCGGGTTGCGCCAGCAAATAGCGCAGCAACTCGCCGATATAAATCGCCGCCGTCGCCTCGAATTTAATGCAATCCTCCCAGAACTGACTGGCCGAGAATTTGCGACGCAAAGCCAGCGTCGCCCCACCGCACAAGCACGAGCCAAAGCCGACAACCAGCGCGTTGGAATGGTAAAGCGGCAACGCGCAATAATAAGTATCCTTCGGCCCCAACTGCATCACATTGACACCAAACTGCGTACCGGCGCGAAAAATTTTCATATTGGTGGTGATGCTGGCCTTGGGCAGACCGGTGGTGCCGGAGGTGAAAATATAATATGTCGGCGTGCCCAATGTCAGAACTTGGTCGGGCACAATATTATTCACCGGCTGGTCGGCAATCGCCGCCATCAAATCGAGATAATTATCCGGTCGGCTGTCGTGACCGGCATCAGCAATATAAAGCAGCTTGTCGCTGTGATGCGCTTCGATGACATCGCTAACGCTCTCCATATTGCCGAGGCATTCCGAGCCGACAACAATCAGCGACGGATCGATGAGCTTGAGACTATGCGCCAGCGCCTCATTGGTCTGGCCGGTATTAACCATGCCGGCAATCGCGCCAAGCTTCAGACAGCCCGAAACGGCAAACAGCAATTCCGGACGGTTTTCCAGATTGAGCGCCACGCGGTCGCCATATTTAACGCCGCGCGCGCGGAAATAATGCGCCATTTGATTGGCTTTGGCGTTCAATTCACCCCAACTGATTTGTTGGTCCTCAAACTTAACGGCAATCGCATCGGGGCGTTCGCTCGCGTGTTTCTCTAGAAAATCCATCATCGACATTTCGTCGTCGGGCCGCGAGGACAATAGCGACCGTAAATGGCCGATTGCCCCGGGGCGCGCGAGGAATTTCAAAAACCGGAACAGATAGCTGCCGGTGGTGATTTTTTGTTCTTTGAACGCCATTGACAATCAATTCTCTCTTTCGATTTATTTTCTGGGTCTAGCTGTCATATTGGAAAGCTTTTTGCAGCGCCGGACGCGCCTTCAAGCGTTCAATATAGGCGGTGAGGTTCGGATGGTCATCAGTAACAACACCCATACGTTGCGCCATCATTAGCGAATGGCCAAGCATGGTATCAGCGGCCGTGAAATCGCCCGCAAGATATTCCTTGCCCACCATATCGTCTTCCACCGGCTGCACCGCTTTGGCCAGCAGGCGCTGCGCCTGACCCAGCGCGGTCTCGTCGCGGCGCTCCGGCGGCAGCAAGATTGTATGCACAACAATCGTGTTGATGGGCGGCATCACCATGCCCTCGCAATAATGGAACCATTGCAGATATTTTGGATAATTCGGCGCATCCGGCGACGGCTTCAGCCCACCATTTTTGTGCCGCTCGAGAATATATTCGGCAATCGCGCCGGATTCCCAAATCGTAATATCGCCATCCTCCAACACCGGAATACGACCCAGCGGATGACGCGAGCGGTGCTCGTCAGATTTCAAATCCTTGGGATGAAAATCCATCCGGTTCAACTCATAGTCCAGGCCCAACTCTTCGAGCAGCCACAGCGTGCGCACGGCGCGCGAATTAGGGGCAAAATGAAGTTTCAACATGGTAAATCTCCCTCAGTGAAGGCAAATATTGGCAATAAAGGTGTCATAAGTCCAGCTTTTCCGCCCTACTCGCTATGCGCCTATAGCGCGGGTGCTGCGATGGTTCGGAACGTCAGATTAATGCGCGGCCCCAAGGCGCGCTTCATGACCGGTAGGGCGTGCTCCCAATGCGTTTGTGTCACCCCCCGCATGACCAACAGACTGCCATGCTCGAGACGCAATTCGGCCTTTTCCTTATCGGCCTTATGGCGGAAAACAAAACGCCGCGGCTCGCCAAGGCTGACCGAGGCAATGGCCCCGTCGGGTTGCAATTCCTTTTCATCATCGGCGTGCCACGCCATGCCCTCCTCGCCGGAATGATAGAGATTGAGGAGACAGCAATTAAACCTATCGCCGCTCTCGGCCTCCACCGCCGCTTTCAACTTCTCCAGCGTCGGCGTCCAAGGGCACGCCGTCTTGGTGTTATGCGAATAAGTATATTGATACGCTTCATCGCCGTGCCACGCGACCTCGCGGCGGGTGACAATCTCGCGGCCATAAAGCTTAACGCGGTCGTGCTGCCACGCCACCTCCTGCATCAGCGCGTCAAATAAAGCGTCGGCCTCCGCGCCGCTGAATATCGGCCCGAAATAGACAGCCTCGCCGTCCCGCGGCAATAGATTGAGGTTTTGTGGGTTGAACAGGTCCATCAGTCTGAGCTCTTTGCAGCGCGCGCACCAAATAGCGCGATAACACTGAGCGCCAGCAGCACAGCCGCCGCCACATTGCCCGGCAGGGCCATCGCTTCATTCACCGGCTTGATAAGACCGCTGAGGATGAACAAGGCTTTTTCAACCGCTACCAGCAGCACAAATAACCCCGTCAGGTCGCGGTGCCGCAGCACAATAAAAGCCAGCACCAGCCCCCAGACCAGTTGCGTCGCCCCGCCACGCGCCGCCATGGCGACCATTTGCAAGCCGCCCTCATGCGCCAGATTGAGACCGCCCAGGCTGATAAGCCCGCTATCGGGCAATGCCAGCTTGGCCAGCGCAACACCCAGCGTGTGCACTGCCGCCAACGCCAAAATGCCAACGGCCCAGCTTTGTCCGCGATAGTGCTGATTGGTTTTTGGCGGCAAATAACCCATGGCGTCAGCCTAGCGCAATCGCCGCAACGCCGCATCAGGAGAAAATGGCGCAGCCTCTATTTCCGGCGCGCGACCTTGCATAATATCCGCCAGAATGCGCGCCGACCCCACGGATTTGGTCCAGCCGAGATGGCCATGCCCGCAATTGAGCCACAGGCCGTCAACGCCGCTGGCCCCAATCAAAGGTCGCCCATCGGCACTCATCGGGCGCAATCCGGCCCAGCCCGCGCCGCCCTGCCAGTCGAGCCGACCTGCCAAATCGGGCAGCAAGCGTTCAAAAAAGCCGCGTAACTGACGCAAACGGCGCGGCTCAACCCGTGTGTCAAAACCGGCAAACTCGGCCATGCCCAATATACGCAAGCGATCGCCCAGCGGCGTAATGGCGATGTGCTGCATCGGGTCAACCAACAGATGCTGCGGACGCACCGCCACCAGATGACGCGCATCGAGCGTCAAAGAATAGCCCTTGGCCGGGCGTATCGGCAGATTGAGACCGAGCGGACGCGCCAATTGCGGTGCGCCAACCCCGGCCGCCAGCACCACCTTGCCACGGATTTGTTCTTCATCTTGTTGACGTCCGTTCGGGTTAACCAGACGCACCCCGACCACCGCGCCGCCCTCGACCAGCAAACCTTTGACCTTGGTGCCGAGCCGCATGATGCCGCCGCGCGCCACCGCCGCCTGCGCCAGACTTTCGCAAAACAGCCGCGCATCGCCAATGCCATCGCCGGGGAAATACAGCGCGCCGATAATATCCTTGGCCGCGGCAAGGGAGGGCTCGCGCGCCAGCATATCGGCATGGCTCAGTGCCTCATAATCCAGCCCTTTGGCGGCCAGCATGTCGGCCAGCCGCAATGCCTCTTGCCGCTCAGCCTCAGAGCGCAGCAGCTTCAACGTGCCCGGCGCGGCCTGCGCATAATCGAGGTTGAGGAATTGCTGCAAAGCCTCGGTCTGACGCGTTGAATATTCGGCGAGATCGAAATTCGCTTTGGTAATGGCGTCATAATGCCGGCGCGCCGAATGGCGCAGAAAGCTGAAACCCCAACCGATAAGATGGGGCAATTGTCCGGCATGCAGCTTCATCGGCGCATTGGGGTTGAATAGCGAGGCGAAAAGATGTCGCCCAATGCCCGGATTATTCCACGGGTCCGGCAGGCTCGGATGCAGGCCACCGCCATTGGCATAGCTGGTGCGGCGCGCCACTTGCGGCTCGGCATCGATGAGCACACAGGGCATATCGCGCGCGGTAAGCTCGTAAAAACTCGTTACCCCGAGCAGTCCGCCCCCAATAATGATTGTTAAATCTGCCGTCATGCTCGCTTTCATCTGCGCCACATTTAGCATAAAAGCGGCGCTTAAGAAGGCTAGACAATTGACACTCCACGCGCCAAAATCCAATCATGCAATTGGGAGATTTTCATGGCCAGCGATAACAGCGTCAAGCTTATGGGTGCGCCCGGCTCACCCTATACCCGCAAAATGCTGGCGCTGATGCGCTATCGCCGCATTCCTTACGAGGTGCGCTGGCAAAGCGTCGCCATTGGCAAGAACAATAAGCAAGATGATATGCCGAAGCCGAAAGTGCCGCTGCTGCCGACCTATTATATGCCCGATGCCGATGGCGTCGTGCAGGCGGTGACCGACAGCTCGCCCATATTGCGGCGACTGGAGAACGAACATGCGGGGCGCAGCGTCATTCCGTCTGACCCGGTGCTGGCATTTGTAAACTGGTTGCTGGAAGATTATGGCGATGAATGGCTCACCAAATCGATGTTCCATTATCGTTGGCACTACGCCGCCGATGTCGCCAAGGCCGGTTCCATTTTGCCGCGCTGGAGCCATTTGACGTCCAGCGACGAAGAGATCGAGCCGCTGGGCAAATTTGTCAGCGAGCGGCAGATAAGCCGACTGTCCTATGTCGGCTCCAATGACGTCACAAAGCAGACGATTGAGGACAGTTTCATGCGCTTCTTGACGATGCTTGACGCGCATTTGCAAACGACACCTTTCATGTTTGGCGCGCGCCCCGCTTCGGCCGATTTCGCGCTCTATGGGCAATTGACGCAATTGGCGATTTTTGACCCCACCCCGGCGGCCATTGTCACCAAGCAGTTTCCGCGGGTCTATGCTTGGGTTGAGTTGATGGAAGACCTGTCGGGTCTGCCCGTCGCCGAGGATGATAGTGACTGGCTCGATGCCTCGGCCGGTCTGCCCGATACGCTTTTGGCCTTGGTCGGCGAAATTGCCACGCTCTACATCCCCTATCTCAAGGTCAATGCTGAGGCGGTGATGAGCGGCGCGGAAATGGTCGATGCCGAGCTTGACGGGCGGCCCTATCAGCAAAACCCGTTCACCTATCAAGCCAAATGCCTGCACTGGATTGGCGAGCAATATGCGGCGCTGTCGGGTGATGATAAGACCCGATTGGCCGAACTGACGCATGGCTCCGGTCTTGTCGAGGCGCTCGCCTA
>JADHOK010000054.1 GCA_016779015.1 PS1 clade bacterium | reverse complement strand
CGCCGCAACAGATCGACATCCTCGTCCAGAGCCGGGTCTTCCTCGCGCAATTGCTCGATTTTGCGCACCGCGTGAATGACCGTGGTGTGGTCGCGTCCGCCGAATTTGCGGCCAATCTCGGGCAGCGAGCGGGTGGTCAATTGCTTCGACAAATACATCGCAATCTGGCGCGGGCGCGCTACCGAGCGGGCGCGGCGCGCCGACAGCATATCGCCCATTTTGACATTGAAATATTCAGCCACGCGACGTTGTATTTCGTCAATGGTGACGCGCCGGTCAGAGGCCCGCAAGAGGTCGCGCAACACATCCTGCGCCATTTCCAAGGTCACCGGACGACCGACAAAACTGGCATAAGCGATGACGCGATTGAGCGCCCCTTCGAGCTCGCGAATATTGGTGATAATGCGCTGCGCCAAAAATTCCAGCACCGGCTGCGGAATGCGCGCGCCCTCACTGCTGCCATCGGTACGCCGCGACAGGCTATCGGCTTTGGACTGCAAAATGCCAAGCCGCAATTCGTAATCGGTCGGGTGAATATCGGCTACCAGACCCCAGCCCAAGCGCGAGCGAATGCGCTCCTCAATGCCTTCCAAATCGGTCGGCGAGCGGTCGGCCGACACAATCACCTGACGGTTATGGTCGGTCAGCGCATTGAAAGTATGGAAGAATTCTTCCTGCGTCGAATCCTTACCGGCGATAAATTGAATATCGTCGATCATCAGCACATCGACCTCGCGGAATTGCTGCTTGAAAGCGACCGTGTCTTTGAAACGCAAAGCGCGGATGAACTGGTACATGAATTTTTCCGCCGACAGATACAACACCGTGCGGTCGGGCGTGCGGCGGCGAATTTCCCACGCAATAGCGTGCATCAAATGGGTTTTGCCCAAGCCAACCCCGCCATATAAAAACAGCGGGTTAAAAGCGACGCCATCGCCCTCGGCGAGACGGCGCGAGGCGGCATGCGCCAATTCATTGGATTTGCCGACAATGAAATTCTCAAACGTAAAACGCGGGTCCAGCGGTGCGCCCAAATCATCGCGGCCGGTTGCTTCGGGCATTTCGGGCAATAGAGCGCGCGGCGCGACAGGCACTTGCTGACGACGCGGCGCAACAGCTTTTTGCTCGCGCACTTCGGGCTTTTTATCGCTCGGCACCCATTCCGGTTTCAATTCAATATCGATACGGCGCACCGAGGCATCTTCCGATTTCCAATTGTCGCGAATGCGGGTCAGATAATGCGCCTCGATCCAACTGCGCACAAACCGCGTCGGCACATGCAGCACCACGCGGCCTTTTTGCGCGCCGGCCACTTCCAATAATTTAAACCAGCTATTGAAAGTCGCTTCACCCAGCTCGGCGCGCAGGCGCGAGCGAACTTTGTGCCATTGCGCGTTCAGCGCCTCCAGCGCTGCATCTTTTTGGTCATTGCGGGCATCTCCCCCATCCGCCGAGTTGGCAATTTTTTTGTTTTCTTCATTCTCTTTACCGGTCGCGTCCGCCATCTTCCGTATCCAGTCTCGCCCCATCTTTGGGGACGTAAAATGTTTCGCCTGACCGGCCCCGAACGGGTATACCGGCTTCCGATAGGAACGCTGTCTATCCCCTCCCAAAGCCCTTACCGCGTACCACCCCGAGCGGCGTGGCGGGTCTTTAGAACTTTGAGGTGAAGAAGCAAAACCCGACTATTCGATTTTTAGAGCGCCCCTGTCGCATGTCCGCCGACCCCCAATGGGTAAATGCGACGGGTATATTCTACCATGCTCAAAGGGCCTCAAAAAATCCGCCCTGCTCCTCCCGCGGTCTGTCATATGCCCTTGCAGCAAATGATGCGACCAACAAGAATTCCCCTCCAATCGCCTAGCCCTTTGTTTTGCTTTAAGTTTTGCTTTGAGTTCTAGTTTGGGTTTTACGCCAACGCGTCCCCCAAGAGCCAAAACTTAAGCCAAACTGCGGCCTTCAGCGATTTTTTGACACTACAAACAAGGCGCTGTTCTGGCAACGGGAAGAAAATAAGAACAGCGATTTTTTTTACCTTTTTTTAATTTTTTTTTCACGATTCCGCCAAAATAGAAAAAGCCCGCCGAGATTCTCGACGGGCTGTTTTGCATATTTCAGACAAACCGACCTATGGTCGGCCCGCATATTAGACAATAGCGCTGATTTTTTTCGACAGGCGCGACACTTTCCGCGAGGCGGTTTTTTTATGCATCAGACCTTTGCGACCGGCGCGCGCAATATACGGTTGCGCTTCGCGCAGCGCGGTCTCGGCAGCGCCTTTATCGCCACTGGCAATGGCTTCATCAACGCGGCGAATAAAAGTCCGCATTTTTGACCGCTGGTCGCGATTGCGCGCTGTGCGCTTTTCAATCTTGCGCACCATTTTCTTCGATGAACTCAAATTGGCCATTTCTTAAACCTTATCAAAATCTTATAAACTGCGCCTGTAAGGCGCTCATCTGTGGCGGTTTATAGGGGCGCGGCACGGCGGCGTCAACTTAATTGTCGCCCCCGCCATAACCGCCTAGCGCGCCTATTTATCGTTGAATTTGGGTTGGCGTTTTTCGATAAATGCCGCCATGCCTTCTTTTTTGTCCTCAAAAGCAAACAGCGAATGGAAGACGCGGCGTTCGTAATGCACGCCCTCTTTCAAGCCGGTCTCATAAGCCACATTGACGCATTCTTTGGCCGTCAGCACCGAAGGCAATGATTTCTCAGCGATTTTCTGCGCCACATCGACCGCCTCTTCGACCAGCTTGTCATCGGCAATAATGCGCGAGACAAGGCCGCAGCGTTCGGCTTCGGCGGCATCCATCATACGGCCGGTGAGGCACATTTCCATGGCTTTGGATTTGCCGACAAACCGCGTCAGGCGTTGCGTCCCGCCAGCGCCCGGAATAACGCCGAGGTTAATCTCCGGTTGACCGAATTTGGCATTTTCACCGGCCAGGATGAAATCGCACATCATCGCCAGCTCGCAGCCGCCGCCCAGCGCATAGCCGGCCACCGCCGCGATAATCGGTTTGCGCGCCTTGGCGGCGGCTTCCCAATTGGCGGTGATGAAGTCTTCTTTCAACACATCGATATATTCCTTATCCGACATCTCTTTGATATCGGCCCCGGCGGCAAATGCTTTTTCCGAGCCGGTCAGCACCATGCAACCGACGGCCTCATCCGCGTCAAAGGTTTCAATGGCGTGGGTCAACTCATCCATCAGCGCGGCGCATAGCGCGTTCAGCGCTTTCGGGCGATGCAGTGTTATCAGCCCGACATTGTCGCGGCGCTCGACCAAAATGTTTTCATATTTCATCGTTTGGCTCCCTGCCTTCTCGGCATGCATTCCGCTATTGCGGGGTTAGATCAAATATCACCAAATCAGCGGTGAAGGTCACGCGCAGAATTTCGCTACGGCGCTCAAATGTCAATATACCGGCTTGCGCGGCGCGCGCCTGCCAACCCAAATTGGGCAGGCTTGTTTTATAAAACCCCATCAGGGCGTCTTGCTTGATATCGGCATTGCGCAAGGCCGTCAATTGCACAATGCGCCCCTCCGGTTTGTCGAACACAAAACCCGCTTCGGGCAATTCCACCAGCCCTTCGGCCAGCGGCACATCACCAATGCTGGACAGATAATCAAGCGCACGGGCGCTATGGGGGGCCGCCATAAAAGCACTGAGCGCGGCCATACACATGACAGCGCTTAAACTTATGCTGTGGCGTTTAAAAAATATCCGCACCGATATGCCCCTCATTTTTGGCTCTCACTTCTGGCTCTCATTTTTGGCTCTCACTTCTGGCTCTCATTTTTGACAGGCCGAGCAGTAAAAACTCGAGCGCCCCACCTGCACCATGCGCTTGACGCTAGCAGAACACTCGGGCGCTGAACAGACTTCGCCTTCGCGGCCATAGACTTTGAAATCGTGCTGGAAATAGCCCATCGCCCCATCCTCATGCGCGAAATCGCGCAAAGTCGAACCGCCCGCTTCAATGGCGCGGGCCAACACATCGCGAATGGCAGGCGCCAGCCGCGCCACGCGCTTGGCACCCAGATTGGCGGCTTTGCGTTTGGGGCTGATGCCGGCCATAAACAAAGCCTCGCAAACATATATATTGCCAAGACCCGCCACCACGCGCTGGTCGAGCAGAAAATTCTTCACCGGCGTTTTGCGTCCTTTGGCCGCCGCCAGCAGCACCCCCTCGTTGAAATCATTGCCCAGCGGCTCGGGCCCCAAATGCTTCAAAAAAGGCGAGCCGGTCTCAGGCGCGGCGAACATATCCATAAAGCCGAAGCGGCGCGGATCGGCAAAAGCCAATTTGGTGCCATCGTCAAAGGCGATATCGACATGAATATGTTTGGCCGCCACCGGCGGCGCCACCTCATGCGCGTAAAGCCCGGGCTCCAGCGTCGTCGCCTGTGGCGGGGTGAGCATAAACCGACCGGTCATGCCAAGATGGCTGAGCCAGAAAAACGGTTTGCCTTTCGGGCTTTGCATTTCAGCCAATAAATATTTGGCGCGGCGGGTGAAGCGCGCGACCACCGCGCCTTCCATGCGCGCGGCAAAATCTTTGGGAAACGGAAACCGCAAATCGGCGCGATTGAGCACCAAACGCTTAATGCGGCGGCCTTCAATATGCGGGGCAAGGCCACGGCGAACGGTTTCGACTTCGGGTAATTCCGGCATGGACGCCATCATAAGCCGCCCTATTTTGTGTGCAAGCGTCAAACCGCGCCACCGCTTGCGGCCTGAAAAATCCAAACAGTGCATGGATTTAGCAGAGCCAATGGGCTATCGTCGCGGCGCAGTTTAAAGGCAATTTTGGGCATGAGCGCAAACACAGATAAAGCAAAGACAGATAAAGCGATGGATGAAACCGCGTCCGACAAAGTCGATTTCGGCTTTCGGGAGGTGGCACGCGACGACAAGCAAGGGCTTGTGCGCGGCGTCTTTGACGCGGTGGCCGATAAATATGACGTGATGAACGATCTGATGTCGGGCGGCCTGCATCGCGTGTGGAAAGCGCGGATGATTGACGCGCTGCACATACGCCCGCGCACCCATTTACAACTTATCGATGTCGCCGGCGGCACCGGTGATATTGCGTTGCGCGCGCTGGCCCGCGCCGCAAAGCTGGGCAGCACTTTGGACGCGCATATTATCGACGCCAATGCCGAGATGATGCGCGCCGGGCGCGCCCGCCCCGATATCAAAAAAGCCGCCCAAAAAGCCGGCCGTTTTCACTTCACCACCGGCATTGCCGAGGCCCTGCCCCTGCCGGATGCCTCGGCCGATTTGCTGACCATTGCTTTTGGCATTCGCAATGTCACCGACCGCGCCGCCGCCTTGGCACAAGCGCATCGCGTCTTGCGGCCCGGCGGGCGCTTTGTGTGCCTTGAGTTTTCGCATATGCCCAGCGCCTTGCTGCAAAAAGCCTATGACGCGTACAGTTTCACGCTTATTCCGCCTATGGGGGGGCTGGTGGCGGGCGAGCGCGCAGCCTATCAATATCTGGTTGAGAGCATCCGCCGCTTCCCAACCGCCGAGGTGTTTTTGGAAGAATTGCGCGCCGCCGGTTTCGCGCGCGCCGAGGCGCAAACTTTGAGCGGCGGCATTGCCGCACTACATATGGGATGGCGCCTCTGATGATGCGGTTTTTGAGATTGCTGACTATGGCGCGCCTGCTGCTGGCGCAAGACACCATGCTGCCGCCCGGGTTTTTCACCGATGCGCCTTGGCGCGTGCGGGTGGCGCGGCGCATCTTTACTTTTATGGCGCCGCGTTTTCGCGATGATGAGCGCGGCCATAAATTATCCGACCGCATTCGCCGCTTGGGGCCGACCTATATCAAGCTGGGGCAATTTCTCGCCACGCGACCCGATATTATCGGCCCGGCCATGGCGCATGACCTGACCTTTCTACAAGACCAATTGCCACCTTTCAGCGATAAGCAAGTGCGGCGCATTTTGGCCGCCGAGCTGGACCATCCCGATGCGGTGATTTCTAAGCTCAGCGAGCCGATTGCCGCGGCCTCGGTGGCGCAAGTGCACCAAGCCATTCACGCCGAGACGGGCGAAAAACTGGCGGTGAAAATCCTCCGCCCCGGGGTAGAGGCACGCCTCGCCGCCGAACTGGCTTTGCTGGCGCGACTGGCGGCTTTTGCCGAGAAATATTTTCCCGTCACCCGACGGCTGCGTCCGGTTGACAGCATTGAGACGCTGGCGCGCGCCGTCAATGGCGAGACCGATTTGCGTATGGAAGCGGCGGCGCTGTCGGAAATGGGCGAGAATATAGCCGACATGAAAGATTTCCGCGTGCCGCAAGTCTATTGGGAGGCGAGCGGCCAGCGTGTCCTGACCATGCAATGGATAGACGGTGTCAAAGCCTCCGATATAAAGGCGCTGCGCAAAGCCGGTCACGAGCTGTCGCATTTGGCCGTGCGGCTGCTGCAAATCTTTTTGACCCTGGTGCTGCGCGACGGTTTCTTTCACGCCGATATGCACCAGGGCAATTTGCTGATTGCGGAAGACGGCACGATTATCGCCATCGACCTCGGCATTTGTGGGCGGCTTGATAATGACAGTCGGCGTTTCCTCGCCCAGATATTGCACGGCTTTATCACCCGCGATTATAAAAAACTGGCCGAGGTGCATATCGAGGCGGGCTATGTGCCCGACCATCACGATGTGTATGAATTTGCGCAAGCGCTCCGCTCGGTCGGCGAGCCGATACGCGACCGCGACGCCGACGATATTTCTATGGGGCGGGTGCTGGCGCAATTATTTCAAATCACCGAGCAGTTCGATATGAAGACGCAGCCGCAATTATTGCTGCTGCAAAAAACCATGGTGACGGTAGAAGGCGTGGCCCGTAGTTATGACCCGAAAGTAAATATTTGGGACGCCTCGGAGGAACTGGTCGGCGACTGGCTCAGAAAATCCATCGGCCCGCAAGCCGTGCTCAAAGACATGGCCGATAATGCAGGCCGCACATTGCGCATGGTGCAGCGCTTGCCCGACACGTTGGAAGAGCTGGAACGCGGCGCGCGCGCGCTGCAAGAAAGACCGCAAGAGACAGCGCCGCCGCGCAGCGACCGGGTGGCGCGCCTTATCGGCCTGTCAGCGCTGGGCCTCGCCGCGGCAACGATTTTGTATCGGTTTTTGTAAAAAATAATTATTTACATTTTTTCTTGGCAAATTAAAGTCTGAGCAAGCTTTTGAAGGATGGCGCATGCAGCGCGTTTTATTGATTATTGGTGGCGGCATTGCCGCTTACAAAGCCCCCGAATTGGTGCGCCAATTGCGCGCGCAAGGCTTGGCCGTGCGCTGCCTGATGACGGCGGCGGCCGAGCAGTTCGTCTCGCCTCTCTCTTTGGCCTCGGTGTCGGGCGACAAGGTTTATGAAAACCTGTTCGACCTCACCGAGGAAGCCGAGATGGGGCATATCCAATTATCGCGCGACGCCGATATTATTCTGGTCGCCCCCGCCACGGCCGACCTGATGGCCAAAGCGGCGCAGGGTCTGGCCAATGATCTGGCCTCCACCGCCCTATTGGCAACGGATAAGCCGATTATCATGGCACCGGCGATGAATGTACGCATGTGGCAACACGAGGCGACGCAAAGAAATCTCAAACAATTGCAGGACGACGGCGTCACCATTATTGGCCCCGAAGAGGGCGATATGGCGTGCGGCGAGTTTGGCCCCGGGCGCATGAGCGAGCCGGTCGATATCGCGAGCGCCACCGCCAAAGCGCTGGGCATGTCGCCGCAAAGCGCCAAACCCGCGGCCGCCGATAAACCATTGGCCGGACGCAAAGTTTTGGTGACGGCGGGGCCGACGCATGAGCCCATCGATCCGGTGCGCTATATCGCCAATCGGTCTTCCGGCAAGCAGGGCTATGCGATTGCCGGCGCATTGGCCGAAGCGGGCGCTGAGGTGCATTTGATTAGCGGGCCAACCGCTTTGCCCGACCCGATAGGCGTCACCATAAAACGGGTGGAAACGGCACGGCAAATGGCCAAGGCGGTGCAAGCGCTATTGCCGGTCGATGCGGCGGTCATGTGCGCCGCAGTAGCCGATTGGCGACCCGATGCGTGCGACGCGCAAAAGATTAAGAAAACCGGTGACGCGCCGCCAACATTAAAGCTCACCGAAAACCCCGATATTCTGGCGACGCTCGGCGCGGCGGGGCAAAACCGTCCGCCTCTGCTTATCGGTTTTGCGGCCGAGACCGAAATGGTCGAGGCGCATGCCAACGCCAAGCTCAAGCGCAAAAATTGCGACTGGATTGTCGCCAATAATGTCGGCACTGATAGCGGGGTTGACGGCGGCGTGATGGGCGGCGACGCCAATGCGGTGATGCTGGTGACGGCGGCGGCCACCGAACATTTTGAGGTGATGAGCAAACAAGCCGTGGCCGCCATGTTGGCCATACGTGTCGCGGCGCATTTTGCCGCCACCGGAAATACGAAAAAAGGAAGCGATAGATGAGCGCGCCGAAATTGGAAATAAAATGGCTGCCACACGGGCACGGTCTCGACGCCCCATCTTATGAGAGCGCGCAAGCCGCCG
>JADHOK010000053.1 GCA_016779015.1 PS1 clade bacterium | reverse complement strand
GCGCAGGCTCAAACCGCGCCGCTATTGCAAAATTTTCAAGCGGTGGTCAATTTGGTCGCCGATAAGCGCGATATCGGCCTCAAACACGCGCTCGAAAACGGCGTTCATCTGGTGGCTTTTGAAGCCGCCGCCTTTACCCCCCAAGGGGGCGCGCGCGCCGGACGCATCGAGCTGCGCCTGGCTGAAGGCCAGGACAATATCGCCCAAGAGCTGACGCGCAAATTGCGCGACTGGACCGGTCAAAACTGGGTCGTCTCGCTGTCTCAAGAACAGGGCGCGGCGACATTGGGCGCGGTCAAGCAAAGCGCGGCGGAACGGCGCGAGCAAGCGGCGCTCAAAGACCCATATGTCAAATCGGCTTTGGCCGCTTTTCCCGACGCCGAGATTGTCTCGATTAGCGAGTTTGACGCATCGCCGCCCGCCGATGATGGTGAGACGCCGGATGCCGATGCGCCGGATACAGACGGCTAATGGCCGGCGCGGAAATTGAAAACCTGGTGAAATTGCTGGCCCGTCTGCCGGGGCTGGGTCCGCGCTCGGCGCGTCGCGCCGTGCTGCAAATGATGCGCCGCCGCGACACCCTGCTGGACCCGTTGAGCGATGCTTTGCGTGTGGCGCAGGAGAAAATCGTCACGTGCGAGACCTGCGGCACTATCGATACGCTGTCGCCCTGCACGATTTGCGCCGACCCGCGCCGCGACGAGACGGTGCTGTGCGTGGTCGAGGATGTTGGCGATTTATGGGCGTTGGAACGCGCGCAAGCGGTGCGCGGGCGTTATCATGTGTTGGGCGGCACATTGTCGGCATTGGACGGTATCGGCCCTGAGGAGCTCAATCTCGCGGGTCTCAAACAACGCTGCGCCGATGGCGTGGTGAGCGAAATCATCCTCGCCACCAATGCCACGGTGGAAGGCCAAACCACGGCCCATGTCATTACCGATATGCTGGCCGATTTGGGGCTGAAGGTGACGCGGCTGGCGCATGGGGTGCCGGTCGGCGGCGAGCTTGATTATCTCGATGACGGCACATTGCTGGCTGCCATGAAGTCGCGACGTTGACCTAAAAGCGGCGATATTATTTTTCTAATAGATCCGGCGTGTCGTTGTTTGCGCCATCGGCTTCAACCTCGAGCGAGGTTATTTTTTCGCCGCGCGAGTTGATTTTGCGGCTCGAAGTTTCGATCTGCTCAATGTCCTTGCCGGCGAGGTCGAAATGACCGCGCAATTTGCCAATGCGCTCATCGAGGCGCGTCACATCGACCAGCAGGCTCTCAACCTCTTTTTGAATAAGCCCGGCTTGCTGGCGCATTTTCACATCGCGCATAATGGCCCGCACCGTGTTCAGCGTCAGCGACATGGTGTTGGGCGATACCGGATAGACGCGCAAGGCGCGGCATTTCTCCACCACATCAGGGGCGCGCAAATGCAGCTCGGAGAAAATGCTTTCCGACGGCAAGAACATCAATGCCGCATCGGCGGTCTCGCCGGAGATGATATATTTCGCCGCAATATCCTGCGCGTGTTTCAGCGTGTCAGCTTTTAATTGCGTCAGTGCGGCGCGGGCTTGCCCGTCATCCTCGGCGGCGCGCATTTTTTGATAGGCTTCGAGCGGAAATTTACTATCCACCACCACCGGCCCGGGCGGGTTGGGCAGGCGAATAATACAGTCGGCGCGCTTGCCATTGGACAATGTGTGCTGAAACGCATAGGCGCTGTCGGGCAGGCCATCGGTGACGATATCGTTCAATTGCGCTTCGCCAAAAGCGCCGCGTGCTTGCTTATTGTCGAGAATATGCTGCAGCTCGACGACTTGGCTGGACAGCGCGGTAATCTCTTGTTGCGCTTTATCGATAAGCGATAAGCGTTCGCCCAAATCACCCAAAGATTTAGCGGTTTTCTCGCGGCTTTCGGCCAAATTATCGGTCATGTTCTTGCTTACCTGACCCAATTGTTCGCTCATGGTGCGCGCCAATTCGCCCTGTGTGCGTTGCTGGTTTTCGGCCAGCTGGCCGAGGCGTCCGACCAGATTGTTTTGCTCAGCGCGCATGGCGTCGATTTGCGCCAGCAGTTGCGCGCTCGTATCATTGTCTGCCGCACCACGGCGCAGCAGTGCCGCGACGGCAATCGCGCCGCCGACCAGCCCGATTAATAATGCACCGATGATAAACGTCCATTCCATGCTTGCATTGTGCGCCGATTCGCCCGTAGCCTGACCTTTGTCGCGGGCGCGCCCGGTGCTTGACGCTGGCCCACTCAAGGCTTAATTCAAAGACATGACGATACGCCCGATTATCGAAGTGCCGGATGCGCGCCTGAAGACTGTTTCCCAGCCTGTTGCGGAGGTGAGCGATGAAACGCGCGCGCTGATGGATGACATGCTGGAGACCATGTATGACGCCAATGGCATCGGCCTTGCGGCCATCCAGGTCGGCGTCGCCAGTCGCATCATCGTGATGGATATTTCGCCCTCGCAAAAAGACGCCGATAAGGAGAGCGATGAGGAGAGCGATGACGATACGGGCCGCAAAGACCGCTATGACTTGAGCGGCTTGGAGGATGAAGGCCCGCGCTTTTTCGTCAATCCGGAGATTGTATGGACCTCCGATGAGATGAATAATTATCAAGAGGGCTGCCTCTCCGTGCCGGGTTTTTACGACGATGTCGAACGCCCGGCGCAGTGCAGAGTGAAGTTTCTCGATTATGACGGCAAGGCGCAGGAGATTGAATGCGACGGCCTGCTCGCCACGTGTATTCAGCATGAAATGGACCATTTGAACGGCATTGTCTTTCTCGACCATTTATCGCGGTTGAAACGGCAAATGATTGTCAAAAAATTGCAAAAAGCCGAGCGCGAAAAGGCCGAGCAGGCGGCGCAAGCCTGACGCGCGGGAAACGCCCTCATGTCGCGCTCAATCGTCTTTATGGGAACGCCGGAATTCGCCGTGCCGGCATTTGAGGCGGTCGACGCCACGGATAATATTATCGGTGTTTACACGCGCCCGCCCGCCAAACAGGGGCGCGGCATGCAGCTGACAAAATCGCCGGTGCATGCAGCGGCCGAAGCACGCGGCTTGCCGGTGTTCACACCCACCACGTTAAAAGACCAAGGCGAGCTGGCGCGGTTTCAAGACCTCGCGCCCGACCTTGTCATTGTGGTCGCCTATGGCATGATTTTGCCGCAGCACTGGCTCGATGCGCCGCGTCAAGGGTGCTGGAATATTCACGCCTCGCTGCTGCCGCGCTGGCGCGGTGCGGCTCCCATTCAGCGCGCCATTATGGCGGGCGATAAACAGACCGGCATCGCCATTATGAAAATGCAGGCGGGGCTTGATACCGGGCCGGTGCTGCTGGAAAAGCGCCTGGCCATTGCCGCTGATGACACGGCGCAAAGCCTTCACGACAAGCTGGCGGTGCTGGGCGGCGAGGCCATTGGCGCCGCTTTGGCGGCGGATGAGTTGACCCCGCGCGCGCAGGCCGAGGACGGCATCACCTATGCCGAGAAAATCGATAAAGCCGAGGCGCGGCTCGATTTCACGCGCGACGCGGCGACGCTGGACGCGCATATTCGCGGTCTGTCGCCTTTCCCCGGCGCGTGGTTTGAGGTGGCGGGCAAACGGGTGAAAGTATTGGCTGCGCGACCGATAGAGGCACCGGGCGCACGGGGCGCGGCGGGCACGGTTGCTGCGACCGGCGCCATTATTTATTGCGGCGCGGGTGCGTTGGAACTCGTAACCGTGCAACCGGCCGGCAAAGCGGCGATGAGCGGCACCGACTTCATGCGCGGCCGCGCCTTTGTGGCGGTGCAAAAATTGTGACGCGCTATCGCCTGACCATAGAATATGACGGCACGCCTTATACCGGCTGGCAAAGCCAGCGCGAAGGCACGGGTGTGCAGGATGCGCTGAGCGCTGCACTGGAGAACCTGAGCGGTGCGCGCGCGGTGTTTTTCGGGGCCGGGCGCACCGATACGGGCGTGCATGCGCGCGGCCAAGTCGCCCATCTCGATATTGCGGATGATAGCGCCGCATGGACGCCCGATAAGCTGATGGCCGGTCTCAATTATCACCTGAAGCCGCAACCGGTGGCGGTGATTGCGGCGGCCATTGCGCCGGATGATTTCGATGCGCGCTTTTCGGCCATAGCGCGGCATTACCAATATCGCATTCTGGCGCGTCGCGCCGTGCCGGCGCTCGACCGCCAGCGCGTCTGGTTTGTGCCGCAAAAGCTTGACCTCGCGCCGATGCAAGCGGCGGCAAAGCAATTTATCGGCAAGCATGATTTCACCACTTTTCGCTCGGTGCAATGCCAGGCCAAATCGCCGGTCAAAACCCTGTCGCAGCTTGATGTGGCGGCGCATGGCGATGAGATTATTGTCTCCGCTTCGGCGCGGTCTTTTCTGCACAATCAAGTGCGCTCGCTGGTCGGCGCGCTGAAACATGTCGGCGAGGGCAAATGGCACGTCGATGAGGCGGGCGCGGCTTTGCAGGCGTGTGACCGCACGCTATGCCCGCCCGTGGCCCCGGCTTGCGGCTTGACGCTGATGCAGGTGGATTATCCGCCCGCCGTTTCGCCTTAAGCGAAATAGCCTTCCAGCAGTTTTTCGTAAATGCGCGCCAGCTGGCGAATATCATCGACCGGCACGTTTTCATCGACTTTGTGCATGGTTTTGCCAACCAGACCGAATTCGACAACCCGCGTTATATCCTTGATGAAACGCGCATCAGACGTGCCGCCCGAGGTCGAGAGCACCGGTGCGCGGCCGGTGACTTCTTCGATTGCCGCGCTCAATGTTTCGACAAACGGCCCCGGCTCGGTGAGGAAACAATCGCCGGTATGCGACAGTTCTAACTCGTAGCGCGCTTCGTTTTCCGCCGCCGCTTCGTCGAGGCGCGCGGCAATCCAAGCGCTGATTTTTTTTACGTCCCAATGGTCATTATAGCGAATATTGAAACGCCCGACGGCCTCGGCCGGTATCACATTGGTCGCCTCATTGCCGACATCGATACTGGTAATTTCTAGGTTTGAGGGCTGAAAATGCGCCGAGCCGTCATCCAGCTTGCCGCCCGCCAAATGGCCCATCAGCGCCACTAATTGCGGCACCGGATTATCGGCCAGATGCGGATAGGCGACATGGCCTTGCGTGCCGATGACGCGCACCACACCATTGACCGAACCGCGCCGTCCGATCTTTATCATATCGCCCAGCACATCCGGATTGGTCGGTTCGCCGACCACACAATCATCAATAATTTCGCCTTGCTCTTGGAGCCAGCCGAGCATTTTTCTGGTGCCGTTAATGCTTGGGCCTTCCTCGTCGCCGGTGATGAGAAACGAGATGGAACCCGGCACAGTGTCATGCGCGTCGCGATAGGCGGCAACGGCGGCGACGAAAGCGGCAATGGCACCTTTCATGTCGGCCGCGCCGCGGCCCCAAAGCGCTTGCGCGCGTATCTCCCCGGCAAACGGGTCGCTTTGCCAGTCATCGGCATTGCCGACCGGCACGACATCGGTGTGGCCGGCAAAGCAAATATGCGGGCCTTCGCTGCCCAGTCTGGCGTAAAGATTATCGACCGGCGCGGTGCCTGCTTCTTCAAATGGCAGGCGCGTGCAGGTGAAGCCGAGGCCTTTGAGCGTTGTTTGCAACAAGTCGAGCGCGCCCGCTTCGGCCGGTGTGACCGAAGGGCAGCGAATAAGTTGGCCGGCAAATTCTACAGGGTCGAGGGTCTGGCTCATCGTTCAAGCTTAGTCCCTAAGCAGTTCATTGACCGAGGTTTTTTTGCGCGTCTGGGCATCGACGGTCTTGACGATGACGGCGCAAGCGAGGTTCGGCCCGCCATTTTCCGATGGCAGTGTGCCCGGCACGACAACCGCATAAGGCGGCACTTCACCGCGATAAATCTGCCCGCTCTCGCGGTCGACGATTTTGGTCGAACCGGAGATAAACACCCCCATCGATAAGACCGCGCCTTGGCGCACAATCACCCCTTCGGCGACCTCTGAACGCGCGCCGATAAAACAGTCATCCTCGATAATCACCGGCCCGGCTTGCAGCGGCTCCAGCACGCCGCCAATACCGGCGCCGCCCGAAATATGCACATTCTTGCCGATTTGCGCGCATGAGCCGACGGTCGCCCAAGTATCAACCATGGTGCCGCTATCGACATAGGCACCGAGATTGACAAAGCTCGGCATCAGCACCACGCCCGGCGCGATATAGGCCGAGCGGCGCACCACGCAACTCGGCACGGCGCGGAAACCGGCGGCGGAAAATTCATCCGCCCCCCAGCCGTCAAATTTTGACGGCACTTTATCCCACCAGCTGGTGCCTTGCGGTCCGCCCGATTGCGCGCTCATATCATTGAGGCGGAAAGACAGCAGCACGGCTTTTTTCAGCCATTGATTGACCTGCCAATCGCCGCCGGTTTTTTCGGCAACGCGCAGTGTGCCGCTATCCAACGCATTGAGCGCGGCGTTTACCGCGTCGCGCACATCGCCGTTTGTTTCGGCTGACACGGCGCCGATATCGTCAAAAGCGGCCTCGATGACCTGCTGCATGGTTTGTACTTCCATTGGTCTTTCCTCATAGCTGTGGTTGAGCGGAAATTAGCAGCCCCCCATCTCCAGTCAAGAAAATGTCCGCATTTCGGGGCGGTAAAAGCACCTAGCGAGCGAAGCGAGGTCTCGTGCGCCTTTTGCCCTACCGAAGGGGGCGGTAAAAGCACCCACTAGCCCGAAGGGGCGGCTAAAAAATAGCCGCCAATTGTTTCAAAAACGCCGCCAGATTATCGGTCTTGTGGTGGATATGGTCTTCCTCAATGTCGCGATATTCGGCGGGCATATTCATCGCCTCCAGCGTGTCCTCGCCGCTATCGGCGACCAGCACTGTGGTCATGCCCAGCGCGTGCGCCGGTGTCAGATTGCGCGCCATATCCTCAAAAAATGCGGTGCTTTGGGGGGCTAGTTGAAAGCGCTCCAGCATGGCCGGATAGATTTCCGGGTTCGGCTTGGGCAGATAATCGCCCGCCACAATATCGAAAATATCCTCGAAATGATGCGCCACGCCGAGGCGTCCCATAACCCGTTCGGCATGGCCCACCGTGCCATTGGTGAAAATGAATTTTTTGCCCGGCAGCGCGGCCAGCGCCTCGTCCAGATGCGGGTCGGGGTCGAGCACTGAGACGTCAATATCGTGCACGAAATCAAGAAACGGCCCCGGCGGCATGCCATGTTTGTTCATCAACCCGGCCAGCGTGGTGCCATATTCGCCGAGAAATTGTTTTTGTAAGCGATAAGCTTCCTCGCGCTCGACCTCCAACGCCTCGCCGATAAAGGCGGTCATGCGCTTGTCGATCTGCGCGAACAGATTTTGACTGGCCGGATAAAGCGTGTTGTCCAGGTCAAAAACCCAGCCCTTGATTGCTTCGAAACGCTGCATTTCTACTCCAGATTAATGGTCCAACGCCGCGCTGCGCCGGTATCGATTTTCATAAAACCATGCGTGTCATAGCCGCGCGTAACGCAATTATTCTCGCCGTCAATGGCAAAGCGCGTTGGCTTGGTGCACAGCACGCGCTCGCCGGACCAGATTTTGGCGCGCCCGGCTTCGCGTATCAGCCGGCCGTCATCGCCCACCGCTTCGGCGTAATAAAAATAATAGCGGTCGGTCAGGCTTTCATTGATGACTTGGGTGCATTCATTGGCCGGTACGCGCCGCCAGCCGCGACTTTGAAAGCGGTCATTGCGCAATTGGGCGGTCGCTGCCCAGACCATATGGTTGGTGCGATTGCATAAGGTGAGGCCGCGTTCACCGGCTTCGCTGCGCGCCGTCTGGGTGAGCTTTTCGAGCAGCGCCTCGCCTTTGGGGTTGTTGCGCACGCCGTAGCGCAGCTTATAGGCGGCCTCGGCCTCGCGCGTGCGTTCGCCGCCAAAGCCGTCAATCGGGCCAATGTCGTATTGCAGATCGGTCAACAGACGCTGCACACCGGCGACGCGGGCGCGGCGGCGACCATAATCATTTTTCTCGGTAAAAGTGACGAGACGCCGTCCCGAGCCGGCCGCGACAATGGCGAAATCGGCTTCGATGAGACCGCGGCGGCGGCAATCGCGCCGCCCTTCGACGGTGAAGGCGCGGGTCTCGGCGGCGACGCAAAACCGCTCGCTGCCGTCAAATACAAGACCTTCGCCGGCATGCGCGTCGTCGGATTTGGCAAACACATAAGCCTGCGCGTCATCCGGCATATCGGCCAAAGCGGGCTGGCACGCGCCGGGCAGTATTTCAATCCAACCCTCGGTTTTGGTCGCGACGCCTTGGCGCGCGCTGGCCGCTGCTTGCAACACATAAGAGGTCTCGTTGCACAGGCGCAATTCAGCTTTGGCGGCACTCGGCACAATGGCGAGCGAAATGGCCAGCACAATGGCCAGCGAAATGGCCAGCGAAATGGGCGGCACAAACTTGCAAAGTGAAAAGAGGCGGGCGCGGCGCATCGGCTTACTCGACCAATGTGCCGGCACCCAGCTCGGTAAATAATTCCAGTAGGATGGCGTGCTGCACGCGCCCATCGAGAATGGCGGCGGCGGTGACGCCGTTTTTCA
>JADHOK010000052.1 GCA_016779015.1 PS1 clade bacterium | reverse complement strand
CATGCACCACATAGCCGCGGCTTTCCATGGCGCGACCGAGCCGCGTCAGCCATGGCTGGTCGTCATCGACGATCAATAAATTGGCACCCTCATGGGCATGGCTGTTTTCGGTCATCACTTCAGTCATTACTTCAGTCATTTTTTGGGTCACTGCTTGGGTCACTGCTAAAATTATTGTCAGGGCGATAAATCGCCCTCTATCTGTACGTCGATATAGGGTGATCGGTTTTGGTTTCAACCATCGCCGCCATCACGGCTCAAGCTTCCAACCGGTCGCGTGGCCATTCGATACGCACACACGCGCCCCCCGGCATCGCCCCGTCAATCAGCTCGGTGGTTTTCAAATTGCGCGCCGTCACCCGCGCGCCGCCGCGCTGCAATAATGTGCGGGCGATAAAAAAGCCCAGACCGAGGCCGAATTCGCCATCACTGGGTGCCTGGTTTTCATTGACATTACGCGAGCTGCGCGAGGAGGTGTAAGGCTCGCCCAAACGGGTGATAATATCAGCGGCAAATCCGGGCCCGTCATCGGCCACTTCCAACACCACTTGCTGGGCCGAATAAGTGGCCGCAACATAAACCCGCTCACCGGCAAATTCGGCCGCGTTTTCGATCAGATTGCCAATGCCGTAAATCAACTCGGGCTGGCGCATAAGCTGCGGCTCGCCGGTCGCCAGCAGGCCATTGGGGCGGCACGAGATTAAGATTTCTTTATTGTGGAGGCCGGCTTCCAGCGTCGCTTCTTCAAGCAGACCGCGCAGGCTGGTGCGCGCCACCACCGGATCGCTTTCCTCATTAACCAGCTCGGTCAGGATATCGCGGCACCGCAGCGCCTCCCCGCGCATCAGCGCCACATCCTCGCGCAACCCATCGGGTAAATCATCGCGCGCCGCCAATTCGGCCGAGACCAGCACAATCGTGCCCAAAGGCGTGCCGAGCTGGTGCGCCGCAGCGGCGGCCAGACCATCCAAGGCCGACAGGCGTTGCTCGCGCGCCAAAACCGAGCGCGTCGCCGTCAATGCTGCCGACATGCGGCGGCCTTCGCGGCTTACCCCCCAGACATAGGCCGGGATAAACACCATCGCCAAAAGCAGCGCCGCCCACATGCCGATGCGCAGCAATTCGGGGATTTCAGGCGGCACGCCCAACCATGGCAGGGGGGCGTGAAACAGCGCCAGCAGCGACACAATAAGTCCGGCAAAAAACACCAGCACAGCCGTGGTGCGCGCGTTTAACAAGCTGGCGGAAATCGTTACAGGTGCCAGCAGCAGCAGCGAAAACGGGTTCAACAGACCGCCGGTGAAAAACAACAGCAGACCCAATTGCACCATGTCATAGGTCAAAAACAACGCAGTTTGGCGCTGCGTCAGCATATGATTGCCGGGGAATGTCGCCATTAATAAGACATTCAACATCACCGCCAGACCAATAATCACCAGCACCGCGCCCAGCGGCAGGTCGAAGCCAAAACCGAAATAAATCAGACCGACCGCTGCCGATTGGCCGGCAATGGCCATCCAGCGCAACGCCGTTTGCACCCGCAAGCGCACGGCGGGCGCGGCGGTGGCATCGAATATTGTTTCGCGCATTATGGTTTGGTCTTGGCTCATCAATCCCCGCTTTAGCGTTACGCCTTATATTTTGGCTTTGCGCCTTATATTGCGTGTTTGTCGTCTTCAAGATATAAGCGCCCCAAGCCACACGGCAATAGCGCTTGAGACGAAACCCGCTTAAAGAAAGACCGTAAATGAGCCGCAATATCAAGGCCAGTCTAACCATCGCCGCGCTCGGCATCGCCGCGCTTTTGACGCTGCTGGTGCTCGAGCTGGGTCAGCGCGGCGCGCCCGATAGCGCGGCCGAAACCCGCCTGACGGCGGCGATTGGCGGGCCTTTCACCCTCACCGACCAGAACGGCGCGCGCAAAACCGACCAAGATTTTGCCGGTCGCCCAATGCTGATTTATTTCGGTTTCACCTATTGCCCCGATGTCTGCCCGACGGCGCTGGATATATTAGGCGGGGCGCTGGAAATTTTGCGCGACAGCGCGCCGGATGCCTATCAAGCCTTGCAGCCAGTCTTTATCTCGGTCGATCCGACGCGCGACACACCGCCGGTGATGCGCGATTATCTGGCTTATTTTCACCCCCGCCTCATCGGCCTGACCGGCACGCAAGCGGAAATCGATGCGGTGAAGCGGGTCTATAAAATCTATGCAGCGCGCCGCCCGCAGGAAGACGAAAACGGCAATTACAATGTCGACCATTCGAGCTTTTTCTATTTGATGGATGGCGATAATCGCTATTTGGCGCATTTCGATCACGCGGTGACGCCCAAAACACTCGCTCAAGGACTGGCGCAAAAATTAGCTCAGAATTAGCCCAAAACTAGCTCAAGACTGAGACGGTCTAATTACCGAACAGACGGCGCAGCAATCCGCCAAGCCCGCCACCTTGGCGCGGCAGGTCGGTGCCGGGCAGCGCCACCGAGGCTGCGAGTTGTTTGTGCTCGCGCATGAATTCGGCAAAGATTTGCGCCGGTAAACCGCCGCCGGTCACCCGGTTCATCGGCGCGCCATCATCATTACCGACCCAAACGCCAACCACCAAAGCCCCCGAATAACCTATAAACCAAGCATCGCGCCAGTTTTGCGACGTGCCGGTCTTGCCCGCCAGCTCGACCCCATCAACGCGCGCGGCGCGTCCGGTGCCCGTGGTCATGACCGCGCGTAGCATTTCATTCAGCGCCCCGACATGCTGCGGCGCGACCACCGGCAGAGGCGTCGGCGCGAGGCGGTCGTATAAGACTTGCCCCGAAGCGCTGATGACCGCGTGGATGATATGCGGCACCACCCGATTGCCGCCATTGGCGAAATGCGCGTATGCCGCGGTAAGCTGCAAGAGATTGACCTCAAAAGCCCCTAACGCCAAAGACGGGTGCGCGCGCAAGCGCCCGCTCAACCCCAATCGGCGCGCCATATCGATGACCTTATCGCGGCCGGTTTGCTCGCTGACCTGCACCGCCACCGTATTGACCGAACGCGCCAGCGCCTCGCCCGCCGTCACCTGGCCGGCATATGTGCCGTCATAATTTTTCGGCGACCAGCCATCGATCGATAGCGGCGCATCGTCAAACGCATCGCCCGCTTTCAGCCCGTCCTCCATCGCCGCCAGATAGACTACCGGTTTGAACGCCGAACCCGGTTGACGCCGCGCCTGCACAGCGCGGTTAAACTGACTGCGCCCATAAGCGCGCCCGCCAACCATGGCGCGAATGGCACCATCCGGCGTCATCACCACCATCGCTGCTTGGCCGGCTTTGCGGGCCGTGCCTTGGGCTTGCAAGACCCGCGTAATAGCGCGGTCGGCGGCCAATTGCATCGGCCGGTCAAGCGTCGTCATAATATCGAGATCGGCGCGCGGGCGACCGACAAAATCGGGCAATTGGTCGAGCGTCCAATCGACGGCATAATGCGCCCCATCGGTCGACCGATTGGTGATGACAATTTCTTGCGCCCCCAAAGCCACCGCTTCCTCGGCGCTTAGATAGCCCGCCGCCTGCATCGCTGAAATGACGGTGCGGGCGCGTTTGGCGGCGGCGACAGGGTCGCGCGTCGGGGCGTAACGCGACGGCGCTTTCAACAGACCCGCCAGCATCGCCGCTTCGGCTTTGGTAAGGTTTTGCACCGGCCGGTTGAAATAAGTCTCGGCCGCGGCTTGCACCCCATATGCCCCGCTGCCGAAATAAACGCGGTTCAAATAAAGCGCCATAATATCCTGTTTGGAAAAATGCGCTTCCAGCCAAAACGCCAGCAATAGCTCTTGCACTTTGCGCTTGAAGCTACGCTCGGGCGTCAGAAAAACATTTTTGGCCAATTGCTGGGTCAGCGTCGAGCCGCCCTGCACCAGACCTCCGGCACGCAAATTGACCATAAACGCCCGCACCAGCCCGCGCGGGTCGAGGCCGAAATGCGAAAAAAACCGCCGGTCTTCAATAGCAATCACCGCCTCGACAAGGTGTGGCGGGAAATCTTCATAGCGCATGGTTTGTCCGCCGCGCCGTCCGCGCCGCGCTACCAGCCCTTCATCGCGCGCGTAAATGGACAATTCGGACTGACTGCCGAGCTTCCACAAATCATCCGTATCGGGCAAATCGAGCGCGTAATAAAACACCAAAACGCCCAGCCCCATGCCGCCCCAAAGCGCCAGCACCAAACCCCAATAGGCGAGACGGCGCAGCCCCGATAGCGGCTTGCGAACCGGTTTTTGCGCCGGCTTTTTAGGTGGCTTTTTGGGGGCAGGGTCGCGCATCAGCGTCTGTGCCAAAACCGGCTTGGCCTAAATATCGAGATTGGCGACATCCAGCGCGTTTTGCTGGATGAAATTGCGCCGCGGCTCCACCACATCACCCATCAGCTGTTCGAACAGGTCGTTGCTTTCGGCCACATCCTGCACCCGCACCTGCAAAAGCGAACGCGCATCTTTATCCAATGTCGTCTGCCATAGTTGCTCGGGGTTCATTTCGCCCAGACCTTTATAACGCTGCAGTGCGACGCCGTTGCGCCCTTGGTCGAGCACTGCTTTGAGCAATTCGCTCGGCGTGTTGATGGCGATATCGCGCTCTTTCAGCGTCAGCTTGGCCGGGTCCAGATAAACAGTTTGCAAGGCCGGGGCCAGATGGTCCAAAGCGCGCGCGTCTTTCGACGCAATCAGCGGCCCGTCAATATTGAAAGCCTCGCGCACACCGCGCAATTCGCGCACAAAAGTCAGCCCGCCATCACCCGATGGCAGACCTTCCCAGCCGCGCTCCACCTCATCGGCCATACGATTGAGGCGCGCCGCAATATATTGCGCGCTCTGCTCGGCAAGTTCGGTTTTCGACAAAATATCCGGCGTCAGCGCACCGGCAATCGCCGTCTGCTCGATGATAAATTGCGGATATTTCGGCGGCAGGCCTGACAGGATGGATTTAATCATCCGCGCCTGTGTCAGCATCTCTGCCAGGTCAGCACCGCTTCGCTGCTCGCCCGACGCCAGTGTCAGCACCGCCTCGCCGGTGCCCGCCTCGATGAGATAATCCTCCAATGCCGCATCGTCTTTGAGATAGGTTTCAGCGCTTTGGCGGCGGATTTTATAAAGCGGCGGCTGCGCGATATACAAATACCCGCGCTCGATAATCTCCGGCATTTGCCGATAGAAAAACGTCAACAACAAGGTGCGAATATGCGCCCCGTCAACATCAGCATCGGTCATGATGATAATTTTGTGATAGCGCAGTTTTTCGATATCGAAATCCTCGCGGCCAATGCCGGTGCCGAGCGCCGTTATCAGCGTGCCGATTTCATTCGAGGACAGCATTTTGTCAAACCGCGCGCGCTCGACATTGAGGATTTTACCGCGCAAGGGCAGCACTGCCTGATTGGCGCGATTGCGCGCCTGTTTGGCGGAGCCGCCGGCACTGTCGCCCTCAACCAAAAACAGCTCGGCGCGCGAGGCATCGCGTTCCTGACAATCGGCCAGCTTGCCGGGCAGGCTGGAGACATCGAGCGCGCCTTTGCGCCGCGTCAATTCGCGGGCTTTGCGGGCCGCTTCACGCGCCGCCGCGGCCTCAATAACTTTATTGATGATAATCTTAGCTTCGTTTGGATGCTCTTCAAACCATGCGGTCAACACCTCATTGACAATGCTTTCGACCACCGGACGCACCTCAGAGGACACCAGCTTGTCTTTGGTTTGACTGGAAAATTTCGGGTCCGGCACTTTCACCGACAACACCGCGGTCAGCCCCTCGCGGCAATCATCGCCCGATAGCGAGACTTTCTCTTTTTTCGCCAGCCCCGATTGATTGGCGTAATTATTGACCGTGCGGGTCAGGGCGCCGCGAAAACCGGCCAAATGGGTGCCGCCATCGCGCTGCGGGATATTATTGGTGAAGCACAAAACCGTCTCGTGATAGCTGTCATTCCACCACAGCGCCAATTCGACGCCGATATCATCGGCCTCTGATTTGAGCGCAATCGGGGTCTCGATAAGCGTCGTCTTATTGCGGTCAAGATATTGCGCAAAGGCTTCCAGACCGCCATCGAACCGTAATTCGACGCGGCGCGGTTCAGCATAGCGCATATCCTCCAACACAATACCGACACCGCTGTTCAAAAACGCCAATTCGCGCAAGCGGTGTTCCAGCGTCTCAAAATTAAATTCGGTCATGGTGAAAGTGCCCGACGAAGGGTGGAAGGTAACCTCCGTGCCCGTCGTCTCGGCATCGCCGGTGGCTTCCAAGTCCTTCTCCGCCTCGCCATGCGCAAAGCGCATTTGATGCAGCTTGCCGTCGCGGCGAATGCTCAATTCCAACCAGTCCGACAGCGCATTGACCACAGAGATACCGACACCGTGCAGACCGCCCGAGACTTTATAGCTATTGGAGTCAAACTTACCGCCGGCGTGCAATTGCGTCATAATGACTTGCGCCGCCGAGATACCCTCTTCAGGGTGCATTTCGGTCGGTATGCCGCGCCCATTATCCGAAACAGTTACCGAGCCGTCGGCATTCAAGCGCACCGACACCTCGTCGCAATGTCCGGCCAGCGCCTCATCGATGGAATTATCCACCACCTCATAGACCATATGGTGCAAACCGGTGCCGTCGTCGGTATCACCAATATACATGCCCGGGCGTTTTCGAACCGCTTCCAAGCCTCTCAGCACTTTAATGGAGGAGGCGCCGTATTCGCCGCCTTGGTCTTCGCTGGTTTCTGGCGTATCGCTCATATCCTTAGCTCCCTTCCGGCGCACTGCCGGTCTCCATATTAATGGCCGCAAAATCGTCCCCAAAGACAGCTTCAAAGCCGTCAAACGCTTCGCGATCCGTGCCGGTAATCCAGCTTTGCCCACCCAAAGCGTGCAAAATTTCTGCCAAAGCGGCACGCCGCTGGCGGTCGAGATGGGCTGCCACCTCGTCCAGTAACAATATCGGCACATCGCCCCTTTGCGCCGCCACTGAATGGGCTTGCGCCAATATCAGGCCGACCAAAAGCGCTTTTTGCTCGCCGGTCGAACAAGCACCGGCCGGCATGGCTTTGGCCGCATAGCTGACCTGCAAATCGCTGCGATGCGGGCCTTCCAAAGTGCGCCCGGCCGCGGCATCGAGCGGGCGCGCCGCTGCCAGACGGGCGCGAAACGCATCCTCAACCTCGAGCGCCGATTGCTGGCGCAGCGCCGCTTCCAATGCCCCCTCAAGGGCAATCGCAGCGCGCGGAAAAGCCGCTTCGGGGATCGCCGCCAGGCCGACAGCCAGCGCGTCCAACGCCGTCAGGCGCGCCGCCGCAATGGCCACACCGTTCAACGCCATGGCTTCTTCCAGCCCATCCAGCCAGCCATTATTGGCGCGGCTCGAATGGCCTTCTTGCAGCAGCCGATTGCGCTCGCGCATGGCTTTTTCATAAGCCCCCAAAGCTTTGGTGAGGCCGCCATCCAGCGTTTGCGCAAAGCGGTCGAGAAATTTGCGCCGTCCGCTAGCACCATCGACAAACAGCCTGTCCATGGCCGGCGTCAGCCATAGCTGCGGCAGCACATGGGCGATATCGTCGAGCTTGCCATTGGCCCCATCGACGCGCACTTTGCGCGCGCCGTTTTGCCAGCCAATGCCGGCGCGCACCGCGCCGTGCACCGTATCAATATCAGCGCTCACCGCCCAATCGAGGCGGCGCTCAAAACGCATCTCATCAAACGCCGCGCTGCGCAAGCCGCGCCCCGGCGCCAGCATGGACAGCGCTTCCAACACATTGGTTTTGCCGATGCCATTGGCCCCGGTCAGCACCATGGCCCCGGGCGCGCAAGACAAATCCAGTGTCGCGTGAGAGCGAAAATGAGAAAGGCGCAATTTACCGATATGGGGCGCTGACAGCAGCCTCGCGCCTTTTGCAGGCGCCGCATAATCGTGCGACTGTTCGAGACTGACGGAAGCGCCCGTCATTACACCCGCATCGGCATGAGAACGTAAAGCGCTTGCGCATCTTCATCGTCGCGCACCAGCGTCGGCGAACCGCTATCGGCAAGCTCGAAAGTCGCCGTTTCGCCGTCCAGCTGGCCGGTAATATCCATCAAATAGCGCGCGTTGAACCCGATCTCCATGGCCTCGGCGGCATAGGAAACGGCGAGCTCGTCATTGGCCGAACCGCTATCGGGATTGGACACTGACAAAGCCAGACTGTCTTTATCGAGCGCCAATTTGACGGCGCGCGATTTCTCGCTGGAAATCGCCGAGACGCGGTCAACGCTTTGGGCAAAACTTTTCGCATCGAGCTTCAGCGTCTTGTCATTATCACTGGGGATGACGCGCGTGTAATCGGGAAACTTGCCATCGATCAATTTCGAGGTCAGCACGATATCGGCAAAAGCGAAATTAATCTTGGTGTCGGAAACCTGCAGCGACACCTCGCCTTCGGCTTCCTCCAAAAGTTTTTGCACCTCGCCAACGGTTTTGCGCGGAATAATCACCGCCGGCATATCGGCGGCACCGACCGGCTGGGCCATTTCGACGCGCGCCAGACGGTGGCCATCGGTAGCCACAGCGCGCAGCAAATTGGCACCGCCATCTTCCAATACATGCAGATAAATACCATTCAGATAATACCGCGTCTCCTCGACCGAAATGGCGAAGCGCGTCTTGTCGATAAGGCGGCGCAAATCAGACGCCGGCAGGGCGAAAGCCACCGGCATTTCATCTTGCGCCATGGCCGGAAAATCTTCGCGCGGCAGCGCTTGCAAGGTGAAGGCTGATTTACCGGCCACCAGATTGAGCCGCCCGCCGGTCTCATCGGTCGCCAATTCGACCTGCGCCCCATCGGGCAATTTGCGGACAATGTCATAGAGCATGTGCGCCGGTGCCGTAATCGCGCCGGGCTGCACAATCTCGGCCTCGACGCGTTCGCGCATCTCAATCTCCAAATCGGTCGCGGTCAAGCCAAGCACGCCATTATCAGCTTCCAAAAGAACATTTGAGAGAATGGGAATGGTGTTGCGCCGCTCGACAACGCTTTGCACATGGTTGAGCGCTTTCAACAAATCGCTGCGTTCAATAATGGTCTTCAT
>JADHOK010000051.1 GCA_016779015.1 PS1 clade bacterium | reverse complement strand
CGCCGTGTCGTCTGCGCCCAGTCGAGCGTCATAGCATTGCGCCAAATTGGCCTGAAATATATCGCCGTCCAGAATATGCTCGACCAAATCGGCGACCGCCTGACAATAGGCGACTTTGGAAAAATTGCTGTGCGGCGGCGCGGCCAGAGCCGGTGCTGCCGGTGGTGGCGGCAAGGTCTGATGGGGGACACCGGTCAGGCGTTGCTGCCACATTGAAATTTCTTGCCGTGCCGCATCGGCCCTAGCGGCGGCGCTGTCATGCGGCAAGCCGGTGGCGATAATGAAGCAGCGTCGGTCGCGATGGTCGAAAGCCAGAACGGTTGCGTAAAGCCCGATGGCCAGCGCGTCGCTTTCATCTATCGGTGGTGCTTTTGCGGCAAATGCGTTTTCAAGTCCAAGCCCCAAATCATAGGCGAACAGCCCCGCCGCACCGCCGCGAAAGGGCGGCACTTGCGCGTCTATGGCGGGCGGCAACGCGCCCCATAAAGCGCGGTGCGCATCGAGCTCGCTTTGGACGGCGGCGACACCGGCTTTAGCGTTGCCGGCCTTAAAACTCAGTTTTTTATATGGGTCGAGAGCGATGAAACTATAGCGCGCCGCCTCATGCGTCGGGTCAGAACTGTCGAGCCAAAGGCTGGCGTCACGCGCTGCATGGGGCAGAAACGCAGCTTCAGGGTCAACCCAGCCTATCTCCTCAACCAGCGCTCCGGATGGGGCGACATAACGCAATAAATCACCGCGCGCGGCAGCGCTATCAACCATTAAAAATTATCCTTGCGCTGGCGAATTTCGGCGAATACATCGGCCGCCGCCGCACCGCTCATATTGAGATGCGCTTGCACGGCAGCGTCTGTGGCGCGCAGGAAAGGATTGGTAGCGCGCTCCAATGCAATCTCGGTCGGCACGGTGGGTTTATCGGCGGCGCGCAAGGCAGTGATTTCTCTCACGCGGGCCCTCAGCGCCGCATTGTCAGGGTCGATGGTGACCGCGAAAGCGGCATTGCCGGCGGTATATTCATGGGCGCAATAAATCTGTGTGCCATCGGGCAGGGCGGCGAGCTTTTGCAGGCTGTCCCACATTTGCGCCATAGTGCCTTCAAACACCCGCCCGCAACCCAGCGCGAACAGACTGTCGCCGACAAAAGCATGGCCGTCCATATGATAGGCAATATGGCCCAATGTGTGGCCGCCGACATTTAGGATACGCGCTTCATGCGCCCCCAGCATCACTGTGTCGCCATCATCGACGGCGCGGTCAATGGCCGGAATTTTATCGGCCTCACCGGCCGGGCCGGTAATGGTGCAGCCGGTGGCGCGTTTAATCTCTTCATTATTACCGGCGTGGTCGTAATGATGATGGGTGTTCCAAATCTGCGTTAGCTGCCAGCCTTTTTGTTCCAGCGCCGCCAATATTGGCGCGGTTTCCGGCGTGTCGATGCACGCGGTCTCGCCGCTTTCATTATCGTGAACCAAAAAGCCGTAATTATCGCTGAGACAAGGAAACTGCAAAATCTCCAGCGCGCTGCTTTTGTTCTGTGACATGGGTTCGCTCCCGTTTTCATTTTGTCTGACTGCACTATAGTGTGAAAGCGCAGACGAGGGAAAGAAATGGCTGTCGATATTGTCGATTTGACGCGCTTTTATGACGGGCCTTTGGGCGCGCATGTGGCATCGCGCCTGACGCAGCATATTATGCGCATCTGGCCCGAGGCCGCGGCCGCCAATGAATCGGTGCTGGCTTATGGCTATGGTCTACCTTTGCGGCATGGCTTATGGCCCGACGCGGCTTGGCATTTCTTAATGCCGGCGCAACAGGGCGCGCTGGCACCGCAGGCCGGTGACCCGCCATTGGTGCTGGGCGATGAGGGGCAATGGCCGCTGCGCGCTGAAAGCGTCAATCGGCTGATTATGCTGCACGGATTGGAGGCGGCCAATCATCTCGATGGGCTGATGCAGGAGACTTGGCGGGTTTTGGTGCCGAATGGCCGCGCCCTGTTCATTGTCGCCAATCGGCGCGGGCTGTGGGCGCGGCGCGATGCGACGCCGTTCGGCACCGGACGACCTTTTTCGTCGGGGCAAATGCTTCGCCTGATGCGGCGCACCGGTTTTGTGCCGGGGCGCAGCCGACCGGCGCTTTTATTGCCGCCTTTTGTGCCGCAGCGGCTTTTGACCTCTTTGGCTTGGCTCGACCATGCTGGCGCTTTTGTGCTGCCGCAACTGGGCGGGGTGTGGTTGATGGAGGCGATCAAAAAAGTACCGGCCCCGACCGGCTCTAAAATGGCGCTGCGTTATCGCCAAGCCGCCGTGGTGCGTCCGGCGCTTTCGGCGACGCGGTTTCCGCTTACCGGCTCCGGTGAAAAAGCCTAGCTGCGCGTTAGGACAAACACGCCTTGCTCAGCGAGTAAATTGGCGCGCCGCGTGGTGCGGCCCGGCAGCGCCTTGGCTTTGCCGCGCGATAATGTGGTGCAACTTTCGACCGACAGCCCCAGCACATCGCATAATTGGGTGAAGTCGGTGAGGGTGCATAAATGGATATTGGCGGTCTCATACCAGCTCGCATTGAGCGTGCCGGTGACCGGCATGCGGCCTTTCACCAACAAGTCGAGACGCACCCGCCAATGGCCGAAATTGGGGATGGAGACAATCAGCCGTTTGCCGATGCGCGCCATTTCGCGCAACACATCATGCGGGCGCTGCGTCGCCTGCAGCGTCTGGCTCAAAATAACCGTGTCGAAACCATTATCTGGATAATAAGACAGATCGGTATCGGCATTGCCCTGCACGACGGAAAGCCCGCGCGCCACGCAATTATTGACGCCGCTCTGGCTCAATTCGAGACCGCGCGCATCGACCCCGTGTTGCTTGACCAACAATTCCAAAAGTGTGCCATCGCCGCAGCCAATATCCAGCACCTTGCTGCCCGGCGCCACCATATCGGCGATCAGTTGCAGGTCGATGCGGTCGGCGGCAAGATTGCCGGCGGCATTGGCTTTCGGGTCAATCATCACGGCCACCATTTTCCAGCCCGCGGGCTTGCGCGGCGGCTTGCAAAAAGCCGCTCAATGTGGCGTGCATTTCCGGCTCGTCGAGCAGAAACGCGTCATGGCCTTTATCGCTTTCGATTTCGACAAAGCTGACATTGGCCCCGGCCGCATTGAGCGCGCGCACCAGATTGACACTTTCGGGCGTCGGGAACAGCCAGTCGCTGGTGAACGACATGACGCAAAAGCGTGTCGCCGTGCCGTTGAAGGCGGCGGCCAGATTGCCGCCATTTTCCGCCGCAATATCGAAATAATCCATGGCGCGGGTGATGTAGAGATAGCTATTGGCGTCAAAGCGCTCGACAAACGTCATGCCTTGGTGGCGCAAATAGCTCTCGATTTGGAAATCCGCGTCAAACCCATAAGAAATCGCCTCGCGGTCTTGCAGATTACGACCGAATTTGCGCTGCAATGCGGCCTCCGACAAATAGGTAATATGCGCCGCCATGCGCGCCACGGCGAGGCCTTTGCGCGGATGCGCATCGGTTGCGTAATAAGCACCGCCATGCCATTCCGGATCGGCGAGGATGGCTTGTCGCCCGACCTCGTGAAAGGCAATATTTTGCGAGCTATGGCGTGCCGATGTGGCAATCGGCACAGCCGAAAAGATGCGGTCGCTATGCGCTGCCGCCCATTGCAGCACCTGCATGCCGCCCATGGAGCCGCCAATGACACAAAACAGGCTTTCAATGCCTAAATGGTCAATCAGCAGATTTTGCGCGCGCACCATATCGGCAATGGTGATGACCGGAAAATCCAGCCCATAAGGTTTGCCGGTTTCGGGGTTCCCGCTTTGCGGGCCGGTGGAACCGCCGCAACCGCCCAGCACATTGGAGCAAATGACAAAATATTTATCCGTATCGATAATGCCGCCGGGGCCGACCACTTGCGTCCACCAGCCGGGTTTGCCGGTCAGCGGGTTATCGCCCGCCGGATGCTGGTCGCCGGTCAGCGCGTGACAGATGAGAATGGCATTGCTTTTGTCTTTATTGAGCGTGCCGTAAGTGCGATAGGCCAATTCCAGCGTCTCCAACGTCACGCCGCAGTCGAGTTTCAACGCAGCGCCGTCAAACCGCACTGTTTCGCCGTCCTCGTTCTGTGTTTGCGTGGCGTTCATAACATCCCCATTGCAAGCCAGCCATTCAGCCGCCCCTCATGCAGGAGCAGCAGTAAAAAGTCAATCTTTCCTTTGATTTACACCCTCTCACGGCGTATGACTAGGCGCGTATGCAAGAGATTGCGCCGCGGTTTTGGCCGCGGTTTGTTGGATATGGGAAGCGATATGACTGCTGCCTTGGACACTATTCGCGCCGAGATCGACGCGCTGGACGCTGAATTGCGTGACCGGCTGCTTCGTCGCGCGCAATTGGTCGCCGAAGTGGCTGCCGCCAAAACCGCAAATGGTAGCGCCGGCGCGCCGTTACGGCCAATGCGTGAAATGCAACAAATGCAGGCCCTTTTGGCGTGGCAGAAAGCCGAAGCGCCAAGCCTCAGCGCTGCCGGTCTGGTGGCGATTTGGCGCGAAATTATCGGCATGGCCTTGGCGCAACAAGGCGGTGTCACCATTTGCGCCTCCGATGCTGCGATGGCGTCGGCGCGGACACATTTCGGTGCCAGTCTGGATTACCAAACAGTATCGCCGGAACTCGATGAGCTGGCGAAAAACCCGCGCCTTATTGCGGTGCTGACGCTCGATGAAGCGGTCGCGCCGCCCGACGGCGTGGCGGTTTTTGCGCGCCTGCCCCTCATCGGCCAAGCGCAAGCGCTATGCTATGGCGCGTTGGACGCGGAAACGGGTGAGGGCAACGATGCCGACGGAGCGGTGGCTCTGGTGCGTCGCGCGGCGGCCCAAGCCGGTGACGATATTGTGTTTACCGGCGCTGATTATGTGTTGGTCGAAACCCGCGCGCCTGAGGGAGACGCGGTGTGGGGGCGTTACCTGACTTTAGCACCCGATGCCGGGCTAACAAAAAAAGGGCTGACAAAAAAAGAGCTGACAAAAAAACAGGAGACAGGAGCATGAGCGGGCCGCAACCCAAAGACGGGGTGCTCGACATGCCGGCCTATGTCGGCGGGCGCGAAGCGGTGGAAGGGGTCAAAGACCCCTACAAACTCTCGGCCAATGAAAACCCCTTAGGGGCCAGCCCGAAAGCGCTGGCCGCGCTCAAAGATTTGGGCGACCCGTCGATTTATCCCGATGGTGGTGCGCTGGCTTTGCGCGAAAAATTGGCCGCCCTCAATGGCCTCGATGCGGCGCGCATTGTCTGCGGCAATGGCTCTGACGATATTCTGACGCTGCTGGCGCAAGCCTATTTGGGGCCGGGCGATGAGATGGTGCACACGGCGCATGCGTTTTTGATTTACAAGCTGGCCAGTCGCGCCACCGGTGCCATGCCGGTCGAGGTGGCGGAGACCGATTTGACCGCCAAGGTCGATGCGCTGCTGGCGGCGGTGACCGATAAGACCAAAATCGTCTTTTTGGCCAATCCAAATAACCCAACCGGCACCATGCTGGACCGCGACGCGATTGCGCGCCTGCATGCGGGCCTGCCCGATAATGTGCTGCTGGTGCTCGACGGCGCTTACGCCGAATATGTCGATCCTGCTGTCTATCCGGCCGCTTTCGATATGGTGGAAGCGCACGCCAATGTGGTCACCACAAGAACATTTTCCAAAGCCTATGGGTTGGCGGCACTGCGTCTTGGTTGGGGCTATTGCCCGCTGCCCGTCGCCGATGCGCTCAATCGCCTGCGCGGGCCGTTTAATATTAATGTGGCGGCCATGCGCGCCGGTTTGGCGGCACTGGACGACCAGACGCATATCGAAACAAGCCGCGCCCATAATGCGCACTGGCGCGATTGGCTGGTCCAGCAAATCGGCGGCCTGGGGATTAGCGTGCGTAGCACGCAAGCCAATTTCATTTTGCTGCAATTTGCCGATGCCGCCCAAGCGGCGCGGGTCGAAGCGGCCATGGGTGCGGCCGGGGTCATTCCGCGCGGCCTTAGCGCTTATGGTCTGTCCGATATGCTGAGGCTCAGTGTCGGCACGCAGGACGCCAATCGCGCTGCCCTCGCCGCATTGGAAAATATCGTCAAAGGAGAGGGTGCGTGAGCAAACCCAATATCGCGCTTATCGGGCTTGGCCTTATCGGGTCGTCGCTCGGCCATGCGCTGAAGAAAAATCGGCTGGCGGCGCATGTGTCAGGTTATGCACGCTCGGCCGAAACGCGCGCCAAAGCGCTCGAGCTTGGCTTCGTCGATAGCGTCCATGACACGCCCGAGCAAGCCGTCATCGACGCCGATGTGGTGTTCTTCAACACGCCGCTCGGCGTCATTAAAGAACTGGCCGAGCGGGTTGTGCCGGGCCTCAAAGACAATGCCATATTGACCGATGTCGGTTCGGTAAAAGCCGGGGTGTTAAAAGAGCTGACGCCGCTTCTCGAAGACCGCATTCATTTCGTGCCCGGTCATCCGATTGCCGGCACTGAGCAATCGGGCCCCGAAGCGGGCTTTGCCGAATTGTTTGAAGAACGCTGGTGTATTTTAACACCGGATGCAAACACCAGCCTTATCGCGGTTGAGGAAGTGACAAAACTATGGCGTGGCATGGGCTCGGAAGTGGCCTTTATGGATGCCAACCATCATGATTTGGTGCTCGCCATTACCAGCCATTTGCCGCACCTCATCGCCTATAATATTGTCGGCACGGCGGCGCAATTGGAGAACGATACGCGCTCCGAGGTAATTAAATATTCAGCGTCGGGGTTTCGCGATTTCACCCGTATCGCATCGTCCGACCCGATTATGTGGCGCGATATTTTCCTCTCTAATAAAGATGCGGTACTGGAGGTGCTGGGACGTTTCTCCGAGGATTTGACGGCGCTGCAAGCCGCCATAAGGCGCGGCGATGGCCGCCATTTGGAGGATGTGTTTACCCGCACACGCGGCATTCGCCAGTCGATAATCGAGGCCGGACAGGATACGGACAGCCCCAATTTCGGGCGGGATAAATAGCTGTTTCAGCTGTTTTAATTCAGCTTCTATTTCCAGCGGGGCGCGGCCCCGAGCTCCAGATCGCCGAGATATAATCTTTTGTTCTGAAACCGCAGCGGTAGCGATAGACGGTCGGGTGTGTCGCCGCCAAACGCAGCGCCCAAACCGCCGAGCAGCAGGAGCTTTCTTCGGTCGCGCCGCTTGATGAGGTCGAACTCGATGAGGGCGTCGATAAACGGTTCCAGGCCGACAATATCGAGGTCGAGCATGCCATCCATATAGCCATTGGCGCGTAGCTTCACCCGACCTTTGCCGATAAGCGTCAATTGTTGTCGCTCCAAAGTCACGCGGTCGAGCACAATGACATCACCGGCCTCAAGCGGGCGCTCAAAAGCGGCGGCGGGCACAGTAACTGCGGCGTCCAAACGGGTCAGCGCCAATGTGCCGTTGTCTTGCTTCAATGTGAGGTTCTTGGCGAGCAGCGCAACGTCATAGCGCGCCTCATTTGCGGTTGGCGCGCGGCGAGCATGCAAGGCCAATTCCGCGGCGCGGGCGCTGAGGTCGAGGTCGAGCCAAGTGCCATTGACACTGGGTTGTTGCGCTTCAAACGAGGCGCGATTGAGGCCGTCGAAATCGACAATCGCGCTCATCAGATTGCCCTGATGCGCCATGCGCAAATCGCCGCCGTCAAAACCCAAATGGTGGTCGCCTTTGAAATCGATAATCGCATGGCCGCCGTCAAACGGCATGACGGTGAGGGTGAGGCCCTGATTTTGCCAGACCAGAGAACTGCCCGGTGTCGTATCGCGCCAGCGCGGCTTGTCAATTTCCAGCGTGATACGGGCCGGGAAACCGGCGCGCGCCAAACCCTCCCAAGACAGACCGCGCGCCGCCAGTTCATCACCAATGCGACCGCTGGCGCCCACCCAAAGGCCGAAAGCGACCAGCGTCAAAAATACCAAGCCGATAAAAGGCGCAAACAGAGCCAGTCTTTTATTCGAGAAAAAACGCTGCATCACAAATCCTAGTTAAAGCCGGGCAAGCCGCTCAATACATAAAGATAGCGCATATATTCGCCCAACAGCAGCGCCATTGTGCCGGGGTAAGCATACCAATAATCAAGTCGCACATTGGGCGGCACCACGCCATAGGCCGACAGGCTGGCGCGCGGCATGGTGCGGCGCAGCTCCAAAAACGCGCGCGGCATATGCTGGCTGCTGGTCACCACAATGAGGCGGGAGAAGCCGTGAACATCGGCCCATAGGGCGGTCTCTTGCGTATTGCGGACCGTATTGGTGGCGCGATAATCGAGGTCGATACAACAACGCAGACGCTCACCATCGGCACCGGCCATGGCCAAAATCGTGTCGAAACTCTGGTGTTCGTAAACCCCGCTGACCAGAAGACGCTGACCTTTGCGGGCCGCCAGCAGTTTGAAACCGGTCTCGATGCGCACCGGACTGGTGCCGGTAAACACGACAATGGCATCGGCTGCGGGCACATTATCGGGCGGGCCTTTTAGGCTTTGTGCAAAAATCACAAAGAACAGCAAAAACAGCGCCACCGCGCCGACCAGTAAACCGCCCAGCGTGGTCAGCATTTGTTGTCGGCTGCGTTTTTCTTCTTCTCCAAAGCGCGACATAGTTTTCCTTAAAGTTCTTGTTTTAGACGCCGCAAAACATAACGCCGAGTCACTTGCCAGCTCAGCACGATAGCGGCAATCGGCATAGGCAGCAGCTGCACCAGAAAATCGGCACTGCGCGCCTCGGCCACCAGACCGCCCAGCGTGTAGAAAAATATAAACGCTGCCGCCAGACCGGCCGTCGCAGCCAGCGCCGTGCGGCGAATGAAATGGGCTTCAAAGCGGCGCGAAATATAGCCATCCTGCGCGCCGATTTGGTGCAGCACGTGGATAATCTCTTCATTGGCCAACAGGCCGGCGCGGGTCGCGAAAAGAATGACCATCGCCGTCGCCAAGGTCACCATGGTCAGCACCAAAGCGGCAAAAAGCTGTAACGCATTGGCTGTGCTCTCCAGCGTCTCGCGCCAGCGACCATGCGTGTCGAGCCTTGCGCCCGGGGCAACGGCGCGAATTTGTGCCGCCAGCGCATTGGTGGCGGGCGGGTTGTCGGCATTGGGCGTCACTTCGATA
>JADHOK010000050.1 GCA_016779015.1 PS1 clade bacterium | reverse complement strand
TTGAAATGCGTCGCGCCCAATCTTGAGAGTTTCCAAGAGTTTCTGACGCAAAAGCTGACGCCGGCACCGAATGTTGCCAATGTCCGCACCTCGCTGACCATTCGCCGTTCAAAAGGCCGCACAGCACTGCCGATTGGGGCTGACTAGGACTCATAGATAGCGCGGGGTAGTCCGACTGGAAATATTGGGTGGTGGTAAAAAGAACACCTATCTTATTCTCGAAGCTGTATTCTTATTGAATTATGGCGTATCATCCAAAAAGCGTTCTTGAACAAAGAAAACAAGAAGGAGAGCGCGCTATGAAGGAATTAAAATCGCGCATTCGCGAAGCCGTAAGTCGAGAGCTTTCTTTGAAAGTTCGAGAAACGGAGTTCACAGAATATAAGGAAGAAGACGGCACCCCAGTTGTGAGGGTTGATGTTTGGCTGAGTAAAGAAAATGAAAAAATTGGGGGTGATTTATATTTTCGTCTTATTCCTCTCGTCGCCAACACAGTCCGTGAAGCTGAAATTTTTGACGCTTTTCCGCTGGTTAAGCCGCACCTTGCAAGGGGTCAAGAAATCAACTCCAAACTACTTAAAACTTAATGAGCCTGTCAGACGATTTTTTGCGGTTGGCTGAACAGCTTGTTCGGTCTAATTCGAGCTCGAAATCACCGCCGCAAATTGACCTGCGGCGGGCTGTCAGTTCCGCCTATTATGCTGTTTTCCATGAATTCTGTTTGCTGTTCGCAGAACAGTTTGTCTGCGATGGTAAAAAGCTAACGCGCGCTTGGTTGCAAACTTATAGAAGTTTGGAGCATCAACAGCTCAAAAAAAGATTATTGGAAATTCGGCAATTTTCTAAGCTAAAAGATAAGCAGAAAAAACAACGGGAATCTAAGAATGCAGATCTTAATTTCCCGCCTGCTTTGGCCGACCTTGCTGATATCTTTGCGAAACTGCAAGATAGTCGGCATGAAGCGGATTACAACCCGCAGTCCAAATTCGATAGGAAAGAGACGATTCTTTCTATCGAATCTGCAAGAGGATGCATCGAAAAAATTCGTCATCTATGCGGGGACGGTAAATCCGCTCTAGCTGTCTTTATCGGCATCAAAAAACGCTGAAGCTATTTAAATTTAACGCCGAGAATTTCGTAGGATTTGCCACCGCCGGGCGTGTTGACATCTACGCTGTCGCCGACATCTTTACCGATCAGGGCGCGCGCAATGGGCGATGAAATGGAAATCTTGCCTTGCTCCAAATCGGCCTCGAAATCGCCGACAATTTGGTAGCTCACCTCGACATCGGTATCTTCATCGACCAGCTTCACAGTGGCACCGAATTTGACTTGCTGACCGCTCAAGCTCGCAACGTCGATGACATCGGCGCGGTTGATCATATCCTCAAGCTCCATAATGCGCCCCTCATTATGGCTTTGCTGCTCCTTGGCGGCGTGATATTCGGCGTTCTCAGACAAGTCGCCATGCGCGCGCGCTTCCGCAATCGCTCGGATAATGCGCTGGCGTTCGGGCCCTTTCAGGCGCTTCAATTCCACATCCAGCGCATCATAGCCGCCAGACGTCATCGGTACGGTTTCCATTTTCAGCCTCCCTGCTCCCAAGAGCAGATGCTTAGTTTTCACAAAATAAGGGAGTTAGGCAAGTTTTTTGCGCCCTTTGTAGAAGCTATCGGAGGCGCGCTGCGTAATCCTGCAGGCTGGTGACGCTCAGCTCGCCTTCGCCCAAAGCAGCAATGGCAGCGACCGCGGCTTCGGCACCGGCCAGAGTTGTGTAATACGGGACTTTCATCTCGAGCGTGGTGCGGCGAATGGATTTGCTGTCAGCCAGAGATTTTTCACCCTCTGTTGTGTTGACCACAAATTGTACATCGCCGTTTTTAATCGCATCGACAATATGCGGGCGTCCCTCAGCGACTTTGTTAATCGGCTCTACTTGCACGCCGTTTTGCGCCAGATAGGCCGCCGTGCCGCCGGTCGCAATCAGGGTGAAGCCCAACGCCTCCAGCCGTTTGGCCGGCACAATGGCGCGCTGCTTGTCGCCTTCGCGCACCGAAATAAAAGCCGTGCCGCCGGCCGGCAAAACGGTGCTGCTGCCGAGCTGGCTTTTCGCAAAAGCGGTCGCAAAATCAAGGTCGAGGCCCATCACCTCGCCGGTCGAACGCATTTCCGGGCCCAGCACCGTATCGACACCGGGGAAGCGGGCAAACGGGAAGACGCTCTCTTTGACCGCAATATGGTCATAGCTTTGCGCCGTCAGATTGAATTCAGAAAGTGGTGCGCCGGCCATCAGTCGCGCCGCGATGCGGGCAATCGGTTGGCCCAGCACTTTGGCGACAAAAGGCACGGTGCGGCTAGCGCGCGGATTGACCTCGATTACGAAAATCGTCTCGCCCTGCACGGCGAATTGCACATTCATCAGGCCGACCACATTCAACGCTTTGGCCATTTCGGTCGCCTGACGGCTCAGCTCATCGATAATCTCGCTCGATAGCGAGTGCGGCGGCATGGAGCAGGCGCTATCGCCCGAATGCACACCGGCTTCTTCAATATGTTCCAGAATGCCCGCGACAAAAACCTCATTGCCGTCGCTCAGCACGTCGACGTCAAGCTCGGTGGCGTCACGCAAATAGCCGTCAATCAGCACCGGACTGTCGCCCGACACGACCACCGCTTCGCGCATATAGCGTTCTAGCTGCGCGTCATTATCGACAATCTCCATGGCCCGCCCGCCCAACACATAAGACGGACGAATGACCACCGGGAAACCGATATCGGCGGCAATGGCACGCGCCTCATCGGCTGAGCGGGCAATGCCATTATTGGGCTGGCGCAGCCCCAAGCGTTCCAGCAAATCTTTGAAGCGGTCGCGGTTTTCGGCCAGATCAATCGCATCGGGGTCGGTGCCGAGAATGGGGATACCCGCTTTCTCCAGTGCTTGCGACAGTTTCAGCGGTGTTTGGCCGCCAAATTGCACAATCACCCCGGCCAGTGTGCCGTTGCTCTGTTCGCAGGCGAGGATTTCCAAAACATCCTCTTGCGTCAGCGGTTCAAAATACAGCCGGTCGGAAGTGTCGTAATCGGTCGAGACGGTTTCCGGATTGCAATTGACCATAATGCTTTCAATACCCGCATCGTCGAGCGCGTAAGCGGCGTGGCAGCAGCAATAGTCAAATTCAATACCCTGGCCGATACGGTTTGGCCCGCCGCCCAAAATGACGGCTTTTTTGCGGTCGCTGGGCGTTGCTTCTTGCTGCCCGCCAAAGGCTGAGGGCGCGTCATAGCTGGAATAAAGATATGGCGTGCCGGCCGCGAACTCGGCGGCGCAAGTATCGATTTGCCGAAAATAAGGGCGCACATTCATCGCTTGGCGCGCCGCGCGCACGGCGTCTTCATCGCCATCGGTCAGCTCGGCCAGTCGCGCATCGGAAAAGCCCATCGCTTTGACCGCGCGCATCGCCTCGTCATTATCGGGCAAGCCGTGTTGGCTTATTTTCGCTTCCATGGCGATAATCTCGCCAAGCCGGGCGACGAACCATGGATCGAAATGCGATAGGCCGCAAACGTCCTCCTCGCTCATGCCTTGGCGCAGCGCATGCGCCGCCATCAGCAGGCGCGACGGGGTGGCGGTGGTCAGCGCAGCGCGCATGTCGGCAAGGCCTTCCTCGGTGGACATATCGGGGGCGTCTTCAGGCGGGTTGAGACCGGTCAGGCCGGTCTCCAGCGAGCGCAGGGCTTTTTGCAAGCTTTCCTGAAAATTGCGGCCAATGGCCATCGCTTCACCGACCGATTTCATCGCCGTTGTCAGCAGCGGTTCGGCACCGGGAAATTTCTCGAAAGCAAAACGCGGGATTTTGGTGACGACATAATCAATGGTCGGCTCGAAGCTGGCCGGGGTCACGCCGGTAATATCGTTCATCAATTCGTCGAGCGTATAACCGACGGCCAGCTTGGCGGCGATTTTGGCAATCGGAAAACCTGTGGCTTTCGATGCCAGCGCCGAGGAGCGCGAAACGCGCGGGTTCATCTCGATGACAACGAGGCGTCCATCTTTCGGATTGACGGCGAATTGCACATTGGAGCCGCCGGTCTCGACGCCGATTTCGCGCAGCACCGCAATCGAGGCATTACGCATAATCTGATATTCGCGATCGGTCAGTGTCAAAGCCGGTGCAACTGTAATCGAGTCGCCCGTATGCACGCCCATCGGGTCAACATTTTCAATCGAGCAGATGATGATGCAATTATCGGCTTTGTCGCGCACCACCTCCATCTCATATTCTTTCCAACCTAACACGCTCTCTTCAATCAGCACTTCGGTGACCGGTGAGGCGTCGAGGCCGTTTTCGACAATGGCGAGGAATTCTTCCTTATTATAGGCGATGCCGCCGCCGGTGCCGCCCAATGTGAAAGACGGGCGGATGATGGTCGGCAGGCCGACTTTCTCCAGCCCTTCCAACGCTTCCTCGACCGTATGGGCGATGGAAGAGCGCGGGCTTTCAAGGCCGATTTTATCCATCGCGTCGCGGAACAGCAGCCGGTCTTCGGCTTTATTGATGGCCTCAAGGTCGGCACCGATAAGCTGCACGTCGAATTTTTCCAGCGTGCCGTTTTCGGCCAAAGAAATAGCGGTGTTCAGCGCCGTCTGTCCGCCCATGGTCGGCAGCAGCGCGTCGGGGCGTTCTTTCTCGATAATCTTGGCGACAATATCGGGCGTAATCGGTTCGATATAAGTGGCATCGGCCAGCTCCGGATCGGTCATGATGGTCGCCGGATTTGAGTTGACCAGAATGACTTTATAACCCTCTTCGCGCAGTGCTTTGCAGGCTTGCGCGCCGGAATAGTCAAACTCGCATGCCTGCCCGATAACAATTGGGCCGGCGCCGATAATCATAATGCTCGAAAGGTCGGTGCGTTTAGGCATTAGGCGTCTCCCCGCATAGCGGTCACAAAGCGGTCAAATAAGTAATGGCTGTCTTGCGGGCCCGGCGAGGCTTCGGGGTGATATTGCACTGAGAAGACCGGCTTGTCTTTCAGGCGAATGCCACAATTAGTGCCGTCAAACAGACTGATATGGGTTTCTTCCACCGTGTCCGGCAGTGTGTCGCGGTCAACCGTGAAGCCGTGATTCATCGAGGTGATTTCCACCTTGCCCGTGGTCACATCTTTGACCGGATGATTGGCACCGTGATGGCCCAGTTTCATTTTTACCGTCCGCGCGCCCAAAGCCCGCGCCAGCATTTGATGGCCAAGGCAAATGCCGAATACCGGTTTGCCGCTGGCCACCAATTTTTCAATTTCGGCGACCGCATAATCGCCGGTCGCGGCCGGGTCGCCCGGGCCGTTGGAAAGAAAAATCCCGTCGGGCGCAGTATCCAGCACCACATCGGCGGTGCTGTCGGCGGGCAGAACAGTGACGCGGCATCCGGCTTCAACCAGACAGCGCAGAATGTTTTTCTTCACGCCGTAATCGAGCGCGACCACATGCGGGCCATCGCCGGCCTTGCCGGTTGCGCCGCTATCGGTGAAACCTTGGTTCCAAGACCAGCGACCTTCGCCCCAATCATAATCACTGGCGCTGGTGACTTCGGCCGCGAGGTCGGCACCCTCCAGTCCGGCAAAAGCGGCCAGCTCGGCCTTAAGCGCGTCTATGTCGAAAACGCCATCGGGGGCGTGCGCCAGCACTGCATTAAACATACCGTTTTCACGAATATGCGCGGTGACGGAGCGGGTGTCGATGCCGCTAATGCCAACCAGCCCTTTATCGCTCAGCCAGTCGTCCAAATGCGCCGTGGTGCGATAATTGGCCGGCGCGCTGATCGCCTCGCGGATAATCAGCCCGTGCGCGGCGCGCGGCGTCCTGGTGTTGGAGGTCTCGCTATCCTCGTCATTAGTGCCGACATTGCCGATATGCGGAAAAGTGAAAGTGACAATCTGTCCGGCGTAAGACGGGTCGGTGAGGATTTCCTGATAGCCGGTCATGGCGGTGTTGAAGCACACTTCGCCGATCGTATGACCGGTCGCGCCGATGCCATAGCCGTAAAAAGTCTCGCCCGTATCGGTGAGCAAGAGGGCGGTTTTCTGCGCTGGAGACCAAACACTCATAAGGATACCACTCCGCTATAACGCCGCGCGGCGGGGATTAACAATTTTCGAAAAACGCGCAAAAAAAATGCCTCTGCCACTGTTGCGGCCGAGGCGACGGGGATGACTGAAACACCCATAAACAAACCTTTTTCCTTGCGAGCTGAATTGACCGGAAACTATCTAAAGCCTTGGGTTCGGTCAAGCGGTGAAAGGAAGATTCCGGTGGCCAAAATAACTTATTAAAAACAAACAGTTGCAAAGTCTTTGCACAGCCGAAAGAAAAATCGCTGCAGCGGCAAATAGAATCGCACCTGCCGCCGCACAGGGTTTTCGGGTGATTCTCCGATGCACCGCATCTGGTCATTGCCAAAGCCGTCGCAATGGCATATATCGGCTTTCTGACGCGAGAGTCATCAAGGAGGCGACCATGCGGGAGCGTTTCACCGAAGCGCTTAAAGAAGCGGTCAAAAGCCAGGACAAAATCCGCATTTCGACCTTGCGGCTTATTACAGCCGCTATCAAAGACCGCGATATTGCAGCGCGTGGTGCTGACCGAGGGGACGGCGCCACCGATGAGCAGGTGCTGGAAATCCTCGCCAAAATGGTCAAGCAACGCCATGAGGCGGCGGCCACATATGAAGAGGCCGGTCGCCTTGAATTGGCTGAGCAAGAACTTGCCGAGATTGCCGTCATCGAAGAATTCCTTCCTACGCAATTGAGCGATGAGGAAATTACCGTCGCCGTCAACCAAGCGATCGCCGAAACCGAAGCCGCTACGCTGAAAGATATGGGTAAGGTGATGGGGGTGCTGAAAAGCAAATATGCCGGTCAGATGGATTTCGGCAAAGCCGGTGGTCAAGTCAAAGCGCAACTCGGGTAATTCGGGTAGAATTCGCCTGAATCTGTTGCCGCAATCATTCATTCACAATTATTCTGCAACGCTTGCTGGCGGCGCTTGCCATTACGCCGTAATGTGACCGCATGGCGTTTCCTTCAGGCTTCCTTGATGAAATAAAAAACCGTGTGGCGGTCTCGGATGTGGTGGCGCGCAAGGTGAAATTGCAGCGTCGCGGCCGCGAATTTGTCGGCCTCAGCCCGTTCAAGCAGGAGCGCACCCCCTCCTTCACCGTCAATGATGACAAGCAGTTTTACCACTGTTTCTCGACCGGCAAGCACGGCTCGGTTTTTGATTTTGTCATGGAAACAGAGGGGCTTAGTTTTCCCGAAGCGGTGGAGCGTCTGGCGTCGGAAGCGGGTCTGCCGATGCCCGAACGCGACCCGCGCGCGGCTGAGCGGGCGCAAAAACAAGCCGGGCTGGTCGACGTCACCGAGGCGGCGGCGAAATGGTTTCAGGCTCAACTGAGAACCCCGGCGGCTGATGAGGCGCGCGCATATCTCGACCGCCGCGGTGTCACGCAAGAAATGATAGAAGGTTTCGGCATTGGTTATGCGCCGCGCGCCCGCACCGCTTTGCTGGAGCATTTGACGGCGCGTAATGTCGGCGTCGATAAGCTCATCGAAGCGGGCATGGCGATTAAGCCCGAGGGAAATAAAGCGCCGTATGATCGCTTTCGCGACCGCATTATTTTTCCCATTGCGGATACGCGGGGGCGGGTAATCGCTTTTGGTGGTCGCGCCATGCAGGCTGATGCACCGGCCAAATATCTCAATTCCCCCGACACGCCATTATTCGATAAAGGCCGGGTGCTGTATAATTTCTCCCGGGCGCGCCAACCGGCCTATGATACCGGCACGCTTTTGGTCGCCGAAGGCTATATGGACGTGGTCGGTCTGGCTCACGCCGGTTTTAACCACGCGGTCGCGCCGATGGGCACGGCGCTGACCGAAGAGCAGATACAACTGGCATGGCGCATGGCGCCTGAGCCGATATTGTGTCTCGATGGCGACCAGGCGGGGTTGCGCGCCGCTTATCGTGCAATCGACCGCGCCCTGCCGCTTCTGAAACCCGGCTATTCGCTGCGTTTTGCCATTTTGCCGCCCGGCAAAGACCCCGATGATGTGGTGCGAGAGGGCGGCGCTGAGGCGATGCAGACTATTTTGGATAAGGCGATGAGCCTACTCGATTTGATGTGGGAGCGCGAGATTGAAGCGGCCCCATGGGATACGCCGGAACGCGCGGCGGCGTTGAAAAAACGCCTGCGCGAGGCGGTCAATCAACTGCGCGATGGGGATGTCAAAGGTCTTTACGGGCAAGAGATTAAAAAACGTCTCGATAAGCTGCTGGGCAGCGATAAACTGCCGAGAGGTAGCGGCGGCGGGCGGCAATATAGAGACCAGCCGCGCTATAAATCGCAACCGACCTCTGAGGCGCGCCGGTCGGCACTGGCCACCGGTGCCGATGATTGGCTGCCGCGCGAAGCGTTGATCGTGCTGGTGGTGTTCAACCATCCGGCGGTTTTGCTGACACAGCGTGACATGTTTGAGACCATCACCCTGAAAAGCGCCGCGCTGGATGCGTTGCGGTTCGAAATTATTGATTATTTTGATGCACTTGGGGCCCATGATGCCGCGGCTGCGGGGCTTGACAATGCGGGGCTGACAGGGCATTTGAATGACAGGGGAAAACAGAATGACAGCGCGCGTTTGGCCAATATGCCGGAGGCGCGGCGTTTGAGTTTTGCACGTTTGGATGCGGATTTGGAAGATGTGTTAGCCGGCTGGCTTGAAGTTACACAATTACACCATAAATTACAGACACTAGCGGTCGAACAGCAGCAGGCCGAAGCAGAACTCGAAAATGAATTGATGCGCGAAGAGGGTAATTCCCAAGACGCGCTGGATCGTCTGATGGCGATTAAAAATGAGATTGCGGCACTGGAACGCCAGAAAAGTAGTGCCGTCTGAGATAAACGTGAGAGGGGTCACGGGGATATAAATGGCGAAAAAGAAAGCCAACACAAAAGGGCAGGAGGCCGAAACCGGCGATAGCCCGCTTATCGACATGAATAATCGTGACGTTAAGCGCATGATCAAAACCGCCAAAGAAACCGGTTTTGTGACTTATGATGCTTTGAACGCTGTCTTGCCGCCGGAGGAGTTTTCCTCTGAGCAAATCGAAGACATTATGGCCATGTTGTCGGAAATGGGCATCACCGTTGTCGAGA
>JADHOK010000049.1 GCA_016779015.1 PS1 clade bacterium | reverse complement strand
AGAACTTCGAGACGCCAGCGAAAAAGCGCACCATGCTGGGTGCTTTACGCACTTATTTCTTCACCGGACTGGTCGTCACCGCGCCGATTTTCATCACCTTTTATCTGGTGCTGTGGTTTGTCGAATTTCTGGATAATTATTTCCGCCCATGGGTGCCTGAGATTTACTGGCCCACCACCTATCTGCCGTTCAACATTCCGGGCGTTGGCGTGGTGTTGGCGCTGGCGCTGCTGACCCTTATCGGCGGCTTGACGGCCAATTTCCTTGGCCGCGCTTTACTGGCTTTCGCCGACCGCTTCATCCGGCAAATCCCCATGGCCGGCACGGTCTATACGGCGCTGCGGCAAATCTTTCAAACGGCGGTGCGCGAAGACGGGCAAAGTTTCAGCCAAGTAGCGCTTATCGAATATCCCCGCAAAGGGCTGAACGCCATCGCCTTTGTTACCAAAGCCGCCGACCGGCGCATCAATAAAGCAACCGGCCAAGTGATGGTCGGCGTGTTTTTGCCGACCACGCCCAACCCGACCTCGGGCTTTTTGCTTTTCGTGCCGGAAGACGAGCTGACCATTCTCGACATGACGGTAGAGGAGGGGGCCAAGTTGGTCATTTCCGCCGGTCTGGCCGATGAAGAAACCACCCCTTCGAATTAAACCTCAACCCGATTGCAAATAGCGTATCGCCTCGTCGCGCCGGAACAGATAGAGCAGGGCGCGCAGGGCTTGCCCGCGCGGACTTTGCAATTGCGGGTCGCGCTCCAGCACCAGCTTCACATTATCATGCACCGCCGGTAGCAAATCGGCATGCGCTTCAAGGTCGGCGAGCCGAAACACCGGCAGGCCGCTTTGCCGCGTCCCCAGCACCTCACCGGCACCGCGCAGCCGCAAGTCTTCCTCGGCGATTTTGAAGCCGTCCTCGGTCTCGCGCATAATGCCCAGCCGCGCTTTGGCGGTTTCGCCCAGCGGCCCGCGATACAGCAACACGCAGCTCGATTTATCGCGCCCGCGACCGACCCGCCCGCGTAGCTGGTGCAATTGCGCCAGACCGAAACGCTCGGCGTGTTCGATGACCATTACTGTCGCCTCCGGCACATTGACGCCCACCTCGATAACCGTCGTGGCCACCAAGACGGAAATCTCACCGGCCGCAAAGCGCGCCATGACCGCGTCCTTTTCCGCCGCTTTCATCTGGCCGTGCACCAGCCCCACGCGGTCGCCGTAAAGGCGGCGCAGCGCTTTGGCGCGGTCCTCGGCGGCGGCCAGATCAACCAGCTCGCTTTCATTGACCAAAGGGCACACCCAATAAACCCGCGCGCCTTCGGCCAAAGCATTGCCAAGCCCTTGTGCCACCTCGTCATAACGGTCCATGGAAATCACCCGCGTATCGACCGGTTGGCGGCCCGGCGGCTTATCGGGCATTGGCGAAATATCCATATCGCCATAGGCGGTCAGCGTTAGCGTGCGCGGTATCGGCGTCGCCGTCATCACCAGCACGTCCGTGCCGTCGCCTTTGGTTGACAGGGCCATGCGCTGCTGCACGCCGAAGCGGTGCTGCTCGTCAACCACGGCGAGACCGAGATTGGCGAACGCCACATCGTCTTGAAACAGCGCATGCGTGCCGATGGCCACCTGCACGCTGCCATCGGCCAGCGCGGCGAGGCTTTGAGCGCGCAGCTTGCCTTTATTGCGCGCCGTCATTAATTGCCATTTTATGCCCAGCTCATCGAGCCACGGCCCCAGCGTCTCCGTGTGTTGGCGCGCCAGAATTTCGGTCGGTGCCATCAGCGCGGCTTGCGCGCCGCTCTCCACCGCCTGCAACATCGCCATGGTCGCCACCACGGTTTTGCCGCTGCCGACATCGCCTTGCAGCAGCCGCAGCATACGCATCGGCGCGGCCATATCGGCGCGAATATCGGCAATGGCGCTTTGCTGGCTGCCGGTCAGGGGAAACGGCAGAAGTTGTAAAAGGCGGGTTGGCAAATCGCCGGCGCTGTCAAAGCACCGCCCGGCCAATTGTCGACGCTGGCGGCGCACCAACGCCAGTACCAACTGGTGTGCCAGCAATTCGTCATAGGCCAGCCGCGCCCGCGCCGGATGCTGCGCGTCCAGCGCATTATTGGCCTCGGGGCGATGCGCCTGCATCACCGCTTGCTGCCAGCTTGGCCAGCCCTGTTGTGCCAGCCACGTGGCCTCCTGCCATTCCGGCAGTGCAGGCAAAAGCGGCAATGCGGCCTGAATGGCCTTCATCAGAACCTTGGCCGAAAGACCGGCCGTCAACGGATAGACCGGCTCGATGACGGGCAGTTTTTCAAATTCCGGCTTGGGCAGCATATGGTCGGGGTGAACGATTTGCAGCTGCTCGCGAAACCGCTCGACGCGCCCCGACACCAGCCGCACCGCACCGACCGGCATGGCCTTGCTCAGCCAATCGCCGCGCGCCATGAAAAACACCAGAGACAAATAACCGGTCTCGTTTTGACACAATATGCGATAGGGCAGATTGCGGGCGCGGCCCTTATTGGGCGGCGCTTCGTGCTTCACCACCTCGACCTCGAACGTCGCAATGCGGCCATCCTCCACCTCGGTGAGGGAAGGGCGGTATTGCCGGTCGATGAGATTGGACGGCAAATGGTGCAGGAGATCGACAATCTTGTCGCCGGTAAACGCGGCCAACAGCTTGCCGAGCTTCGGGCCTATGCCCGGCAGTGTGGTGGCATCAGCAAATAGCGGATCGAGCAGCGTCGGGCGCATTTTTTCCTCATCTGTGTCGTAAGCGGCCCCTGAATCGGTTCCAGCCTAGCACAAATTCGCGCTTATTTGCCGCGCAGCATCGCCCGAATGCGAGGCATGACGGAGATGACATTGCGCGCGTCTCTGCTATAACCCGCATCAGAGGTTTGAAAATGACACAAGAGCTTGACGCCGAACGCCGCAAACTGCATTTCCGCTCCTGCCATCGGGGCATTAAGGAGATGGATATCATCTTCGGTAAATTCGCTGACACAGTGCTGGGCGAATTGCCGGATGAGGCGCTGACCGATTATCAGCGCATCCTTGAATTGCCCGATGATAAACTGTTCAGCTGGGCGACCGGTCGTGAGGCCGTGCCCGAGGAAGTGCGCTCGCCGCTGCTCGACCGTCTGTTGAGCCTCGAGCACATGTAAACTGCCAACAAGAAAGAGGCAGGCGTGGACCAGGCGCAAACCGAAAAACTTATATCGCAGGCGGGGCGTCTCGCTATTGGCGGCGCGCCCGAGGGTTATCAGCCCATGGTGCTGGCCGATATGGCGCGGCTCGATGGTGGCCGTCTGGTGTATATTGCGCGCGATGCTTCGGCCGCCAGCGCCATGCGCGATATGCTCGGCTTCTTTGCCCCCGAGCTGGCGACGCTTTATCTGCCCGCATGGGATTGCTTGCCTTATGACCGGTTGTCGCCGCAAACCGCGGTGATGTCTGAGCGCATGGCGACGCTGGCGCAATTGCCGCTGCTCGATGGCAGCCCGCATATTCTGGTGACCACCATCTCCGCCGCCGCGCAACGTCTGCCGGCGCGTAACACGCTGGCCGGGCTTTCCATGGCGTTGAAGCCGGGCAATAGCGTCGACAGCGATGCGCTGACCGGATTTTTGAGCAGCAATGGCTATAGCCGTTGTTCGACCGTTATGGAGCCGGGGGATTATGCGGTGCGCGGCGGCATTATCGACCTCTATGCGCCGGGCAGTGACGCGCCGGTGCGGCTTGATCTGTTTGGCGACACGCTGGAGAGCATTCGCCCATTCGAGCCGGAAAGCCAGCGCACTATCGGCCAGCTCAGCGAACTGACGCTCACCGCGGCGGGCGAAGTGCATCTCGACGATGCGGCGGTGTTGCGCTTTCGCCGTGGTTATGTGCAGGCTTTCGGCACGGTGATGGATGACGACCCGCTTTATACGGCCGTTAGCGAAGGCGCGCGCTATCAGGGTATGGAGCATTGGCTGCCGCTATTTCACGAAGAGCTCGAGACATTGTTCGAGCATTGCGGCGCGGCGCTTTATGTCGCCGATGACCAGACCGAGGGCGCGCTGGCCGAGCGGCACGAGCAAATCAGCGATTACTATCAGGCGCGCGAAGAAGCCCGCACGCATGATGCCAAAGAAAGCGATGGCCTTCGTATCATCAAACCGCTGCCGCCCGAGGCACTATATATTCTCCCCGATGAATGGCGCGAGCGCGTGGGCGCGGCGCGGTGGCGCAGCATTGGCGCGTTTGAGCGTCCCGATGGTGTGACCTTGAATGGCCGCACCGCGCGCAGCTTCACCGCCGAGCGCAAGCAGCAGGAGATTAATCTGTTCGACAATGTGGTCGCCCATATCAACGCCGAACAAAGTGCAGGCCGCGCCGTGCTGCTGGTCGCCTCCAGCCGTGGCGCGAGCGAGCGTCTTGAAACTTTGCTCAATGAGCATGGTGCGCCGCCGCTACAAAGGCTGGATCGCTGGCAAGCGCCGCAAGCCGGGCAGGGGCCCCGCCTCGCTATTATCGGCATGGATAACGGGTTTGAGACCGAAACCCTGAGTGTGTTGACCGAGCAGGATATTCTCGGCGACCGCATGGTGCGTCGTCCGGGGCGCAAAAAAGCTGAGAATTTTCTCACCGAGGCGTCCAGCCTGTCGCCGGGCGACCATGTGGTGCATGTCGAGCACGGCATTGGCCGGTTTGAAGGTCTACAAACCATCGATGTCGGTGGCGCGCCGCATGATTGCCTAAAGCTGATTTATCATGGCGACTCGCGGCTGTTTTTGCCGGTTGAGAATATCGAATTGCTGAGCCGTTTTGGCGGCGATGATATGACGGTGACGCTGGACAAAATCGGCGGCGTCGCTTGGCAGATGCGTAAAGCGCGGCTGAAGGAAAAAATCAAACTTATCGCCGAGGAGCTCATCAAAACCGCCGCCGAGCGGGCCATGCGCGATGGCGAGGTGATGGCTCCCGATATCGGGCTTTACGACGAATTTGCCGCGCGCTTTCCTTATGAAGAGACCGAAGACCAGCTCGACGCTATCGAAGCGGTGATCGACGATCTCGGCAGTGGCCGCCCGATGGACCGTCTGATTTGCGGCGATGTAGGCTTTGGCAAGACCGAGGTCGGCTTGCGCGCCGCCTTTATCGCCGCCATGGCCGGTAAGCAAGTGGCGGTTATTGCGCCGACCACATTGCTGGCGCGCCAACACGCCAAGACTTTCAAACAGCGCTTCGCCGGTATGCCGGTGGAGATTGCCGAACTGTCGCGCCTTATCGGCAACGCTGAAGCGAGCCGAACCAAAGAGAACCTCAAAACCGGCGCGGTCGATATCGTTATCGGCACGCATGCTTTGCTGGCCAAAAACATCGAGTTTGCGCGGCTCGGATTGGTGATTGTCGATGAAGAGCAGCATTTCGGCGTCGCCCACAAGGAACGTCTGAAATCATTGCGCGCTGAGGTGCATATGCTGACACTGACCGCAACGCCCATACCGCGCACTCTACAAATGGCGCTGACCGGCGTCCGCGACCTGTCGCTCATCGCTACGCCGCCGGTTGACCGTTTGGCCGTGCGCACCTATGTGACACCGTTTGATCCGGTCGGTATTCGCGAGGCGCTGTTGCGCGAGAAATATCGCGCCGGACAAAGCTTCATCATCGTGCCGCGCATTGCCGACCTGTCCGAAATGGAGCGCTTTTTGAGCGATACTGTGCCAGAGGTGAAATATGTCACCGCGCATGGGCAAATGGCGGGGGGAGAGTTGGAAACCCGCATGAACGCGTTTTACGACGGGCAATATGATGTGTTGCTTTCGACCTCGATTGTTGAAAGCGGTCTCGACATCCCGTCAGCCAACACGATTGTCATTCACCGCGCCGATATGTTCGGCTTGGCGCAGCTTTATCAAATGCGCGGCCGCGTCGGGCGTTCCAAAACCCGCGCCTATGGATATCTTACTTATAATGAAAACAGCGGTTTAACGGGTGCAGCTGAGAAACGACTTAAGGTTATGCAGTCGCTTGATAGCCTCGGTGCCGGTTTCAATCTGGCGTCTTACGACCTCGACCTGCGCGGCGCTGGCAATCTGGTCGGCGAGGAGCAATCCGGCCACATTAAAGAAGTCGGCTTTGAGCTCTACCAAGCCATGTTGGAAGAAGCCGTAGCGGAGCGCCAGGGCGAGGCGGCGGTGGAAAGCTGGGCACCGCAAATCAATGTCGGCATTTCGGTATTGATACCAGAAACATATGTGCCGGATCTCGATTTGCGCATGGGGCTTTACCGCCGTTTGTCAGGCTTGACCGAGCGCGCCGATATCGACGCTTTTGCGGCCGAGGTGGTGGACCGTTTCGGGCCGCTGCCGGCGGAAGTGCAGCATCTTTTATCCGTGCTTGCCATCAAGATTGATTGTCTCGCGGCCGGAATTGAGAAAATCGATGCCGGGCCCAAAGGCATTGCCGTTTTCTTCCGCAACCAGACCTTCGCCCGGCCGGAAAAACTCATCGCGCATGTGTCTGAAAATCAGGCGCGCATCAAAATTCGCCCCGACCAAAGTCTGGTATTCCGCGCCAAAGCCGAGGACGCCGATGAACGTTTAAGAATTTCGGGGGTCGTTGCCGGCCAATTGGCGGCATTGGCTGCCTGATTATTGAACCGCCAGCCTGTCGCGCGCTTTAGCGATAAAGCGGTGCAGATATTCGGGCTCCTGCGCCCCCATCAGCAAAAATTTGCCACCGGCCAAAAAGGCAGGGACGCCGTGCACGCCAAGGTCACGCGCCGCCGCATCATCGCTGCGCGTCGCGTCAATATCGTTATCGCTCGCAAACAACTCGGCCAGCAGCGGCACATCCATACCGTGTTGACCGGCTATCTCCAAAAGAACGGCGACGTCACCAATGTTCCGCCCTTGCTCGAAATGGCCTGAGAACAGCGCCTCGGCAATGGCGTGTTGTTGGCCGGTGCTGGCGGCCCAACGGATGAGCCGGTGCGCGTTCATTGTATTCGGGGTGATTTTGATATTCTCAAATGCGAAATTGATATTTGTGCCGACGGCAGCCGCTTTGATGTTTTCGCGCATTTGCTTGGCGCCGTCTTCGCCATAGCGTTGTTTCATTTTGGCGGTCAGGTCGGCGCCCTCCATCGGCGTTTCGGGGTAAAGCTGATAGGGACGCCACATCAGATTGACGCGCACATCTTCAAGCGTCTCCAACGCCGCATCCAGTTTGCGCTTGCCGATAAAACACCAAGGGCAAATCACGTCGGAGATTACATCCAGTTGCAGCACCGGCAGATTTTCAGAGGGCGTTTGCGTCATCATTGTCTCCTGCTTTGGTTTATACTGGCAAAAAACGCCAAACAATGTCAAAGTTCGCGCCGACGATGAGAGCGATTTTGCGAGGGATACAGTGGATAATATCGCAACAAAAACCGAATTAAACGGCCACACGGCGCTGGTTACCGGGGCCAGTTCCGGCCTTGGCGTGCGCTTTGCGCAAGTGCTATCAGCGGCCGGTGCCCGTGTCATTATCACCGCGCGGCGCGCCGAAAAGTTGCAGGCGCTGGCCGATCAGATAAACGGGCAGGGCGGCGATGCGCATGCCGTGGCCCTCGATGTCACCGACCTCGACGGCATTGGCGGCTTTTTCGAGAGCTTGCGCGACAAGGATTTGATGCCGGATATTCTGATCAATAATGCCGGTATGAATGTCGTTAAACCGGCGCTTGAGTACACGCCCGATGATTATCGGCAAGTGCTGGACACAAACCTGACGGCGCCGTTTTTCCTCGCCAATGAGTTCGCCCGCCATCACATTGAGGCGGGCAACGCGGCGCGCATAATCAATATCGCCTCGGTCGGCGGCTATAATGTGCTGCCGGGGCTGACGCCTTATTGCACCTCAAAGTCGGGCATCATCATGATGACGCGTGGTCTGGCGCGTGAATGGGCGAACACCGGCATTAACGTCAACGCCATTTGCCCCGGCTATATCGAAACCGAAATCAATGATTTCTGGTGGCAGACCGAGGGCGGTAAAAAGCAGATTGCTGGCTGGCCGCGCCGCCGCCTTGCTGATAAAAGTGATTTGGACGGGGCGCTGCTGCTGCTCGCTGGCCCGCAAGGCAAGGGCATGACCGGCACCGCCATTACCGTCGATGATGGGCAATATATTTAGGGTTTACCATGCTGGTTGATAGCCACTGCCATTTGGATTTCGACGATTTCGACGCCGACCGAGACGCCGTCTTGACGCGCGCCAAAGCGGCCGGCGTTGAGATGATGGTGACCATCTCGACCAAGGTAACGGAAGCCGAAAAAATCATCGCGCTGGCGGAAAGTGACCCGGCACTGGTTTGCTCGGTCGGCATTCATCCGCACGAGGCGGGACGCGAGCCGGTTACGTCGGCCGAACAGCTGGTTGAATTGGCGCGCCACGAAAAAGTCGTCGGCATTGGCGAGACCGGCCTCGATTATTTCTACGAGCACAGTCCGCGCGATGCACAGCAGCGGAATTTCCGCGCGCATATTGCGGCGTGTCGCGAAAGCCGCTTGCCGCTGATTGTTCACGCGCGCGATGCTGATGAGGACACGGCCGATATTTTGGAAGACGAGATGAAGCAGGGCGATTATCCCGGTCTCATCCATTGTTTCACTGCCGGGCCTGAGCTGGCGCGGCGCGCGCTCGATATCGGCTTTTATATTTCCATTAGTGGCATTGCGACCTTCAAAAACGCCACTGAATTGCGCGAGACCATCAAAGCGGTGCCGCTGGAGCGCCTGCTGGTCGAGACCGATGCGCCGTTTCTGGCACCTGTCCCGCATCGCGGCAAGCGCAATGAGCCATCTTTTGTCGCTGACACCGCCACCATGCTGGCCGCGTTGAAAGGCGTCTCGACTGAGGAATTGGCGCGCGTGACGACGGATAATTTCTTCACCCTGTTCAGCAAAGCCAAACGCCCCGGCCAAGCGGTAGAGACCGCATGAGCTTAAGCTTTCGTATTCTGGGTTGTGGGTCGTCGGGCGGCGTGCCGCGGCTCGATGGCAATTGGGGCGATTGCGACCCCGATAATCCGAAAAACCGCCGCACACGCTGTTCTTTTCTGGTGCAGCAAAAGGGTGAGGGTGGTGTGACCAATGTGCTGGTCGACACCTCGCCCGATATGCGCGCACAATTAATCGATGCCGGTGTCACCTGGCTCGATGCAATTCTGTATTCGCACGACCATGCCGACCAGACGCACGGCATTGATGACGTTCGCGCCATGGTTTACGCCAAACAGAAGCGCATCGAGGTGTGGATGGACGCGGC
>JADHOK010000048.1 GCA_016779015.1 PS1 clade bacterium | reverse complement strand
CTCATGCGGGATGCCGGTTTTGACAAAGCGCCGAGCCGCGTCCTGCCGAATTGGGTGGTTAAACTGCTTGGCCTGTTCAACCCCGAACTGAAGCAATTGGGCAGCTTTGTCGGTCGGGAAAATTTTACTCCGAGCGATAAAGCCCGCAACACGCTTGGTTGGAAACCGCGCAATGCGGGCGACAGCCTGATCGAAACCGCTAACCAGTTGGTTGAAAAAGGACTGGTTTGAAAATAAGCGCCTGGTATTCACGGTAATTGGAGACGGATATCTTCTTTGGTCAAGTTCACAGCCTCAACCCCAATAGCGAAGTTGTCATTAATGTCGTAACTCACACTCGCATTGAGCTGAGAGCGGTCTAAAGTATAAACGGGGAAGCTGAATGTGCTGCTACCGCGCGGCGCGATTGCGATTGCGATTGCGCGCCGGGCCACGCGGCGGATTTTTATTACCGCGTTTTTTGCGCTGGCCGGTAGCGTCGCGCGCCTCGGTTTTTTCGCCATTGCGCGGCCCGCCCTTGCGGTGCGGCTTGGCTCTTTTTGGTTTGCGCTTATCAGTAAAAGCGTCGCTGCGTTTTCCCCGCGGCGCTTTGTCTGTTCGCGCGCCGTGCCCGTCGGATGTCTTTTTGACAGGTTTTGCAGCCGCCCGCATCGGGTCGTAGGCGTCTTCATCGATGCCGCCGGCTTTGACATTTTCAACCGGCAATTTGATCTTGATGAGCTTTTCAACATCGCGCAAAAGTTTCTGCTCTTCCGGTGAACAAAGCGTAATCGCCCGCCCCTCGCGACCGGCACGCGCGGTGCGCCCAATGCGGTGCACATAAGCTTCCGGTGTCGTCGGCACATCATAATTAACCACCAGCGAGACATCGGGAATATCGATGCCGCGGGCCGCGATATCAGTCGCCACCAAAATATTCTCATCGCCTTTGCGAAAGGCTTCCAACGAACGTTGGCGCTGGTTCTGGCTCTTATTGCCGTGGATGGCCGAAGCGGCGACCCCCTGCTTGGAAAGATATTTCACTAATTGGTCGGCCCCGTGCTTGGTGCGGGTAAAGACAATCGTGCGAAATTGGTTTTCCAAAGCCTCGCGCAAAAACGGGCGCTTTTCCGACTTTTCCATCAGCATCACAGCCTGCTCAATGCGCTCGACCGGCGTCGCTTGCGGGGCGACAGCCACGTCGCGCGGATTGTCGAGCAATTCAGCGGCTAACTGGCGTATCGGTTTCGGCATGGTGGCCGATAACAGAACCGTCTGACGCGTTCGCGGCGTCTGCTTGGCGATACGCCGAATAGCCGGAAAGAAACCCAAATCGAGCATTTGATCGGCCTCGTCGAGGATCAACGTCTCGGTATGGGCCAGCGATAAATTGCCCGATTTCAAATGGTCTTCAAGCCGCCCCGGCGTCGCAACAAGAATATCCAACCCCTGATTTAGGCGTTTAATCTGCTTGGGATATTTAACCCCACCAACCACACAAGCGCGTTGGTGATAAATATGCGTCGCATATTTCTCGATATTATCATCGATCTGTTTGGCCAGCTCGCGCGTCGGCACGATGATGAGCGTGCCGCAATGTTTCGGCTTGGCTTTGTGCTGGTTGGCCTTCAGGCGTTCCAATATCGGCAGCACAAAAGCGGCCGTTTTGCCGGTGCCGGTTTGCGCGATGCCGACAATATCTTCGCCTTTCAACATCAGCGGAATGACCTGCTGTTGAATCGGTGTCGGCGCGTCATAACCGCTTTTTTCAACGGCTTTGGTAAGTTGGCTGGACAGCCCGAGCTGGGCAAATTTTGACATAAAAAAATCCTGTCTTCGAGTCGTTAGAAAATGCCGACCGCAAATGAGGAAATAGCAATTTCGAAAAATTGGTAGCGGAGGAGGGACTCGAACCCCCGACACGCGGATTATGATTCCGCTGCTCTAACCAGCTGAGCTACTCCGCCTTACAAAGCTGCGGATGATATAGACCAAAAGACCGGCACTGGCAATTGTCGTTTTGCGCCTCAACCCCGCGCCGCGCCTGCAATTTTTGCGGCTCGGCGGCGTTGCGCCGAGGACGCGATATTGAGCGCGCCGCGATATTTGGCGACAGTGCGCCGCGCCACCACAATGCCCTTTTCGGCCAGCAGCGCCACCAGCGCGTCGTCAGACAAAACGCCAGTGAGCGCGTCTTCCGCAGCCACCATAGCGGCGACATGCGCCTTCACCGCCTGCGCGGAAACGATTTTGGTATTGCCGCCGCTTGCGCCCGCCCCGCCCGGTGCGCCCTGTGCGCCCACAGCGACGGAAAACAAATCATTCAATCCAAATTGACCATTAGCGGTTTGCACCAGCTTACCGGCCACTGAACGACTGACGGTGCTTTCGTGCATCTCGATATCCTCGGCAATATCGCGCAATCCCATCGGCTCCAACGCTGCCAGACCGCGGCTGAAAAACGCCTGTTGGCGCGCCACAATAGCCCGCGCCACGCGCAGCATGGTGGCGGCGCGTTGCTGGGTTGCCTTTTTCAGCCAGCGCGCCGATTGCACATTGGCTTTCATAAAATTACGCTCTTCATTGGTGATTTTGCGCGCCGCCATTTCCTCCCAATCGCGCTCCAGCACCAACACGCTGGGCAGGCTGTCCTCGTTCAAATAAGCCTGCCAACCGGCATTGCCCTCAAGCACAATAACGTCAGGCTGGGCAAGCGTCGTTGTCGCCGTGTCATAGGCGGCGGCGGGGCGTGGGTCGAGCCCGCGAATGGTTTGCAAGTAAGGCGGCAGGGCATCAGCCGCCACCCCCATGGCCTCAGCCAGCGCCGCCATATCGCCGCGTCCCAATACATCGAGATTGTCGAGCAGCGCCTGATAGGTCGGTGTCCAGTTGCCCGCCGCCTGTAATTGTAAGCGTAGGCAATCAGCCAGATTGCGCGCAAACACGCCCGCCGGTGTGAAAGCCTGCACCTGCGCCAGCGTTTCGCGCAGCACAGCGGCCTCGACGCCGATGGTTTGGCAAACCTCGTCATCGCCCTCGCGCAAATAGCCGTCCTCATCGAGCCAGCCGGTCAATTCAACCGCCAGCGCGGCGACCTCGCGGTCGGCAATCTCTTCGCCGATTTGGTGCAGAATATGCCCGTTCAAACCGCCCTCATCGGCGGCACGGTTTTCCAGCATGGCGGTTATGTCGCCACCCTCGCCGCCCCCGATATGCTGAAGCGCGAAATCGACCCGCACCGCCTCTACTTTGTCGGACAGGCCGACGCCGCTCGTGCCGTCAATCGTCACCGCGCGCGGCCCCTCATCGGCGGCGGTGGTGTGACCGGCATCGCGAAAATGGTCGGCGTCGAAAGCCAGAAACGGGTTCTGCTCCATTTCGCGCTTCAGCATATCGACCAATTGCACATTGGTCAGCTGCAACAGCTCGATGGCTTGCCGCATTTGCGGGTTCATCATCAGCTTTTGCGTTTGTGACAGCTGCAATCGCGGCGACAGCACCATGGCATTTCCTTTGGGATATCAGAGACGCAAACTAGCCAATTTGGCACGCTTTTTGCAAGGGCCAAAAAAGAGCCAAAAAAAGGGCTAGAAAAGCGCCTTAAACGCAGCTCAAAAAGCTTGTTTATCAGGCTTTTACCGCGTCTCGGAGGCCTTACTACGCAAGGCCACCTCGCTTGCGCAAGGCGCACCGGGCTATCCCTTCGGGCTAGCGGGTGCTTATACCGCGCCTTTAATCCAACCGCCGCCAAGCACGCGGTCGCTATCGGCGGCGTAGAAAACGCACGCTTGACCGGGCGATACGCCCTCCTCGGCTTCGGCCAGCACAATCTCCGCTGCGCCATTGTTTTTGAGCGTTAATTCGGCCATCGCCGGTTCGCCGGTCGAGCGGATGCGCGCCCGCACTTTTTCGCCATCGGCTTTTCCATCGCCCAGCCAATTGACCTCATCGAGCAGGATGCGCGCCCGTGCCAGCGCGTCGCGCGGGCCGACAATGACTTCGCGTTTATCGGCATCGATAGCCACAACATAAAGCGGGTCGCCGGTGGCAACGCCAAGGCCACGGCGTTGGCCGACCGTGTAATGCAGCACACCCTGGTGCCGGCCCAGCAGTTCGCCATCGACATGGCGAATATCGCCGGGCAGACCGCAATCGGGGCGCAGCCGCTTAATGACCCCGGCATAATCACCATTGGGTACAAAACAAATATCCTGACTGTCGGGTTTGTCAGCGACTTTAAGGCCGATAAGCGCGGCATAGTCGCGGATTTCATCCTTGGTCAAATCGGCCAACGGGAAGCGCAAAAAATCCAATTGCTCCTGCGTTGTCGAAAACAGGAAATAAGATTGGTCGCGCGCCAAATCGCGCGGCCGGTGCATCTCCCAGCCATGCGTCCCGTGCCGCGTCGCAATATAATGCCCCGTCACCAGCGCGACAGCACCCAGCTCGCGCGCCGTCGTCAGCAAGTCGCGGAACTTCACCGTCTCATTGCAACGAATACAAGGGATGGGCGTATGGCCGGACAGATAGCTATCGACAAACTCATCCATCACGCTTTCTTTGAAGCGCGATTCATAATCCAGCACGTAATGCGGCATGTCGAGCTTGGCGGCCACGGCGCGCGCATCGTGAATATCCTGACCGGCGCAACACGCGCCTTTGCGGCGTATCGCTTCGCCATGGTCGTAAAGCTGCAGGGTAATGCCGACCGCATCATAACCGGCGCGTTTGACCAGAGCCGCCGCCACCGAGCTATCGACCCCGCCCGACATGGCGATGACCACGCGCTGACCGGCACGGTTCTCGGGGCTTCCGAGACCGAGGTCAATCAGCGGCATATCGTCGAGTGCCGAAACGGATAAAACATCGCTCATATCGGCGTTCACTATAGCATCACGGGCCCGCCCGCAACCCTCGCAAAATGCCTCATATGCGATTTCATGAGCGCTATCATATTGTTTTATATCCGTTTTCACCCAATCACGCGGGATCACGAAAAGTTGATTTGTTTGTGAGCGGCGTTTCGTGGCCTTAATGGCGCATGAGATTTGTTAATGGAGTTTAAGAAATTCGTATTTTGTTGGTTGAAGATGACATGTTGTTGGCTCAGAGCCTTGTAGATCAATTAGAGGACCAGGGCTTCCACGTCGATGAAGCCGATCGCGGCGAAGACGCGCTGGAATTATGCGACCTTTACGAATATCAGGTGATGATACTCGACCTTGGCCTGCCCGATATGCGCGGTGACGAAGTCCTCCAAAACCTGCGCACCAAGAACGAGCAATTACCGGTTCTGGTGCTGTCGGGCCAAGCCGACGTCGAAGCGCGGCTGTCTTGCCTGCACGCCGGGGCCGATGATTATCTGGTCAAACCTTTCAACAAAGACAAATTGGTGGCGCGCCTGCATGCTTTGGTGCGCCGTGCCAATGGTCACGCCAATAACGTGCTGCAATTCGGCGATGTGGCCTTGGATTTGACAGCGCGCGATGTCCGCGTCGGCGAAAACCGGGTCGATTTGACCGCCAAAGAATATCAAATGCTGGAGCTTTTGTGCCTGCGCAAAGGCAGTGTGGTCTCGAAAGAGAGCTTTCTCGACCATCTTTATGGCGGCTTGGATGAGCCGGAGATGAAAATCATCGATGTGTTCATTTGCAAATTGCGTAAGAAGATTGAACAAGCCGGCGCCCGCGCCCCATTTATCGAAACCGTCTGGGGGCTTGGCTACCGCGTCGATATTCCCACGCAGAAATGCAGCGCCTGAAATAACCCGGCGCAACGGCATTGGACAAAAACCGGGCATGTGATAAGCACAAGGCCATGAGCGGCCCCGATTTTGACCCCCACGCCCCGGCGTTTATGCATGCCATGTGCCAGATGGCGCTGGATGCCGGTGCGGTGATTATGACGCATTATAAAAACGGCGTCGCGGAAGAGAAAAAGGCCGATAAATCGCCGGTCACGCAAGCCGATCGCGACGCCGAAATATTGCTGGAAAAAGCGCTTGGTGAATTGGTGCCGCATGTGCAGGTGATCGGCGAAGAGGCGCATGAGGCCGCCGCGCCGACCTCGCTCGATGATGTTTTTTTCCTGCTCGACCCGCTTGATGGGACGCGCGATTTCGTTGCCAGAAAAGACAATTTCACCGTCAATATCGGCCTTGTGAGCAACCGCTATCCGATTGCCGGCGTGATTTACGCACCGGTGCACGAAAAGCTGTATTTCAGTGGCACACAATGCGCTTACCGTCTCACCATTGCGCCCGACGGAGCGCTCGATATCAGCAAAGCCGAGCCGCTAATGACGCAAAAAGCCGACCCGCAGGGCTTGCGGGTTATCGCCAGTCGTTCGCATCGCGGTGAAAAAACCGACCAGATGATTGCCAGCCTCAATGTCAAAAACACCATTGCCGCCGCCTCGTCTTACAAATTCTGCTTGCTGGCCGAAGGGACGGCCGACTTCTATCCGCGCTATGGCCGGACGATGGAATGGGATACCGCCGCCGGACAGGCGATACTTGAAGCGGCGGGGGGCATTGTGACGACCGAGGATGGCGAACGATTTTCTTATGGCAAGCTGGAACGCGGGCTCGATAACCCATCTTTCATTGCAGCCGCCGCGGATAACTGGCAGGATGCTTTGAAGTAAAACTGCCAGCTCGGGTTTCAGCGGAGGGGATCTATGAGCACACGATATCTCGCAATCGCTTGCATCAGCCTTTTATTGGCCTTCCCCCTTGCTGCACGGGCGCAAGATAATGGCGGCCAAAGCGGGCCCGGCACTATTGAAGATTTTTCTGAGAACAGTCTGGTCATCGCCTCGGCCAAATATCTCGGCGCCACGGCCGAGACCATGGGCGAAATTATTGACCGCATTTTCAGTCGTTACGGCACTCCCTCGGCGGTTATTCGTGGCGAAGAAGTTTCCGTCTCGGTGATGTTCGGCGCACGTTACGGGCGCGGCACATTGCTGTTCCCCGATGGCAGCGAATATCCGGTTTACTGGCGCGGCCCCTCGGCCGGGGTCGATTTGGGTGCCTCAGGCAATAAGAGCTTCACTCTGGTTTACAATATTGACAGCCCCGAAGACCTTTATAAACGCTTTGCCGGTGTCGACGGCTCGCTGGTCGCGATTAGCGGCGTCGGCTTTAATTATCTGCAGCGCGAAAACGCCATCATCGCGCCAATGCGGGTCGGCGTCGGCTATCAAATCGGCGTCAGCATCGGCTATTTGAAGTTTACCGAAAAGCCGGGCTGGATGCCTTTCTAATCAGCCGACTTAAAAAACGCCGTCAGCTTTTTTGGCAATTCATCCATATGCGCCGTGGCGAAAAAATGCCCGCCGGTATATTGGTGCACATCGGGTGAACGATAATGCGCCAAAGCCGCTTCCACTTGCGCCGCGGCAATTTCCGGGTCATCCAGCGCGTAAACAAACTGCGCCTTCATGCCGGACGCGCCTATTTTTTGGTGGTCAGCCATGCGGTTGGATAAGGCATCACCGGTCATCAAATCGTGCATCATGCGCTCAGTGCCTTTGACTTTAAATAGCGTGGTAAAATGCGCCAGCACGCGCCGCGCTTCTTCACTTTCTGTGCCGAAACTTTCGCCCCGCGCGATAATCGCCGGCACTGCCACAAGCCGTGCCAGAAACTTGCCAAGCAGTGGCACACGCGCCGCGACAATCGACGCTGTGAGGGTTACCCCCTCAATCACCGGTACTTGATAAGCCAGCGAGCGCACGCGTTCGGGATGCGTGGCGGCAAAACGCGCAATCACGCCGCCGCCCAGACTGACACCGAAGAGATGCGCTTTCTCAATGCCCAAATGATCGAGCAGCGCCAGCAATTGATCGCTCAGCATGTCGATGCCCAAAGCGGTGTTGGGTCGGTCGGAAAAGCCACGGCCATATTGGTCGTAATTAATGACCCGCCAGCCATCGGCGACCAGCGGCGGCACATAGCCCTCATAGGCCATGGAACCGAGCGTGCCGCCATGCACAATGACAATCGGCGGCGCGTCCTTCGGCCCGTAATCCTTATAAGCGGTAACGCCACCCGGAAGGGCGGCGGTTTGATATCCGCTATCGGCGCGAAATTCAGCCGCCGTCATGGTCTCGCGGTCAGCGCGAATATAGAAAATGCCCAGCCCAACAATCGCGGTGGCGAGCGCCAGCAAAAAAATGTGTAAAGCCGTCATGATTATTTCCTTTTTTATTTTTCAGTGAGACGGATGCGGCCCGTTTCATGGCCCTTTCGCGGGTCGAGCAACAGCAGCAACGGCCCGTCCTTATCCTCCAGACGTAAGATGATGCGCGCCGCACCATTATCGACATCGATCAGCCGCGCGCCTTTGGGAATATTAATGGTCATGGTGCCGAAATCGGGCGCGGCGGGCGCTTCGGGTGCGGAGAGGCGCGCAATCACCGTGCTGATAACAACGGCCGCGCCGCCGACCAGCAACACGCCCAACAAAATGACCGTCACCAATAAAATCCGCACATAGCGCGGATTGGACGTCAAATCGGGGTCGGCATTATCCTCAGAAGAGGTTTCCGCCGCCGGTGGATTTCCTGTATCTTGAGACATGGTCGAAACTCCAAATAATTCTCTCGCCTTTGCCGTCACCTATGCGCAGAACGGCGACCGACTTGATAAAGTGCTCGCAGCAGCGCCCGGCGATTTATCGCGCGCGCGCCTGCAGGAGCTGGTTAAAGCCGGTCATTGCACCGTAACAAGGTCGCAAACCGATAAGACCATAAAAGACCCGTCATGGCGGGTCAAACAAGATGACATTGTCGAATTGGTTCTGCCGCCGCCGGTCGATACGACAGTGAAAGCGCAAGCCATCGCGCTGGATGTGCTTTTTGAAGACGCCGACCTGCTGGTGGTCAATAAGCCCGCCGGCATGGTGGTGCATCCGGCTCCGGGCAGCCCCGACAATACGCTGGTCAATGCGCTGCTGGCCCATTGCGGCGACACGCTGTCGGGCATTGGCGGCGAAAAGCGCCCGGGCATTGTGCATCGGCTGGATAAGGATACCAGTGGCATTATGGTGGTGGCCAAAAATGATGCGACGCATCAGGGGCTGTCTGAGCAATTCGCCGCGCATGGCCGCGATGGGCGCATGGCGCGGGTTTATAATGCGCTGGTGTGGGGCGAGCCATTGCCCGCTGCCGGAACGGTGGATGCAGCGCTGGCGCGCTCCGCCAATAACCGCAAGAAAATCGCCGTCTCAAAATCGACGCAAGCGCGCCACGCCATCACCCATTATCGACGGCTGGAAACCTATGGCGAAAACCAAGTCAGCCTGATTGAGTGCAAGCTGGAGACCGGACGGACCCACCAAATTCGTGTGCATATGGCGCATATCGGCCATCCGGTGCTGGGCGACAAGCTGTATGGCACGGG
>JADHOK010000047.1 GCA_016779015.1 PS1 clade bacterium | reverse complement strand
AATGATTTCGCGTGCCTTAAATTTCACCTGTCTGCTGATGCTTGTCATGCTGCCCCTCGCCGCCCGTGCCCAAACGGCGACGCTGGATGCCCGCGAAATCATCGTGGATGATGAAAGCGGCATCATCTCTGCGACCGGCGCGGTGGAAGCGCGGTCGGACGGGCGCGTTTTGTCAAGCGAGGCGCTGACCTATAATCGCGACAAAAAACAGCTAAATGTGCCCGGCGCGCTCAGCCTTGTTGAAACCAGTGGCGACAAAATGAGTGCCGCCAGTGGCACTATCGACAATCGGTTGGAAAAAGGCAGCTTCACCGAAACGCGCTTCTCCTCGCCCGAAAGCTGGCGTATGCGCGCTGATACGGCCGAACGCGACGGGTCGACGCTCAGGCTCAATAACGCGATTTACACAAGCTGTCCCGAATGCGAGGACCCGAAGGCTGAGCCGTTATGGCAATTGCGCGCCGCGCGCATCACTTATGACCGCGAAGGGCAGAACGTTTTTTACGCTCATCCGCGGCTGGAGGTGTACGGCCTGCCGGTTTTCTACCTGCCCTATATGGCGCATGCCGGACCGGAGGTCGAAAAACGCAGCGGTTTTCTGACCCCTAACCTTGCCAGTTCCAATGATTTCGGCGCGGCGGTCAATGTGCCCTATTTCTTCAATTTGGCGTCGAATTACGACCTGACCCTGACGCCGCGCGTCAGCGAAAAACAAGAGCCGTTTGTGACCGGCGAATGGCGTCACTTAACGCAAAACGGCAGCTATCAACTGACCGGATATATTCACCGCCCCAGAAACCTGCTAGCGGCGGACACATCACGCGAGCTACGCGGTGGCATTTTGGGTGACGGGCAATTCCGCCTCGGCGACTGGTCGCTGGGCTTTGCCCTGCAAGATGCCTCTGATGACCTGTTCTATCGCCGCTATAAAATTTCCGACACGACGCGACTGACCAGCCGACTGAGCGCCAATCGCAGCTTTGGTCGTCATTTCGTCAGCATTGAGGGGTATAAGTTTCGCGAAACGCTGAATGCGGAAACCGCGGCTACCGTCAATACGATTTTTCCGACCCTGACCCATCGATATGTTTTTGCGCAGCAGGTTCTCGGCGGCTCTTTGCTGGTGAGCAATCGAATTAGCCAAAGCGGGCGCGAGCAGGATGTCGATGAAACCCGCGCATCGTCCATGTTGGACTGGTCGTGGCGGCACACCACGCGCGCCGGATTTGTGCTGTCGGCAAGTAACCGACTGACCCTCGACGCCTATGATTTCTCTATCGCGGCGGACGATCCCAGCGCCGAAACGGCCAGAGAAGTAGACACACTCCTCAGCGCCAACAGCACCGCCCTCACCATCGCCTATCCGTTGCAGCGCATCGGGCGCCATGACCGTCAAACCCTGTCACCCAAAATTCAATTGGTGCTGGCGGAGGCCGATGCCGGTTACGACGACATCCCCCATATCGGTGCCGTGACCCGCGACCTGACACGCAGCCAGTTGTTTCAGCCGTTAACGCCGAAAGACGAAGCCAGTCGCATCAATCTCGGTCTCGACCATGAGCTTGATTTCATGGACCGGTTATCGACGCGGTTTTTTATCGGCCAGTCTTTTAACCTATCGGATGAAACTTTCAGCGCCCGCTCCGGCTTCGGCGATAACCGCTCGGCGCTGCTGAGCGAAGCGGCCATATATGCCGGGCCGCTGACACTGACGCAACGCGCCCGCTTTACCGATGATGCGGGCGAGTTATTGCGCAGCGAAAGCACGATGACGCTGGGCTTCAAAGACCTCGACTTTGGGCTGAGCCATAGCTTTTACGAGGCGGGCCAACAAAGCAGCGGCAGCGCCGTATTGGAAGAAGCCACCGGCACGCTGGGTTGGCAAATCGGGCAGCACTGGCGGCTCGATGCCAGCTTGCGTGAAAATCTCGAAACCGAGGAGCACGTGCGCGCCAATGCCGCTTTCACTTATGAGGATGAGTGCACATTGGTGACCATCAGTTTCGACCGCGATTATTCGCGTATCGGCGCGATTGAGCCCGACACCAGCATTAATTTCACATACACGCTGAAAACCATTGGCGATTAACGCCGCAAGCTTAAACCGGCACCAATAAGCTCTTCTTCCAAAGCTGTTGCCGGCCACAGCGACGTTGCAATTAATGAAAGATAAGCGCGCCTCAAAATTTGCCGTATAAGACAACGCCCCAAACAAACGCCAGAATGACGTAGCCGGTCAGAACGGCCAGCGAGCCGAGGTCTTTAGCGATTTTGATATTGGCATCAAATTCTTCTGACACGGCATCGGCCACCGCTTCAATGGCGGTATTGATAATTTCGATCAACCAGCACACCAAGACGGGCAGAACCAGAAGTGTCATCTCGCCGACGCTGTCGCTGATATAGGTAGCAATGGCGAATAATATAACGCCGATAATCACTTGCTGCTTAAAGGCTGCTTCATTGGCGATGATGAAACGCTACCCATCAACCGAAAACAAAAAGGCATGCCAGATACGCCTCAATGAGGTGACCTTGCCCTGTTCGGGCTTGCCTTGAATTTTACCTGTCAAGCGCCCCATTCGACTTTCCCTCTTGCAAGTCTTGTTGCATTTGCTGCGCCACGCCGGGCTTGCCGGTGACACCTGGCAGGATGATGAACACGCTGAGCCAGACAAAAGCGATAAGCGCGACGGCGGCAAACACCATGCGGCTATCCATATGCCGCGGCGTCTTGCCTTGCGCTTCATCTGAATGTTGATTGTCTTCGGTCATGAAACCCCCTCCAAACGGCGTCAGCTTACAAAGCGCCCTATACCCTTGGCCAGCGTTTTATGCACCCGACCATGCAAAGTGCGGGCTTGCCTAGCGCCCTGCCTTTTGGCTAGGCTTTGCGGCGGAGGAAATCCATGCAGGTAAAGAGTGAAATAGCCGGCAGCGTTTGGAAAATCATTGCCGAAGCGGGCGCCGATTTGGCGGTCGATGATGTCATAGTCATATTGGAATCCATGAAAATGGAAATCCCGATTGTCGCTCCGCAAGCCGGCACGCTGAAACAGTTGCATATTGCCGAGGGCGATATGATCGAAGAGGGCCAAATAATTGCGACGCTCGAATAGGGCGCGGGGGGAGTGCCATGAGCTGGGACAGCGAAATTGATGAGATTAAAAAACGCCGCAAGCTGGCCAAACAGCAGGGCGGCAAAGAGGCGGTGGCCACGCACCACAAAAAAGGCCGCCTGACCATTCGCGAGCGGGTCGATATGCTGCTCGATAAAAACAGTTTTGATGAGATTGGCGAGGGCGCAGGCGTCCCCGAATATGACGACAAAGGCCAGCTCAAGGATTTCCAGCCGGCCAATTTTATTCTCGGTTTTGGTGAGATTAACGGCCGCAAAGTGATTGTCGGCGGCGAGGATTTCACCGTGCGCGGCGGCTCACCCAATCCGGCGGGCTTACGCAAAAGCGTCTATACGGAAAAGCTGGCAGTGCAATATAAGCTGCCGCTCATCCGCTTGCACGAAGGCGGCGGCGGCTCGGTCGGCGGCACCAATAAAGAGAAAAACCGACGCCCGCTCGGCGAGCCGGTGTTCAGCCAATCGCGTTTTGTGCCTCTGGCCGAGACCCTGTCCGCCGTGCCGGTCGCATCGGCGGCTTTGGGGCCGGTCGCCGGTCTGCCCGCGGCGCGCCTTGTGGCTTCGCATTTCACCATAATGACCCAAAACGCTGCCGTTCTCATCGCCGGCCCGCAAGTGGTCAAACGCGCGCTCGGCCATGACATGACCAAAGAAGAATTGGGCGGCCCGCAAGTCCATCTGGCCTCCGGCGCGATCGATAATCTGGCAAAGGATGAAGAAGACGCAATGGCGCAAATTCGCCGCTTCCTGTCTTATCTGCCCGATAATGCCTGGGCCTATCCCGAAAAGATTGCTTGCACGGATAAAGCCGATCGCTGCGAAGACAGTCTCGCAACCATTGTGCCGACCAATCGTCGCCAGCCGTTTCAGATGCGCAAAATCATCGAAGCGGTGGTTGATAAAGACCAGGACGGCTCAAGCTTTTTTGAAATGTCGCGCAAATACGGCCCCAGTCTGATTACCGGTCTGGCGCGCCTCGATGGCGAGAGCGTCGGCGTTATCGGCAATGATTGCATGTATTATGCCGGTGCCATGACCGCGGCGGCGGCGCAAAAACTGCGTCGCTTTGCCGATTTCTGCAACAGCTTCCACCTGCCGATTGTCAGTTTTGTCGATGAGCCGGGGTTTATGATTGGCCCGGATAGCGAGCAAGCCGGAACCATTCGCCACGGCACGGCCGCCATTTCGGCAGTGCTGCAAAGCCGCGTGCCATGGGCCAGCATACAAGTGCTGAAAGCTTTTGGCGTCGCCGCGCAAGCGCATTTCGGCCCTGACGGCTATGTGCTGAGTTGGCCGAGCGCCGCCAGCGGCGCGCTGCCGGTGGAGGGCGGCGTGGCGGTCGCTTTCGCCCGCGAAATTGCTGCCGCCGAAGACCCGCAAGCGCGGCAAAAAGAATTGGAAGATATGCTGGCGGCCAGCCAGTCACCTTTCCCGCGTGCCGAGGGGCTTTCCGTGCATGAGATTATCGACCCGCGCGAGACGCGGCCGAAATTAATTAGCTGGTTGCGCCTCGCCATCGCTGCTATGCAAAGTCAATCACCCGGGCCATATCTTACAGGCATGCGCCCGTAACCGCTTTTCGAAGGAGAAGAAAAATGAGTGTAAATCGCCAAATCGTATCAACCGCAACCGCCGATGGTGAGCTGATTTTATCCATCGTCGAAAATGAGATGCCGACCCCTAATGATGATGAGGTCGTCGTCGAAATGGAATCCGCACCGATCAACCCGTCCGACATGTTCCCGCTTCTGGGCTTTGCCGATTATTCCAAAGGCAAGCTGGTGACCGAGGGCAATGAACAAAAAATGGTCGCGCCGGTACCGGAACAATTTGTTGAAGCCATGCGCGCGCGCCTCGACCAGACCCTACCGGTCGGCAATGAAGGTGCGGGCCGCGTTATCGCCGCCGGGGCCAATGCCAAGCATTTGGAAGGCAAGCTGGTCTCGCTGGTCACCGGCCAGTGTTATCAGCAATTCGTCAAAGCGCCGGCCTTTATGTGCCTGCCGCATAAAGATGATACCAGCGCTAATGAAGCCGCATCGTCTTACGTCAATCCGCTAACCGCGCTCGGTTTCATCGAGACCCTGAAAGCCGAAGGTCATAAAGCCATGGTGCACACGGCGGCGGCGTCCAATCTCGGACAAATGGTGCTGAAGCTGTGTTTGCAAGAAGACATCCCGCTTATCTGCATTATTCGTTCGGACGAGCAGGCGAAAATCCTCACAGATATCGGCGCCAAATATGTCATCAATTCCAATGATGATGATTTCAAAGAGCAACTGGTGGACGCCATGGCCGAAACCGAAGCCACTTTGGCATTTGACGCCATTGGCGCGGGCGATATGGCCGACACGCTGCTGTCTTCGATGGAGCGCGCGCTCAGCCGCAACACCAAAGGCCTCAACACTTACGGCTCCGACCAGCACAAGCAGGTCTATATTTATGGCCGTCTGGCGCAAGGTCCGGTGACGTTGGGCCAGAGCTATGGCATGCATTGGGGGGTTGGCGGTTGGCTGCTGACGCCGTTCTTGCAAAAAATCGGCTTCGAGCGCATGGGCGAATTGCAGGCCCGAGTCGCCAATGAAATTAAGACGACTTTTGCCAGCAACATAACTGATGAGCTGAGCCTGTCGGAAGCCATCGACCCGGCCAATATTGCGCGCTATATGCCGAAAAAAACCGGCGAGAAATATCTCATCAAGCCGCAAAAATAGCCGCTTCAAGGCCTAGCGTTTAAGCGAAATGAAAAAGCCGGGTCTGGGACCCGGCTTTTTTTTAATCAGCGTTCAACACCGCATCAATATCGGCCGCGCTATGGCGTTCCAGCGCCGATTTATCGCCCCAAGGTCGATTGACAATGGCCCCGCGTTGCACGGCAGGGCGTTCAGCGATTTGCTTGGCCCATCGATTGAGATGTTCGTAAGTGTGCACTTGCAGAAACTCTTTTGAATCGTAAAGCAGGCCCGAGGCCAGCGCGCCATACCACGGCCAGGTGGCCATATCGGCAATGGTGTACGCGCTACCGGCAAGGAATTCATTATCGGCCAAATGGCGGTCCAACACATCCATTTGCCGCTTCACTTCCATGGCAAAACGATTGATTGGATATTCCATTTTATACGGCGCATAGGCGTAAAAATGACCAAAGCCGCCGCCCAAATACGGCGCGGAGCCCATTTGCCAGAACAGCCAGCTATAAGCCTCGGCCCGCGCTTGGCCGTCTTTGGGCATAAATTCGCCGAATTTTTCAGACAAATGCACCAGCATGGAGGCGCTCTCAAACAACCTTATCGGCTGTTTGCCGCTGCGGTCCATCATCGCGGGAATTTTCGAGTTTGGATTGATATCGACAAAGCCCGAACCGAACTGGTCGCCCTCACCAATATTGATGAGCCAAGCATCATATTCTGCGCCTTCGTTACCCAGCGCCAGCAGCTCCTCCAGCATCACCGTCACTTTCACGCCATTGGGCGTGCCCAGCGAGTAAAGCTGAATTGGGTGGTTGCCGATCGGCAATTCTTTATCATGCGTCGCACCGGCAATCGGTCGGTTGATATTGGCAAAGCGGCCACCGCTTTCCTGGTTCCATTCCCAGATTTTGGGCGGCACATATTCGTCCTGATTTTCGGGGGCTTGTTGTTCATCGCTCATGGTTATCTCCTGTTTTGAAAAACACTAACCGCTTAGCCGCACGAGGCAAGCCTTAATGACCCGATTATCCGGCTTATGCTTTTGGCTGGATAAACACGCCGGTCATGGAGGTGACGGGTTTTGCGGCATCGTCTTGCCAGACTTGCGCGAAAACCGTGCTGGTGCGGCGGCCGATTTTCAAAACCGTGGCCTCGGCGGTGCATGGCAAGGCCCCGGCGCTGCGCAAATATTGCACCGTCACATTGACCGGCAGCGGCACTGCGCTGTGCGCCGCCTCAACGCTGTCGACTTGTTGAATGGCCGCTCGTTGGCGGGCCAGCTCCAAAATAGCGGTGATTTCCAAAAAGCTTGCCAGACTGCCGCCATGCAACGCCGGCAATTGCTTATTGCCGATATGATTATCATTGAACGGCATGGTGCAGGTCACCCGCCCATCATCACCCAACGCTGCCGTCACGCCCAATTTCTGCGCATAGGGGATGGCAGCCAGAAAGGCTTTAACCAATTCAGCGTCATGCATTATTGGGCTCCTTAAAAGGACTGCCGAGAATATCCGGCACCGTTGCATTGGCCCCTAGCATGAACGTGCCGGTGCCGACCGCAATCGGTTTGGTGGGGTCGTCGTGGAACGCCTCGGCGTTGAAAAACGCCACCCGCTCGGTCAGGCGATAAATATAAGCCGTGCAATACAGGTTCTTATGCGGCTCAGCCGGGCGCATATAATCGACCCGCAAATCGATGGTGGCGACGGAGACTTTATGCCCGGTCGCCAGCACTGTCGCGCCGCCCGCCGTCTCGTCAATCAGCGCCGTCACCACGCCGCCGTGCAGCACGCCGGTCTCGGCATTGCCGACCAGTGCGGCGTCCCATTTCAGGCCGGTGCAAATGCGCTTATCGCCTACGCCGAGATAATTCATGCCGATATTCGCCCCCATCGGGCTGCGGCTTCCCTGATGCACAGGCGTGATATCGATGCCGGGCAGGTCGGGGAAAATTAATTCATTGTCTGACATGCGCGCAAGTTAAACGAAAACGCAGCCGCGCGAAAGAGAGGGATAAACAGAGGAATAAGCAGAGGGATAAAGAGAGGGTTCAGCAGGCGTTTTTCGGCGCGGCCCGCGCCACGCCTTAAGCGCGTTGCGTCTGCAGCTTTTGCATATAAGCGGCCAAATCTTTCTTCACATCAGGGGCCAGAATATACAGCCCGATAAGGTTCGGAATGGCCATGATGAAAATCATCGCATCGGCAAATTCCAGCACCGTATCCAGCTTGATAGAAGCGCCGATGACGATGAAAATGCAAAAAATCACGCCAAACGTTTTTTCCTTGGTTTTGCTTTCGCCAAACAAATACGTCCAACCTTTAATGCCGTAATAAGCCCATGCCAGCATGGTCGAGAAGGCAAATATCATGGCCACAAAAGACAGCGGCACAGGGGCCCATGACATGTTCTCTTCAAACGCCGCCGAGGTCAGCTCAATGCCCGACAAGCCGCTGCCCATCAAAGCCTCGGTCGGCATGGTGATAACCAGCACCAGACCGGTCAGCGTGCACACGATAACCGTGTCGACAAACGGCTCCAGCAAGCCGACGAACCCCTCGCTCAAAGGCTCATCTGTTTGCACGGCCGCGTGGGCAATGGAGGCCGAGCCAAGGCCTGCCTCATTGGAAAAAGCGGCGCGTTGAAAGCCCAAAATCATAATGCCGATAAAGCCGCCCGAGACCCCTTGCATGGTGAAAGCCGAGGAGAAAATAAGCGCAATGGCAGACGGTATGGCGGTGAAGTTGAGCAGCAACACCATTAAAGCCATCGCCACATAAGTGATCACCATAAACGGCACCAACCGCACGGTAACATTGGCGATGGAACGAATACCGCCGACAATAATCAGCCCCACCAGCAGCGCCAGCGCCAAGCCAACCAGCCAACCATAACCCACTAGCGGGCTGGTCGCGCCGCCGGTTACTTCGACCAATTGCACGTAAGCCTGATTGGACTGGAACATATTGCCCACGCCGAGGCAGCCAATGACAATACTGACGGCGAAAAATCCGCCGAGATATTTACCCAATCGGGCCATGCCCTTTTGGGCCAGCCCGTCGCGTAAATAATACATCGGCCCGCCCGATACAGTGCCGTCGGCGTTGATAATGCGGTATTTGACGCCCAATGTGCATTCGACAAATTTTGTCGTCATCCCGACCAAACCCGCCACAATGAGCCAGAAAATTGCCCCCGGCCCGCCCAGCGACACCGTGATGGCAACACCGGCCATATTCCCGACGCCAATCGTCCCCGACATGGCGGCCGTTAGGGCCTGAAAATGGCTTATTTCGCCATCATGTTTGTCATTCCTCAGCGCGCCACGCACCACGCTGACGGCAAAAGCGAAACCGCGCAGATTTATAAAACTCAGATAAAAGGTGAAGAAAAACGCCGCAATGATGAGCCAAACGACAATCAAAGGCAGGTCGGAGCCACCCACCGGCACCGAGAAAAAGATAAACGCCGACAGCATATTGGTCAGCGGTTGCATGAATTGATTTATGGTTTCATCGACAGTTTGCGCGGCGGCGGGCAGAGGAAATAGCGAAAAAAGCGGAAGTAAGAATAA
>JADHOK010000046.1 GCA_016779015.1 PS1 clade bacterium | reverse complement strand
GAAGCCGAGAGCCTGATGGATGATATTCCCCTCGCCCTTCCCGGCCTCTCGCGGGCTGTTAAGATTCAAAACCGCGCCGCCCGCATCCAATTCGATTGGCCTGATATCGCGCCGGTTTTTGACAAATTAGACGAAGAAATAGCAGAAATTCGCGAGGCAATGGCCTCCGGTTCGGCTGATGCGATGGAGGACGAGCTGGGCGATTTGTTGTTTGTAGCGGCCAATATTGCGCGCCATTTGGAAATCGATCCGGAAGCCGCAGTGCGCCGCACCAATGAGAAATTCATCAGTCGTTTTAAGTATTTAGAGGCGCTCGCGAAACAAAGCGATAAGCAGCAGCTATCGCTCGATGACCTCGAGGGATTTTGGCAACAGGCCAAACAGGCTGAAAAACGCGGTCGCGAGCCTAAATAAAGCTATGCGACGGCGATTTCGACCGGATTGTTCGGCATAATTGTCGAAATAGCGTGTTTATACACCAGCTGCGAATGACCTTCGCGGCTCAGCAACATGGACGTGGCGTCCACCCAGGTGATAGTGCCCTGCAACTTAACGCCATTGACCAGAAAAATGGTCAACGCCAGTTTTTGTTCGCACACATGATCGAGAAACGAGGCTTCAAGAGAGTCTTTAACTGATGACATTGGTTTACCCAGTTTATTCTGCAGGCGATGGAGGTGCCGCCTTGTTACTTTATTGACGCGATCCTCCGTACCGCGACGCATTAACGCTTCAAATTTGACACAACTATCATTTGAAACCTAGTTCTTTTTCAACTTTTAGAATACTTCCTGTTCGACTGTGTCATAGGCCACCGACAGCGCTTTGGCGACCGGACCGGGCTTGCCGCTGCCGATTTTTTGGCCGTCAAGCTTGACCACCGGAAAAACCGACATGGTCGATGCGGTTGAGAAACACTCCTTGGCCGCTAGCGCCTCGGACAAAGAGAACGGTTTTTCTGCAAATTTGAGACCAAGCTCGGCGACGCAATCAAGCAGCACCTGACGCACAATGCCGTTCAGAATTTCATGGTCGGCAGGGCGCGTGCGCAGTACGCCCTTGGCATCGACAATCCACGCATTGGTCGCCGCGCCCTCGGTCACCATGCCCTGCCCGTCAATCTGCCACGCTTCTTGCACTTTGGCGTTGCGGGCCGACTGGCGCGCCAGCACATTAGGCAGCAGGCTGATCGATTTGATATCGCAGCGCGCCCAACGCTGGTCGGGGACAGAGATAGCCGAAATGCCCTTCCTCATAATTTGCGCCCGCCGCTCGGCCGCAATGGGCCGCGCCGTGATGACCAGAACCGGCTTCAAATCGGCGTCATACATATGCTCGCGCGGCGCGACACCACGCGACACTTGCATATAAAGAATGCCGTCAGATACGCGGTTGCGGCGCAACGTTTCGCGCATCACCTGTTTAAGAGCGGCGCGCGACATCGGCATGGGAATATTCAGCGCTTGCAAAGAATAATCTAGACGGTCGAGATGGCGCGTTTCATCGAGCAATTTGCCATTGCGAATGGCGCATACTTCATACACCCCATCGGCAAATTGATAGCCGCGGTCTTCTACCAGAATGCCCGGCAAGTCCATCGGCTGGTAAACACCGTCAATATAAGCGATACGGCTCATTCGCACTCAACTCCTGTCAGCGCATATAACGCCAAAAAGATGACGTAAATAGGACCATCAAAATCAGCAATTCTATGCGTCCGGCAATCATTAGCAGCGCGATGGTGATTTGCAAAGCGTCAGGCATTGCGGCAAAACCAAGCGGCATATCGAGATGGCTGACAATCGCCAGACTGTTGGTCAGCGCCCCCAGCACAATCGGCCAAGCATCGGCCAGACCGGTGCCGAACAAACCGAGCAGCAACACACCCAGTGTCACAAACAAAATGAAAATCGCCGTAAACGCCCAAGCGGCGTTGAAATCGCGGTCTTGCAAATGCCGTCCTTCCAGCGATAGCGGGTGCACGGAAGACGGATATGACAGCTTGCCCAACTCGCTACCCAAATCCTTGGCCAGAATAATTGCCCGCATAACCTTAATGCCACCGCTGGTTGACAGCGCCATGCCGCCGATCAGTACCGGCACCATCACCCAGACCAGCGGCCACGCCGCCAGCCCATCGCCGGGCATAAAATTAAACCCCGCCGTACTGTGCAACGCTACCGCCTGCCACAGAACGGCAATGCCGCCGGAATTGGGCACGGTGAGCATTGTCACCAGCGTGTAGCCGAGTATCAGGGCAATAAACACTCGCATCTCGCCGGCTTGAAAACTGCTGCGCGCCTCGCGCCCCAGCGTCAGCACCATCAGCATCGGCACACTGATGGAGCCGATAAAACACAATATCGCCATCACCGCCTGCCCGCCCTGGCTCAACACATCGCCAAGGCTCGCCGTATAAACGCTCATGCCGCTGGTCGAAATTGCCGATAGCGCCAGACAGAAAGCTTCCGTCATCGGGCTGCCCGAAAGCGCCAAACCGGCAACGCCCAGACCGGTAAACATTAAATAGACCGGCAAGATAAGCCGCAGCGGGCGCCCGAGGCGCGAGGAAAGCGGCGCGTCCTCGTCGTGTTGCAAAAGCGGACTGCCAATCAGCGTGATGCCACCAATGCCAAACGGAGCCAACACGGCAACCGCAAACACCAACGTCCACAGCCCGCCAAGCCAACTCAGTGCAGCGCGCCACAGCAATATCGGCGCGGTCTCGGCTTCCGGCACAGCCAGTATCGAGCCGCCCGATGTGGTTAGCGCTGACACCGCTTCGAAATAAGCGGCCACCAGACCATCAATTTGCGTCGCGCCGATGAAAGGAATGGCGGCAATAGCCGGCAAGAGCGTCCAGAACAGCACCATAATGAGCAGCAGCTCCATGCCATTGGCGCGGTGACGACGACTGGAATAGCCGCTCAGCAATAATGCGCCGGAGATGAAAGTGGTCAACATCAGCCCGATTGTAAAATTACCGGCATGGGTAAAATCGGCATCGACCAAACTGGCGAGCCAAGGCACCAGCATCAAGAGGGCTATCATGCAACCGCCATAACCCAGAGTGAAAAGGATGGTCCCTAATTGCATGGGCTATTTCTTTTCTTTGCTCTGCAGCAGGCTTTCAAATTGCTCAATGCCCTCAGCAGTGACGAACATAATCACGCGGTCACCGGGCTTAAATTCAGTGCCACCGCGCGGCATAATCAGCTTGCCTTTACGATACACGGCACCGACCCGCATGGCCGCACCCATATCCAAATCGCGCAGCTTGCTGCCGCTTATCGGCGCGCCATCGAGAATCTCCGCTTCAATCATCTCAGCCGATTCATCGCTCAGCGTATGCACTTCCAGCACATTGCCAAGCCGCACATGACGCAACACCGAAGAAACGGTAATAGCGCGCGGATTGATGGAAACCTCCATGCCGAAATCGCCGGCCAGGTTTTGGAAGCTGTTATCATTAATCAGACACAAGCCGCGTTGGCAGCCCTCTTGCAGCGCCAGCATATTGGTCAGAATATTGACTTGGTCATCATTGGTCAGCGCCAGCACCAAATCGGCTTGGCGAATACCCGCTTCGGCCAGCAATTCGGGCGACAGCCCACTGCCCTGCAGCACGATCGAGCGGCTAAGCTTTTCAGCCACCATGCGCGCTCGGTCGGCATCGGCCTCAATCAGGCTCAGCGAATAACGGCCGGCTTGCTCCTCCAGCGCTTTGGCGACTTGATAGCCAATATTGCCGCCGCCCACCATGACGATGCGGCGCGCCTCGCGCTCCTCATGGCCGAAAATCTTCAGCGTCCGCTCGGTATCGCTGGAAGCGGTAACCAAAAACGCCTCATCATCGGCCTGAATCGTATCGTCGAAATCGGGCACATAAACTTTGCCATTGCGCCGCAAGCCGACAACAATCGCCTGCAAATCGGGAAACAGGCCGGTCAACTGGTTGAGCGGTGTGTCGATAACCGGACAATCCTCGCCAATGGCGATGCCTATCATCTCGGCCGCACCGTCGGCAAAACTCGAACTGTCAAACGCGCCGGGCAGCGCCAGACGGCGCATCACTGCCGTGCCGACTTCGACCTCGGGGGAAATAATCACATCAATGGGAATGCCGTCCTTGTTGAACAGCTCACGCCAGCGCGCTTGCACATAATTGCGGTCGCGCACGCGGGCGATGGTTTTAGGTTTTTTGAACAGCGTCTTGGCCGCATGACAAGCGACCATATTGACCTCATCAGAAGCGGTGACAGCTATCAGAACATCGGCGTCCGCCGCGCCTGCTTGTTCCAATACGTCCGGATGGCCTCCGTGCCCCAAAATCGGGCGCACGTCCAGCGTATCCGTGATGCGCTGCATCAGGGACGCTTCGCGGTCAACCACAGTGACATCATTGCCTTCTCCGGCCAGATGTCGCGCAATGCCGAAGCCGACCTGTCCGGCTCCACACACAATGACTTTCATGCGTCCCTCTTTTGTCTCGCCCTTCGTCAGGCGTTAAGCATGGTTTTTAGCATGATTACCCCCGGATATTCCAAGGGATTTCATTTTGCGGTGCAAAGCCGAGCGTTCCATACCGACAAATTCCGCTGTGCGCGAAATATTGCCTGAAAACCGCTCGATTTGCGCCACCAGATAATCACGCTCAAAACATTCGCGCGCATCGCGCAAAGGCAGTGACATGATATGCTGCGACTGACCGACATTCTCAGCGACATCAGTATCGCTCAAAATCTCCTTCGGCAAATGGTCAATGGTCAACGTCTCACTGCCCATCGCATGGCTGGTCAGCATCATATGCTCAATGCAATTACGCAATTGGCGCACATTGCCCGGCCAGTTATGCGATTGCAGCACCGCAATCACATCATTGCCGGCCTCGCGCACCGGCATGTTCATTTGTGCCGCCAACATGCGAACGAAATGATCGACCAGATAAGGAATATCATCGCGTCTTTTATTGAGGCCCGGCACATCCAGCGTCATCACATTGAGGCGGTGATACAAATCCTCGCGCAACGCTCCATCGGCAATGAGCTTTTTCGGATCGCCGCTGCACGACGACAAAATGCGCGCATCAATCGGCACCAAATCGCCGCCACCGACGCGGGTGATGCCGCCTTCCAGAAGCATCTTCAAAATGGCTTTTTGTTGACGCACCGGAAAGCTGCAAATCTCGTCGAGATACAGCGTGCCGCCATGCGACTGCTCAAACAGCCCCGGTTCGATATGGCCTTTGTCTTCAGTGCCGAACAACATGCGGTCAATTTGGTCCACATCATTGCCCAGCATGGCGGTATGCACCGAAACGAAATTGCCGGTCGCGCGCGGCGAGCGTGCGTGCAATTGATGCGCCGCCGCTTCCTTGCCCGACCCCGACGGGCCGACAATCATCACCCGGCTTTTGGTCTGTGCTAGCTTTTCGATTTTGGTGGTCAACTGCTCCATTGCCGAGGCCTGACCAATGAGGGTCAATTGCTCATTGGCGCGGCGTTTCAGCTCGGCATTTTCGCGTTGTAGCCGCGCCGCTTCAATGGCGCGCGCCACCGTCACCAGCAGCTTGTCAGATTTAAACGGCTTTTCGATATAGTCATAAGCACCGGCACGAATGGCGGTAACCGCCGTATCGATATTGCCGTGACCGGAAATAATGACCACCGGCAAATTGGGGTAACGCTCGCGCAGAATACTCAAAATCTCCAACCCGTCGAGCCGACTGCCCTGCAGCCAGACATCCAACAACACCATAGCCGGACAGCGGCGGGTAATTTCGCGCAAAGCACTATCGCTATCCTGCGCAATGCGGGCTTCATACCCCTCATCCTCGAGTACACCCGCAACCAAGTTGCAAATATCTCGCTCATCATCAACGATTAACACATCTCCAAACATCATAATTCCTTTACCAATTTGGATTTGCCCACCATTTCAGGAGGCTGCAATGGCAACACCATTTGCAGCACTGCGCCGGTTCCGCCAGACGCACACCACGGCGCATCACTCAAAATGAGCTGCCCTCCGTGATCATCAACAATCTTTTTCACAATCGACAAACCAAGCCCGGTCCCCTGCTCGCGCGAGGTGTTATAGGGCTCCAGCAAGTCGTAACGATTTTCCCGTGGCCAACCGGGACCGCTATCGGCGACAGCGAGACTGACCTCGCCATCGCGCTGCTCAACCAAAACCTCAATGCGCTTTTCACCATCGGTGCGGCGTATCGCTTCCTCGGCATTCTTCAAAATATTGGTCAGCGCTTGCGCAATCAGGCGGCGGTCGCCGACCAGATTGACGTCGGGCACGCGGCCAACCGAATAGTTGATATCGCCATGCGCCACGCGCTGCAGCAACACGGTTTCAGAAATCACATCGGCCAGATTGACCTTATCCATGCGCGCCGAGGGCATGCGCGCAAAGGAGGCAAACTCGTCAACCATTTTGCCGATATCCTCAACCTGCCGAATAATCGTCTCGGTGCATTGGCGGAAAATATTGTCATCTTCTTCATCAGGCCTCTGCCCGGCTTTGCCATAGCGCGATTGCAGACGCTCGGCCGAAAGCTGGATCGGCGTAAGCGGATTTTTAATCTCATGGGCAATGCGCCGCGCAATATCCGACCAGGCGGCATTGCGCTGCGCCGTCAGCAGGTCAGTAATATCGTCAAAGGTGATAATCGCACCGCCCTGCCCGCCGGGCGTCTTTTGCGTCATCTGCGCCGAGGCACGAATAATATGGCCGTTCATCGCCGGATTGTTGATATTGAACTCCGTAGAAGCGCGCCGTTTCGGCTGCGCCTTCAGCGCATCCAACAACCCCGTAAACTCCGGCATGGCGCGTGCCAATGGCTTGCCAATCAACGCGTCGGCCGGCAGTTTATAAAGCGCACCGGCGACATCATTGGCGTGGTTGATAATGCCGTTTTCGTCGACACCGACGACGCCGGACGTCACACCATCCAGCACCGCTGCGCTGAAGCGGTTGCGCTCATCGAGGTCGGCATGGGTCGCAATAAGGTCTTTTTGCTGCGCTCCAATTCGCTCGGCCATCTCATTAAAGGTCTCGGCCAATTGCTCAATCTCATCATTGCCGCGCAGGCTTTTGGTCTCGACGCGGGCCGTGAGGTCGCCCTCACCCAGTCGCCGCGTCATTCGAATAAGCCGCCCAATGGGGGTTACCAATCGGTCGGCCAGAGACAAACCCAACCAAATCGCCGACAGCAAAATGACCAGCGTCAGAATGATGTAAACCAGCGCAAAGGTGAACTGGGTTTCAAAGCGTCGCGTTTCCATCGCCGCGTAATCGCGCACCGCCGCATCGGTGCGGATAAGCTGCTCGGTGACGCTCGGCATCATCAGCCGCGCCGAATAGAGGTAAGTGTCGTCAACACCTACAATCTTGCGCAACGCCAGAACCTGACTGGTCTCCATCGCGGTGATGATGAGGGTGTTGTCGCGCGCCGCAACAAAAGCATCTTCGGGCGGCAATATGGTGAGAATAGTGGTCTCCGGCGTCGCCGCCATCAGCACATCACCCTTGCTGTTGACCAGCAGAGCTTGTTGCATATCGCGCAGCGTCGCTTGCGCGCTGAGGTATTTCTGAAAGCGCCTCGGGTCGTTTTCCATCACCTCGCGCGCGCTCGATAAATCGCGCGCCATAATGCTCAAATCACCGCGCAGTCGGTCGCGTTGTTCGGCCAGATAGGCATTGGCCACGGCGGAGGTGTTTTCAATAATCGTTTTGGTGCGCGTCGAGAACCAATAATCCAGCCCGCGGTCAAGCGTCACAAAAGCAAACACCGCAACCAATATGGCCGGCAAAATCGCAATGGTCGAAAACAGCGCAATCATCCGGCCGTGCAGACGCGCTCCGGCAAGCCCGGCGCGTTGACGCCGCCGCATCCGCAGCATTTGTCCGCCCAGCACCAACACCAGACCGCCAATGACAAAAATATTGGCCGATAGAAGCGTCCAGAGTATGCGCGGATTGGTGGCGATAGGCGTGTTATTGGTCAGCACCAAATAAGTGCCAATGCCCATGGCAATGCCAAGCACAGCGAAAAGCACCGATAGAAATCGAGATACTTCCGTCAGCCGGAAACGGCTGAACATTGTTCGCGGCTTCCTAAATACGCCAGTGAGCCGAAGGACATTCATATGCCACTCCCTTATTCGCCCACCGCATATAGATGTGCGATTTGCGCCATACACATAGCAAGAGAATAACCATTTTAAGGGGCCGCACCTAGCAAAATGTTGCAAAGCTGCAACAGTTTAAGCGTCAGCGGCCGTTTCCCCGGGCTCTTCCATAGGCGAAAGTCTCGGAAATACGCCCTGCGGCGTTGGCAAAGCCATGCCGGGGGCCAAGCGATTTTCAGCGCCGAGCGCGGCAAAATCGCGTTTTCCTTTATCGACCGCCAGCAAATCGAGCAGTTTTGCCGCCCCGTCGGGGATGACCGGCTGCAACAGAATTGCAGCTTGGCGCACCAGCTCGGCGGTGATGTAAAGCACCGTGCCCATGCGCGCCGGATTGTCTTTTTTCAGCGCCCATGGTTCCTCAGCCGCAAAATAGCGATTGGCTTCCGACACAGCTTCCATCACCAGAGTGAGGTAATTGTGTAATTCATGGCCCTGCATAGCGGCATCGGCGCGCGCCTTCAGGCCGTCAAACAGCGCCAGCACCGCCTCGTCCTCAGCGCTAAATTCTTGCGGTTGCGGCAGGGCCGCTTCACAATTCTTGGCAATCATCGACAGGCTGCGCTGCGCCAGATTGCCAATATCATTGGCCAGATCGGCATTGACCCGATTGACAATCGCCTCGTCGGAAAAGCTACCATCGCGGCCAAACGGCACTTCGCGCAAAAAGAAATAGCGCAGTGCATCGACGCCGTAATGTTCGGCCAGCACCATGGGGTCCAACACATTGCCGAGCGATTTCGACATTTTCTCGCCTTTAACGGTCAAAAAGCCGTGCGCGAACACTTGCTGCGGCAGCGGCAGGTCGGCCGCCATCAAAAAAGCCGGCCAGTAAATCGTATGGAAACGCGTGATATCCTTGCCGATAACGTGTAGATTACACGGCCAAAAATCGGCATAACGGCCGTCACGGTTAGGAAAACCCAGAACGCTTAGATAATTGGTCAGCGCGTCCATCCACACATACATGACGTGCTTATCATCGCCCGGCACCGGCACGCCCCAATCAAACGCAGAGCGCGAAATCGACAGGTCTTTCAACCCACCTTTGATGAACGAAACAATCTCGTTGCGGCGGCTTTGCGGCATCAGAAAGTCAGGATGCGCCTCGAAATGCGCCAGCAATCTATCCTCATAGGCCGAAAGACGGAAAAAATAACTGTCTTCCTCCAGCCATTCCACGGGCGTACCTTGCGGCGATAATTTCTCGCCATCTGCGCCCTCGATCAACTCGTCCTCGGCATAAAACGCCTCGTCACGCACCGAATACCAGCCTTTATAGCTGTCTTTATAAATGTCATCGCGGCCATTACCGGCAATGCGCTGCCATAAATCGCTGACTGAGGCGTGATGGCGCGGCTCGGAAGTGCGAATAAAATCATCGTGACTGCAGTTCAATGCCGTCGCCATGTCGCGAAAGGCCGGCGTCAGCTCATCGGCCAATAGCTGGGCGGTTTTGCCCTGCTCGCGCGCCGTTTGCAGCATTTTCTGCCCGTGATCATCAGTGCCGGTCGAAAAATACACATTTTCGCCGTTCAAACGGTGATAACGCGCAATCGCGTCAGTGGCCATAATCTCATAGGCATG